>NZ_JALQEB010000030.1:0-364902 GCF_023630905.1 Caballeronia sp. ATUFL_F1_KS4A | reverse complement strand
GGACCGTGAAACGACTCCACGCCGATGATAGTGCGGATACCCGTGTGAAAGTAGGTAATCGTCAGGCTCCTCATGCTTCAAACAAAAACCCCACCCCAAAAGGTGGGGTTTTTGCGTTTGAAGCGCGGCATTTGCATCAACGAAGTCTGTTCCGGTGCCGTTCCAACTCCGATGCGCTGCTTCAGTCGGTAGAATGGCATCGAAAGGTTGTACCCATCATGCCGACCCATCCCGGAGCGCATATGAGAACGAGCCTGTTGATTGCCGCCGTCAGCGCGACGCTGCTTTTTGCGGCGTGCGGCAAGAAGAACGATGCAAGCGAGTCCAGCCTCGGCGACGCGATTTCCGCCGACATGAAAACGAATCGCGGCTTGCTATGCCTGAATCGCAGCGGCCGCGGCCCCTACGCGTTCCCATCGGCCTATAGCATTCGGGACCTCAACGAATATTCGGCTGCCGCGCTGCGCGAACAGCTCGCTGCGCTCGAAAAGAGCGGGCTCATCGCGCGAGCGGCCCCGACATCCGCGAACGCTAACGCCAAACAGAACGGCCTCGCGTACAGCCTTACGGGCGAAGGGCAAAAGTACGCGGTCGAAACCAACCGGCCCGCCGGCGATCCGAACGCGACGAGCGATCCGCGCGCCTGGATGCTTTGTTACGCGCACGTCAAGCTGGACAAGGTCGTGAGCTGGACCGAGCCCGATCCCACCGCTCACCGTTCCGACGTTACCTACACCTACAAGCTGGAGAGCGTGGCTCCGTGGGCCGACGATCGCGACATCAAGCGCGCTTTCCCGGAGGTAACCGCCTCAGACCGCGAAGCAGGCGAGACGAAGCTGCATGTCATCCTGGAACAGCGTGAAGACGGCTGGGTCCGCGTCGACTGAGGACCATCGCCGCATGTCCGAGCAAGACTTCGATCCTTCCGCCGGCCCGCCGCGCATGTCCGACGTCGCGCGTCTCGCCGGCGTGTCGAAGATGACCGTATCGCGCGTGCTCGCCGGACATAGCGTTGCGTTGGCGACGCGCGAACGCGTGCAGCAAGCTATCGACGAACTCGGCTACGTCGCCGATGCCGCTGCCGGCGCGTTGTCGTCCGGCCGTTCGGAATTCGTTGCCGTGCTGGTGCCGTCGCTTGCGAGCTCGAATTTCTCCGACACGGTGCGCGGTCTTTCCGCGTCGCTCGAACCGCACGGCCTGCAATTGCTGATCGGCGACACGGACTACCATCTGGATCGCGAGGAACGGCTCGTGCGCTCGATGCTGCGTCATCAGCCGCGCTGCATCGCGTTGACGGGCTCGCGTCGCACCGAAGCGACGCGCGCGCTGTTGCGCCGCTCGGGCATTCCTGTCGTGGAGATGTGGGATTCGCCTTCCGATCCGATCGATGCCGCCGTCGGTTTTTCCAACGTCAGCGCCGCGCGCGCAATGGTGCGGTATCTGGCGGACGCAGGCTACCAACGCATCGGCTTCCTGGGCGGGGCGAGCGAGCTCGACCGTCGCGGTCTCGATCGTCTGAAAGGCTTTCGTGCGCAGATGAAGGCGCTCGGCCTCGACGATCGACGCATCATCCGTCTCGGCGATTCGCCGATCACGATGAGTCACGGCGGCCCGGCGATGGCCGCACTGCTCGAAGCATGGCCCGACACGCAGGCCGTGATGTGCGTGAGCGACATGTCCGCGTTCGGCGCGATAATGGAATGTCACCGGCGCGGCCTCACCGTACCGGACGATATCGCCGTCGCGGGCTTCGGCAATTTCGAGGTTGCCGCATGCTGCACGCCATCGATCACGACGGTTTCCGTCGACGCATACGGCATCGGCCTGCGCACCGGAGAGACCTTGCTCGCGGCGCTCGAAGCGCGCGATCAGGGCGTTGCTGCACCGCCGGCCAAGCGCGTGCGCGTGGCCTATTCCGTGATAGCGCGCGAAAGCGCTTAAGCCGAAGCAGTAACGCGATTGCGTGCTAACATTGATCGCGATGTTACCGGTAACACCACTATGAACACAGCGTCGAACGACTGTGAATGATGGAGAGACACCTCATGCCCCAACAGAATCCCAAGCGCCTGCGCAGCCAGGAGTGGTTCGACGATCCCTCGCACGCCGACATGACCGCGCTATACGTCGAGCGCTTCATGAATTACGGCCTGACGCGCGAGGAATTGCAATCGGGCCGCCCGATCATCGGCATTGCGCAGACCGGCAGCGATCTCGCGCCTTGCAACCGCCATCACATCGAACTGGCCGCGCGCACGAAGGCGGGCATTCGCGATGCCGGCGGCATCCCGATGGAGTTCCCCGTGCATCCGCTCGCGGAGCAGAGCAGGCGTCCGACCGCCGCGCTGGATCGCAATCTCGCATATCTCGGTCTCGTCGAAATCCTGCACGGCTTTCCGCTCGATGGCGTCGTGCTCACCACCGGATGCGACAAGACCACGCCCGCATGTCTGATGGCGGCCGCCACCGTCGACATGCCCGCGATCGTCCTCTCGGGCGGTCCGATGCTCGATGGCTGGTACGAAGGCAAGCGGGTCGGTTCGGGCACGGTGATCTGGCACGCGCGCAATCTGCTCGCGGCGGGCGAGATCGATTACGAAGGCTTCATGCGCCTGACGACCGCATCGTCGCCGTCGATCGGACATTGCAACACGATGGGCACCGCGCTCTCGATGAACAGTCTCGCCGAAGCACTCGGCATGTCCTTGCCGACGTGCGCGAGCATTCCCGCCGCGTATCGCGAGCGCGGACAGATGGCGTATGCCACGGGCAAGCGCATCGTCGACATGGTGCGTGAAGAGTTGAGGCCGTCGAAGATCATGACGCGCGAGGCGTTCATTAACGCGATCGTCGTTGCATCCGCGTTGGGTGCATCGACGAATTGCCCGCCGCACTTGATCGCGATCGCGCGGCACATGGGCATCGAACTGAGTCTCGACGACTGGCAGCGCCACGGCGAGCAAGTGCCGCTCATCGTGAACTGCATGCCCGCGGGTGAGTATCTCGGCGAGAGTTTTCATCGCTCGGGCGGAGTGCCTGCGGTCCTTAGGCAACTCGACGAGGCCGGACTCATCGCGCGCGATTGTCTGACGGTGTCGGGCCGCACGATCGGCGAGATCGCGAGCGATGCGCCCGCCGCCGACAACGAGGTCATCCGCACGGCGGACGATCCGCTGAAACACGGCGCGGGTTTCATGGTCCTGTCGGGCAATTTCTTCGATAGCGCCATCATGAAGATATCGGTCGTCGGCGATGCGTTCAGAAAGACCTATCTGAGCGAGCCGGGCGCGGAGAACACGTTCGAAGCGCGCGCGATCGTCTTCGACGGTCCCGAGGATTACCACGCGCGCATCAACGATCCGTCGCTCGAGATCGACGAGCACTGCATTCTCGTGATTCGCGGCTGCGGCACCGTTGCGTATCCCGGCAGTGCGGAGGTCGTGAACATGGCGCCGCCCGCCGAGCTCATCAAGCGCGGCATCGATTCGCTGCCCTGCATGGGCGACGGCCGGCAAAGCGGCACGTCCGCGAGTCCGTCGATTCTGAACATGTCGCCGGAAGCGGCAATCGGCGGCGGTCTTGCGATGCTGCGCACGAACGACCGGATTCGCGTCGATCTGAACGCCCGCAGCGTGAACGTGCTGCTCGACGAAGCCGAACTCGAAAGCCGTCGCGCGCAATCGTCGTTCGCCGCGCCGGTTGCGCAGACGCCGTGGCAGGAGTTGTATCGGCTGACGGTCGGACAGTTGTCGACGGGCGGATGCCTCGAACCCGCGACGCTGTATCTGAAGGTCATCGAAACGCGCGGCAATCCGCGTCATTCACATTGAGCGAGCCGCCATGTCCTACGCCATCTATCCGAGTCTTGCGGGCAAGCGTGTTGTCGTGACGGGCGGCGGCAGCGGCATCGGCGCGGCGATCGTCGAGGCGTTCGCGCAGCAGGGCGCGCGCGTGTTTTTCATCGATGTCGCCGAGGCCGATTCGCGTCAACTCGAACAGACGCTCGCGAGCGAGCAGCATGCGCCGAAGTTCCTTCGTTGCGATTTGCGCGATGCCGGCGCGATCGAGCAAGCCTTCGACGCCATTGCGAGCGAAGCCGGTTCCATCGACGTGCTGATCAACAATGCCGCGAGCGACGACCGCCATCATTGGGACGATGTGAGCGCTGCGTACTGGGACGAGCGCATGGCCGTGAATCTGCGGCATCAGTTCTTCTGCGCGCAGGCGGCCGCGAAGCGCATGCGCGCGCAGAAGCAAGGCGCGATCGTGAACATGGGCTCGATCTCATGGCATCTCGCGCTGCCCGATCTCACGCTTTACATGACCGCGAAGGCCGCGATCGAAGGGCTCACGCGCGGCCTTGCGCGCGAACTCGGTGAGCATGGCATTCGCGTGAACACGGTGATTCCCGGCGCGGTGCGTACGCCGCGCCAGATGAAGTTGTGGCAGTCGCCGGAGAGCGAGGCGCAGCTGCTTGCGCAGCAATGTCTGCATGAGCGGATCGACCCGGAACACATCGCGCGCATGGTGCTGTTCCTCGCATCCGACGATGCGGCGCGCTGCACCGCGCGCGACTATTACGTCGATGCCGGATGGTTCGGCACCTGACGCGTCACCCGATGCGTTACCTGATGGTTACGTCACGCGCACGTCGCGACGCCGCACCACTTTCGGCGTTGGCTTGACCGTCGGCATCGTGCCGCTTTCGATGTAGTGCTGCACGGCGTCGGCGGCTTCGTGGTAGTCGCGTTCATCGAGCCAATGCCAGACCGCAGCGAGAAAGAGGCCGAGCCCCGCGTTTCCACAATGGGCGATGACTTCAGTAATGCCCTCCGCGAGCGCTTCGTCGCGGCCTTCGGGCCGCATCGCGCTCGCGATATGCGATGCCGCGCGGGACACCAGCATGGCGTGCATCGTATGCAATTGCGGGTTGAACGTGTTTGTTGCGTTTCTTCTTTGACTGCCACTCATGACGCCCCCGTCTCTGGCACCGGCCTGCTGCGTGCTGGGATGCGATGTCCGCATCCAAAAAGCAGCACGCGCCGCGATTGGATTTCGAAAACGCCTTGTTTCGGCGCTGGGGCAGTTGAACGCAAGAAGCGGGCCGACTCCGGCTTCTAGCGATGAATTATCTAGCCCGGCCTTGCGGGACGAGGCGCAACGCAATTTTCCGATGATCGGACCAGAGCGCGCACAGCGTGCTCTCCATGCATTCCGTACAATCGACTGCCCGCGATGCGCGCACTTCGTCAAAACATGCATCTCTTCTTCGCTTTTTGCTCCGATGTGTTCGCGCGACGTCCTCATGTCGCGTTGTGCGCGCTCGCGTTGCTCGCGGGTTGCGCGTCAGGCACGCCGGCGCGCAGCCAGGAAGCTGCATCGCACGAGCCGCAGCCGCTGCATCACGCAAAACGCACTTCGTCGGGCTACGAGAACAACTATGGAACCTTGCCGCGCGAATCGTTCCTGAAGTGGCGCTGGGAGCGCTTCAAGCAAGGCTTGCCGAAGCCGCCGGCGAACGGCTATCACTTTCCGATGGCGCATCCCGACATCGCCTGGCTCAAGGCCAACCGCACCACCGACACGCTCACCTGGATCGGTCATGCAAGCGCGCTCGTGCAGATCGACGGCGTGAACATCCTCACCGATCCGGTGTTCTCGGAACGCGCGTCGCCGTTCTCGTTCATCGGCCCGAAGCGCAAGACGCCGCCCGGCCTTACGCTCGACGAGCTGCCGCATATCGACATCGTGCTGATCTCGCACAATCACTACGATCACCTCGACAAGCCGAGCGTCGAAGCGCTCAACCGTCAGGCGGGCGGGCCGCCGCGCTTTCTCGTGCCGCTCGGCATCGAACAGTGGATGAACGATATCGGCATAACGAATGTGGAAGAGCTCGATTGGAGCGACGAAACGCACGCGGCCGGCCTCGATATCTGGTTCGTGCCGAGCCAGCACTGGTCCGCGCGCACGCCATTCGACCGCGCGGAAACGCTGTGGGGCGGCTGGGTGGTGAAAACGCCGGCAGGCGCGGCGCGTCCGTATTCGTTTTACTTCGCGGGCGATACGGGCTACTCGCCGGACTTCCGCGATATCGCCGCGCGTTTCGGCGGCTTCGATCTCGCGCTCATTCCGATCGGCGCGTACGATCCGCGCTGGTTCATGCAGGCGCAGCACGTCGATCCCGAAGAAGCCGTGCGCATCTTCCAGGACGTGCATGCGAAAAAGGCGATCGGCATTCACTGGGGTTCGTTCGAGCTGACCGACGAACCGCTCGACGAGCCGCCGCGCCGTCTGGCCGAAGCCGTGCGCCGCGCCGGCCTGCCCGCGGACGCGTTCACCGTGCTGAAACACGGTGAAATGATTCATCTCGACACACCGGATTCAAGCGCAGCCACAATCGGCCGTTAACACGGTGTGGCAGCGCGTCTTTCACGCGCGGAAATCCATCTGTATCTGCGACGCCTCGCGTTTCTCGCGCGGCGCGCGGTCGTCCTTTTCCAGTTATAGGGCTCAAACGCGTGAAGCAACTGTCCATCCGGCATCGCATTCTGGCGAGCTTCGGCATCATCCTTACCCTGATGCTCGTCATGGCCGCATTGTCATACACGCTGCTCGGCGGAATCGATCGCGAAGCAAAGAGCCTCGAAGACGATTCGATGATCGGCTTCTCGGTCTCCAACGACCTGCGCGCGGCCTGGATCGAGAACTACACGCTGACGCAGCGGCTCGTCTTCATCGACCGCGACGAAGAGCAGATACGCCGCGACACGCAGCATCTCGCCGAAACGCGGGCGAGCATCGACAAGCTGCTGGAAACGTACGCGCCGACCATCTTCGAAGAAGACGACCGTCGCCTCTTCAACGAATTCAAGCGCCAGCGCGACCTCTACCTTCCGGTACAGGATCAGACGCTGCGAGAGCTCGCGAGTGCGAAGGACGCGGCCGTCGCGACCTTCAATACGCGTCTCACGCCGGCGTGGGAAGCGGGTCAGGCCGCGACGCGCGCGCTCGTCGAGCATAACGAAGTCTTCAACGCGAAATCGGTGCAAAGCATTCGCGGCTCGGTGCAGAAATCGGAAACGACGCTCATCGTCATCATGGTCGTGGCGATCGGGGCGGCGGCGGTGCTCGGCTTCATGCTGATGAAGGCGCTGACGGTGCCGATGCTGCGCATGGTCGACGTCGTCGACAAGATGCGTACCGGCGATCTCACACAGCGCCTCGCGCTCGCGCGCCGCGACGAGTTCGGCACGCTGGAGGCGGGCTTCAACCGCATGACCGATGAACTCACGGGCCTCGTCGGCCAGGCGCAGAAATCGGCCGTGCAGGTGACGACGTCGGTATCGGAGATCGCCGCGACCGCGCGCGAGCAGCAGGCCACGGCGAGCGAAACGGCCGCGACGACGACGGAAATCGGCGCGACGTCGCGGGAAATTTTCGCGACCGCGCGCGATCTCGTCCGCACGATGAACGAAGTCTCGGGCGTGGCGGAGCAATCGGCGGCGCTCGCGGGCACCGGTCAGGCGGGGCTTACGCGCATGGAGGAAACCATGCGCCTCGTGATGGAAGCGGCAGGCTCGGTGAACGGCAAGCTCGCGATCCTCAACGAGAAGGCGGGCAACATCAATCAGGTCGTCGCGACCATCACGAAAGTTGCGGATCAAACCAATCTGCTTTCGTTGAACGCGGCGATCGAAGCGGAAAAGGCGGGCGAGTACGGGCGCGGCTTCGCGGTGGTCGCGACGGAAATCCGCCGCCTCGCCGATCAGACGGCGGTCGCGACGTTCGACATCGAGCAGATGGTGAAGGAGATTCAATCGGCGGTCGCGGCGGGCGTGATGGGCATGGACAAGTTCTCGGAGGAAGTGCGCCGCGGCATGCTCGACGTGCAGCAGGTAGGCGGACAGCTTTCGCAGATCATCCATCAGGTGCAGACGCTCGCGCCGCGCTTCTCGATGATCAACGAAGGCATGCAGACGCAGGCGACCGGCGCGGACCAGATTTCGCAGGCGCTCTCGCAACTCTCCGAGGCCGCGCAACAGACGGCCGAGTCGCTGCGCCAGTCGTCGCAGGCAATCGACGATCTCACGCACGTCGCGAACGGTCTGCGCACGGGTGTGTCGCGCTTCAGAATCGCCGCTTAAAGGCGCGCCGCGATGCTCTTCGTCCAGTTCACGCTCGACGCCGACCGCTATCTTCTCGACAGCGCGCAGGTCGAGCGCATGCTGCCGCTCGCGCCGCTGAAGACGCTGCCGGGCGCGCCCGCATGGGTCGCGGGCGTGCTCGACTGCGAAGGCGCCAACGTGCCCGTTATCGATCTCGCGGCGCTCGCGCTCGCGCGTGCCTCGCACGAGAGAGTGTCGACGCGGCTCGCGCTCGTCGCGTATCCGCGTTGCGGCGACGACGGCGCGATAAAGCATCACCGGCTCGGTCTTCTGCTCGAACAGGCGACGCGCACCGTCACCTTCGATGCCGCTTCGTTCACCGATGCGGGCATCGACACGCCGCACGCGCGCTATCTCGGTCCGCTCGCGCGTGACGAGCGAGGCCTGCTGCAATGGGTTCGCATCGAGCATCTGTTGCCCGATGACGTGCAGACGCTGCTCTTCGCCGGGAGCGAAGCATGAGCGCGCTGCCGAGCGCCTTCGCGGACGAAGCATTCGGCGTCGGCCGCTTCATCGAGCTGTTGCATCGCACGATCGGCCTCGATGCCGAATCGATCGGCGCGAACGCCGTATCGCGCGCGGTACGCGAACGCTTCAACCTGTGGCGCGACGAGCAAGGCGGCACGCTCGACGATTACTATCGCGCGGTGATGCAGGACGGCGCGCGCATGCAGGAGTTGATCGAAGCGGTGGTCGTGCCGGAGACGTGGTTCTTCCGCGATCCCGAAGCGTTCGCCGCCCTCGCGCGACTTGCGCGCGTGCGTCTGCATGAACGGCCCGCGAAGCCGCTGCGCGTGCTGAGCGCGCCGTGCTCGACCGGCGAGGAAGCCTATACCGTCGCGATGGCGCTGATCGAAGCGGGCATCGCTGCGGAGCGCTTCACCATCGACGCGATCGACGTGAGCGAACGCGCGCTCGCTATTGCGCGCCGCGCGCATTACGGGCGCAACGCGTTTCGCGGACGCGCGCTCGGTTTTCGCGACCGTCATTTCCGCGCGACCGATGGCGGCTGGCAGCTCGATCCCGCCGTCGCACAGAGCGTGCGCTTCTCGCAAGCGAATCTGCTGCAACTCGATACGCATGCGTTCGAGCGCTTCGATTTCATTCTGTGCCGCAACGTGCTGATCTATTTCGATCGCGATACGCAGCGCGCTGTTCTGCGCGTGCTCGATGGCTTGCTCGCAGAAGGCGGCACGCTGTTCGTCGGTCCGGCGGAGACGGGTCTTCTGATGCGCGAGGGCATGAGTTCCGCGAACATTCCGCTCGCCTTCGCGTTCAATCGGCCCGAGCGCGAGCGCGCGAACGTGTTCGATGGTGCATGGCCGAGTCCGCAGATCATCGCGAAGCCGATGAAGCCCGCGTTCGTGTTGCCCGCATGGGCGAGTGCGCCGACCGTCGTTCGTGCGATGCCGGTTGCGAAGCCGCACGCCGAACCCGCGCCGCCGGCAAGTCTTGCGCACGCGCGTCAACTCGCCGATGCCGGCCAGCTCGACACCGCTGCGAATGCCGCGCACGCGTATCTCGACGCGCATCCATCGAACGCGGATGCGTACTATCTGCTTGGCGTGATCGCCGATGCGCGTGGCGAGCATCAGGCATCGCGCGGGCATTATCGTCGTGCGTTGTATCTCGATCCCGCGCATCGCGAGGCGCTCACGCATCTCGCCGCGTGTCTCTCGCTCGACGGCGATGAAAGCGGCGCGCGTCTGCTGCTCGCGCGTGCGCAACGCGTCACGGAGCGCGCGCGATGAACGCACGCGACATCGGCGTCACGAACGATATCGACGATTGCTGGAACCGCATCGGCGTGCGCGGCGATGCATCGTGCCCGAAGCTCGAACGCTACGTGCATTGCCGCAATTGCCCGGTTCACGATGAAGCCGCAGCGCGCGTGCTGGATCGCGTGGAAGCGCGTACGTCGATCGTCGCTTCGGCGGTCGTCGAACGAGGCGACAAGCAAACCGATACGCTCTCATGTCTCGTGTTTCGCATCGGCGGCGAATGGCTCGGCTTGCCGACGAACCTCTGCGCGCAAGTGGCGCAATTGCGCCCGGTGCACTCGCTGCCGCATCGGCGCAATCGCGCGGTGCTGGGCGTCGTGAACGTGCGCGGCAGATTGATCGTGTGCGCTTCGCTGGCGCGGCTGTTCGGCATCGAAGCGGACGAAAGCGCTGCAAAAAACGTATCGCTCGATGCCCGCGAACTCGGGCGTCTCATCGTCATGCAGTGCGGCAATGGCGATCACGAAGGACCGATCGCTTTTCCCGTCGATGCCGTCGACGGCGTGCATCGCTTCACGCAGGCGCAGCTTCAGCCGGTGCCCGCGACGCTCGCGCAGCGCCTGTCGTCGAACGCGCATGCGGTGGCCGCGTTCAGGCACGCGACCGTCGGCCTGCTCGACGCCGATCGACTCATCGACAGCCTGAACCGGAGTCTCACATGACGAGCATCGATGCGGGACGTTCGTCGCTGCTCGACCTCTTTCAGGAAGAAGCGCGCGGGCAGGCGCAGATTCTTTCCGATGGCCTCATCGCGCTCGAACGTGCGCCGCGCGATCCCGTCACGCTCGAAGCGAGCATGCGCGCCGCGCATTCGCTGAAGGGCGCGGCGCGTGTCGTTGGCGTGCCGGTCGGCGTGACGCTCGCGCATGTGATGGAAGATTGTTTCGTCGCAGCGCAGGAAGGGCGCATCGTGCTCGATGCGGGTTACATCGACATGCTGTTGCGCGGTGTCGATCTGATCGTGCAGATCGGCGAGGCGCGCGATATCGATGCACAGACCGCGCTCGAACGCGAAGTCGATGCGTTCGTGGATGGCCTCAGCGCGCATATGGAAGGCGCAACATCCCAACGCGAACTTACACCGACGAAACCGTCCGAGCCAATTCAGGCACCATCGCGCACGAACGAAGCTCGCATGTTGCGCATGCGCGCGGACACGCTCGATCGCCTGCTGAGTCATTCGGGCGAATCGCTCGTCGAATCGCGCTGGCTGAAGCCGTTTTCGCAATCGATGCTGCGCGTGAAGCGCGTGCAGCACGATGCGAGCCGCGCGCTCGAACGCCTGCACGAATCGCTGACCGATTCGAACGCCGCGCAACTCGATGCACGCACACACGCCGCGCTCGACGAAGCGCGTCGTTTGACGGCGGAAGCGCATCGTCAGTTGAGCGAGCGTCTGGCTGAACTGGAAAACTACGACCGGCGTTCGACGCATCTCGCGCAGCAGATCTACGACGAAGCGCTCGCGTGCCGCATGCGTCCCTTCGTCGATGCAACGGGCGGCTTCGCGCGCATGGTGCGCGATGTCGCGCGCGGACTCGGCCGCGACGTGCATCTCGTCATCGCGGGCGAATCGACGCAGGTCGATCGCGACATTCTCGATCTGCTCGACGCGCCGCTCGGGCATCTGTTGCGCAACGCGGTCGATCACGGCATCGAGCCGCCCTCATTGCGCCGCGCGCTCGGCAAGCCCGAAATCGGCACGATCACGCTCGAAGCGCGCCATAGCGCGGGCTCGCTTTTCATCAGCGTGTCCGACGACGGCGCGGGCGTCGATCTCGATGCGCTTCGCCGCGCGGTCGTGCGCAAGCATCTTGCGAGCGAAGACACAGCCGCGCGCCTCACGGAAGCGGAACTGCTCGAATTTTTGCTGCTGCCCGGCTTTTCGATGCGCGATGCCGTCACCGATGTATCCGGCCGCGGCGTCGGCCTCGATGCGGTGCAGGACATCGTGCGGCAAGTGCGCGGCAGCGTGCGCGTGACGCAGGTAACGCATGTGGGCACGCGCATCGCGCTGCAATTGCCGCTGACGTTGTCGGTGATCCGCAGCCTGATCGTCGAAGTGGCGGGCGAGCCCTACGGACTGCCGCTCGCGCATGTCGCGCGCACGCTGGTGCTGCCCGCGAGCGCCATCGACATGCTCGAAGGCCAGCAGCATTTTTCCTTCGACAGCAAGCGCATCGGCCTCGTCACCGCTCACCAGATTCTCGAAACCGCCGCGTTCGAAGCCGCGAGCGAAAGGCTCAACGTCGTCGTCATCGGACAAGGCGCGGCGAGTTACGGCATCGTCGTCGATCGCTTTCTCGGCGAGCGGATGCTCGTGGTGCAACCGCTCGACAAGCGCCTCGGCAAGGTGCGCAACATCGCGGCGGGCGCGCTGATGGAGAACGGCGATCCGCTGCTCATCGCCGATCTCGACGACTGGCTGCGTTCCGTCGAGAAGCTCGTCGGCAGCGGCGAGCTCGGGCGCGTCGGTGCCGGCGCTTCGCGTGCACGCGTGGCGAGCGCGAAGCGCGTGCTCGTCGTCGACGATTCGCTCACCGTGCGCGAACTCGAACGCAAGCTGCTCGCGTCGCGCGGCTACGACGTGTCCGTCGCGGTCGATGGCATGGACGGCTGGAACGCGGTGCGCGGCGCGGACTTCGATCTCGTCATCACCGATATCGACATGCCGCGGCTCGATGGCATCGAGCTCGTCACGCTCGTCAAGCGCGATGCGCAACTCGCCGCCCTGCCGGTGATGATCGTGTCGTACAAGGATCGCGCGGAAGATCGTCAGCGCGGCCTCGACGCGGGCGCGGACTATTACCTCGCGAAAGGCAGCTTTCACGATCAGGCGTTGATCGATGCCGTGCGCGATCTCATCGGCGAGGCGAAGACATGAAGATCGGCATCGTCAACGATGTTGCACTCGCGGTGGAAGCGTTGCGTCGCGCGCTCGCGTCGCGGCCCGACTTGGAGATCGCGTGGATCGCGCACGACGGCCAGCAGGCGATCGACTATTGCGCGGCGCACACGCCCGATGTCGTGCTGATGGATCTCGTGATGCCGAATGTCGATGGCGTGCAGGCGTCGCGGACCATCATGGCGCGTTCGCCGTGCGCGATTCTCGTCGTCACGGTCGATGTCGGCGCGAACGCATGGCGCGTCTATGAAGCGATGGGCGCGGGCGCGCTCGATGCCGTCGATACGCCCGCGCTCGCCGGCGCCGATGCGCGTCGCGGTGCGGCGGCGCTGATCGCGAAGATCGATCAGATCGGCGCGCGGCTCGCATCGTCGAGCGTTTTGCCCGCAACGAAGAGCGGCGATCGTCTCGTCGCGATAGGCGCATCGGCGGGCGGACCGTCCGCGCTCGCGACACTGCTCGGCGCGTTGCCGAAGCATTTCGCGGCGGCGCTCGTCATCGTGCAGCACGTCGATCGCGCGTTCGCCGAAGGCATGGCGCAATGGCTCGATGCGCAATCGGCGCTACCCGTGCGTATCGCGCGTGAAGGCGACAGGCCCGCGCCCGGCGAAGTGCTGCTCGCCGCGACCAACGATCATCTGCATTTCGCCGACGCCACGCGCCTAGGCTACACCGCGCATCCGGAGCAATTGCCGTATCGCCCGTCCGTCGACGTGTTCTTTCAGAGCGTGACCGAGCGCTGGACCGGACGCGCAGTCGGCGTGCTGCTGACCGGCATGGGCCGCGACGGCGCGATCGGACTGAAGGCGATGCGCGCGAAGGGTTATCACACCATCGCGCAGGACGAGGCGACGAGCGCGGTGTACGGCATGCCGAAGGCGGCGGCCGCGCTCAACGCGGCGGCGTCGATACTGCCGCTGCCGCGCATCGCGGATGCGATCGCCAAGGCGTTCGACTGAGCTCAGCGAAGCACATCAACCAAGGACACACGTTTCATGAAAACTCCTCATCCCGATCCGCTGGCCGAGCGCGCGAAACGGGCCGCGGCCGCCGCGTCGGCGAGCATCGAGCGCGCGGGCTCGCGTGCAATCGCGGACGAGCGCGCCGTGTCCGATCTGCTCGCCGCCGCATTGAACGCGCCGCCCGCCGCCGAGTTGCCGGTGATGGTGCTGCTCGTCGACGATCAGGGGATCATCGCGGAAGCGTTGCGCCGCGCGCTCGCCGAAGAGCGCAACGTCGATCTGCATTACTGCGCGAATCCGGAAGAGGCGTTGCGCACCGCGCAGGAAACGCGGCCGACGGTGATCCTGCAGGATCTCGTGATGCCCGGCGTCGATGGCCTGACGCTCGTGCGTCAGTACCGCGAGCATCCGGCGACGCGCGATATCCCGATCATCGTGCTCTCGACGAAGGAAGAGCCGCGCATCAAGAGCGCGGCATTCGCGGCGGGCGCGAACGACTATCTCGTGAAGCTGCCCGATACCATCGAGCTCGTCGCGCGCGTGCGCTATCACTCGCGTTCGTATCAGAACCTGCTGCAACGCGACGAAGCGTATCGCGCGCTGCGTCAGTCGCAGCAGAAGCTGCTCGAAACGAATCTGGAATTGCAGCGCCTGACGCATTCGGACGGGCTGACGGGTTTGTCGAATCGCCGCCGTCTCGACGATTATCTGAACGCGGAATGGCGGCGCGCCGCTCGCGAGCATGCGTCCATCGGCTTTCTGATGATCGATGTCGATAACTTCAAGTCGTACAACGACACGTATGGCCACGTCGCCGGCGACGATGTGCTGAAGCTCGTCGCGCATACGATCGAATCGAGTCTCGCCAGTCCGACCGATCTCGCCGCGCGCTTCGGCGGCGAGGAATTCGCGGTCGTGCTGCTCTCGACATCGGCGCCGGGCTTGCGTCTGCTCGGCGAGAAAATACGCATCGCGGTCGAGGCGCTGGACGTGCCGCATGCGGGTTCGTCGAGCGGGCGCGTGACGATCAGCGTCGGCGGCGCGATACAGATGGCGATGCACGACGATGCGTCGAAGCAGCTCGTCGAAGCCGCCGATCTCGCGCTGTATCGCGCGAAGAGAGACGGGAAGAACCGGGTGATCGTCACCTGACGAAAAAACGCGCGGCCTTCGTCGAAGCCCGCGCGTTTTGCTTTACGGCGTGTGCTGCGTGAATGGCGTCATCGCCTGAACACGCCGAGCAGCAAGGTCGCCAGAAAGATCACGATAAAGATGAAGAACAGGATCTTGGCGATTTCCGCCGCGCCCGTTGCGATTCCGCCGAAGCCGAAGACGGCCGCGATGATCGCGATGATGAAGAAGATGACAGCGTAACGGAGCATGTTGCCCTCCTTGGTGGATCGGATGATCGGTTGATCGGTCGATATGCAGGCGGATCGATGCCGCCGCTTTCGCTCATCGGTTTTCCCGCGCATCGTTCAAAGCAACGGACGTGCCCAGCGCATCGCCCGCGTGCCGGAGATGCAAAAACGCCGCAATGAAAGGAACATTGCGGCGTCGCGGATCGCGCTTGCCTTCGCGCGATGTGTCCGGCTGTCGAGGCTAACGGCCTAGTGTGCGATCGGAGTCGGTTTCATCGTCGTCGTCTTCGTCGTCGACGCTGTTGAGCGCATCCGGCAGGTTGTTCTCCAGTTCATCGCGTTCGATCTGATCGGCTAGGTCGAGGGATTTGCGCGTGGCGGGACCGGACGGGCGATTGGCTCCAGACATGGCGTACTCCTTGAACAGATTTCAAAGCCGCGCCGACGATTCGGCGCGAACCAACGGACTAGCAAGGCTTGTACGCGCCGGGCTGAATAGTCCGCCTTAAAGGATCGCTTAAGGATCAGTTGAGGATCGTTTGGGCGGAAAGGTGAACAGACCGTGCTGACGATAAAGAAACGCAGTCCCAATCTTGCAAGCAGGACGGCAGATTTTGCGTGCCGGCGCGTAAGGCCAGTATGCACCGGGACGCGCGTCGAGGCAAAGACGACGCGCATGTTTCGGATCGCGCATCAAGCGAAAAAATGGGCGACGATCGGATACAGCGACAACACGAGCAAGACGGCCATCGTGATGTTGAACATGCGCAACCGGCGCGGATCCGCGAGAAAGCGGCGCAGCGACGTGCCGAACGCGGCCCACATCGTGATGCACGGCAAGCCGATCACGACGAGCACGACGGCCATCAGCGCGGCGTTCAGCGAAAGACTCGCGTGCAGGTGGATCGTGCTCGCGGCGGTGAGCACCATCATCCACGCTTTGGGATTGATCCACTGGAACGCGATCGCTTCGTGAAAGCGCATCGGGCGCGCCTTGCTGTCGCGCATCTGCACCGACGACGACGTGCCGATCTTCCACGCCAGATACAGCAGATACGCGACGCTCGCCGCTTCCAGCACCGTATAGAGGATCGGCAGACGCTCGAACGCCTGCGCGAGCCCGAGGCCGACCGCGATCATCAGGATCGCCATGCCCGCGCTGATGCCGAGCATGTGCGGCAGCGTGCGCCTCAACCCGAAATTGACGCCCGAGGCGAGCAGCATCGTGTTGTTGGGACCGGGCGTGATGGTCGTCACCAGCGCGAACAGCGCGGCGGCTGGAAGGGCGTTCAGAAGTTCGGTGGGCATGGCGCGCTCCGCAATGAAGGATTCGATGAGCGCCAAGTGTACGGAAGGTGTCCGGTACAGTACCGGTACAGATTGTCAGGTGACTTCCTGTACGGTGTTCGGACGCGACGCGCCGTCGCGCCCAGCCCAACCTCCTTACACGGGGAACGGATTGCGTTCCGCGAATCCCTGTTGATGCCAGTACGGATACGCGGGCCGCACCGCACTCGCCTCATCGAGCTTCTTCACCTGTTCCGCCGTGAGGTTCCAGCCGACCGCGCCGAGGTTCTGCCGCAGTTGCTCCTCGTTGCGCGCGCCGATCAGCACGGTCGCGACCGTGGGGCGCTGCAGCAGCCAGTTGAGCGCAATCTGCGGCACGGTCTTGCCGGTTTCCTCGGCGATGGCGTCGAGCGCATCGACGACGCGGTACAGATATTCGTCCGGCACCGGCGGCCCCATGTCGGCGGTTTTGTGCAGACGGCTCGTCGCGGGCAGCGGCTGGCCGCGCCGAATCTTGCCGGTGAGGCGTCCCCAGCCGAGCGGGCTCCAGACGATCGCGCCGACGCCCTGATCGATGCCGAGCGGCATCAGCTCCCATTCGTAGTCGCGGCCGATCAGCGAGTAGTAAGTCTGATTCGCGACATAGCGCGGATAACCGTAACGGTCGGCCACATCGAGCGATTTCTGCAAATGCCAGCCCGAGAAATTCGACACGCCCGTATAGCGGATTTTTCCGGCGCGCACGAGATCCTCGAGCGTGGAAAGCGTCTCTTCGACGGGCGTTTTCGCATCGAAGCCATGCAACTGGAACACGTCGATGTAATCCGTTTGCAGGCGTTCCAGTGCCCCGTTCACGGCCTTGATGAGATGAAAGCGCGACGAACCGACGGCGTTCGAGTCGTTGTCGTCGAAGCGGAAGGTCGCCTTGGTCGAGACGATGACCTTGTCGCGCCGGCCCTTGAGCGCCTCGCCGAGTATCGATTCCGACGTGCCGCGCGAGTAGATGTCGGCGGTGTCGAACATCGTCACGCCCGCGTCGAGGCAGATGTCGACGAGCTTGCGCGCTTCGCTCACGTCGGTCTCGCCCCACGCCTGAAAGAGTTCGCCCTTGCCGCCGAAAGTGCCGGTGCCGAAGCTCAGGACGGGAACCTTGAAGCCCGAAGCACCGAGATGTCGATATTCCATTGCGTGTCCTCGTGGATGAAGTCCATCGACGAGACTACCGCAACGGCTCGACGCATGCAGCGTCCGCGTCAGCGATGCCGCGCCGCGCGTTCGCCGAGCGAATCGTAGATCGGCGGCACGCGCAGGAGCATCGGCACGATCATCGCGGTGAAGCAGGCGGTGAGCATCGGCAGAAGCAGCGTGAAGCTCGCCGTCATTTCCGTGACGAGCACGATGCCCGTCACCGGCGCGCGCACCACCGCGACGAAGAACGCCGCCATGCCGACCACCGCGAACGTGGCGGTGTCGCCGGCGGGGTTCGCCATGCCGGGAAACCAGTCGAGACACACGCGGCCGAACACGAGGCCCGTCTGCGCGCCGAGCGCGAGCATCGGCGCGAAAAGGCCGCCTGGCGTGCCCGCCGCATACGACACCGGGCCGAGCACGAAGCGCAACGCGAACATCGCCGTCACGCTCGCGACGGTTCCCGCGCCGAGCAGCGCGCGCTCGGTCAGCGCATCGCCGCCGCCGGCGAGAGCCGGCGCGAACCACGCGAGCAGGCCGACCGCCGCGCCGACCACGGCGGCGCGCGCCGTCGCATGTTTCACCGATGCGGGCGGCGCGATCGAGTCGGCGACATCGATCGTCCAGAGAATCACGCGGCTGTACAGCGCGCCGAGCAGCCCCAGCAACAGGCCGAGCACGAGATGCGCGCCGGTCATCTCGAAGCCGGGAAACGGCTGCGCGGGCAGATGAAAGTCGGGCAGATCGCCATGCAGCAGACGCGCCATCGCGATCGCGCTCGCGGATGCGCCGAGCGCCGCGACCGCCGTGCGGGTATCGAAACGGCGCATCAGTTCTTCGAGCACGAACACTGCGCCCGCGATCGGCGCATTGAACGCCGTGGCGAGCCCCGCGCCCGCGCCGGCCGCGAGCAGCACACGGCAATCGCCGGCATTGCGCCTGAAAGACGTGCCGATGGCATGTGCGATCGATGCACCCATCTGCACGGTCGGACCTTCGCGGCCGAGCGCGAGCCCCGCGCCGATGGCGAGCACGCCGCCCACGAACTTGATCGGGATGAGCACGAGCGGCGCAGGCGGCACGCTGCCGTGCAGTACCGCTTCGACGTGTGGAATGCCGCTGCCGCTCGCCATCGGCGCGAAACGCGCGACGAGCCATGCGGCGAGCGCGGATGCCGCCGTCGCCGCGAGCACGACGAGCACGATCGCCGCATCGTGGCCCGCGTGCGCCCACGCGACGAACGCGTTGCGCCAGATATCGCCGCGTTCGAGCGCGAAGCGAAAGAGCACGCCGATCGCGCCCGTCGCCGCCCCCACGACCACCGATGCCGCCGCGAGCGGAACGAGTCCTGCGCGCTCATCGTCCTGATTGGTGACCTCGTTATCGTTCATCGCGCATGTCGCTCCGGAATCGGCATGTGCAACGAAGCGTAACATCGCGCGGCGCGGCGGGCATGGGGCTTGCAAAACGAAAGTTATTTCGCCGCGAAGCCCGTCGCGGGGTATGCAGAGGCACACAGAGGCACATGAACCACGCAAACGACGAGCCGTTTTTTCAGCCAGGGCGCAATTGCGCGAGCGTGCGTCACGCAGATCGCTTCAGTCTGCTCATCGATGGCGCCGATTATTTCCGCGTGCTGCGCGAGGCGCTCACGCGCGCGGAGCGCACGGTGTTCATCCTCGGCTGGGATATCGATAGCCGCATGAAGCTCACGCCCGAAGGCGCGGACGACGGCTATCCCGAAGCGCTCGGCGATTTTCTGCACGCGCTCGCGGGCGACAAGCGGCGGTTGCGCATCTACATTCTCGCTTGGGATTTCGCGATGCTCTACGCATTCGAGCGCGAATGGCTGCCCGTCTACAAGATGGGCTGGCGCACGCACCGGCGCATCGCGTTCCAGATGGACGGCAAGCATCCGCTCGGCGGATCGCAGCATCAGAAGATCGTCGTGATCGATGATCGCGTGGCATTCGTCGGCGGACTCGATCTCACGCGCTCGCGCTGGGACACGTCCGCGCACGCGCCCGACGAGCCGCTGCGCCGCGATGCGAACGGCGCGGCATATCAGCCGTTTCACGACGTCCACACGATGTTCGATGGCGACGCCGCGCGCGAAATCGGCCAGCTCGCACGCGAACGATGGGCCCGCGCATGCGGCAAGCGCCTCGCGATTCGCGCGCATCGCGCGACGCTGCAGAACGATCCGTGGCCGCCTTCGCGACGCGTCGATCTCGAAGATGTCGATATCGCCATCTCGCTCACCGAGCCGGATTATCTCGGCCGCGAACCGGTGCAGCAGATTCGCACGCAGTATCTCGACGCCATCGCGCGGGCGCGGCGCAGCATCTATATCGAGAACCAGTACTTCACTTCGGGGACGATCGGCGCGGCGCTCGCGGATTCGCTCGCGCGCGAGGACGGACCCGATCTCACGATCGTCGTGCCGCGCAATCAAAGCGGCTGGCTTCAGGAAGTGACGATGGGCGTGCTGCGCGCGCGCCTGCACAGGCTTCTGAAAAACGCCGACGCGCATGGACGTTATCGGCTGCTGTGCCCGAGCGTGCCGAAGCTCGGCGACGCGATCGTCAACGTGCACAGCAAGCTGATGATCGTCGACGACGAATTGCTGATCGTCGGTTCGGCAAATCTGAACAATCGCTCGATGGTCCTCGACAGCGAATGCAACGTCTCGATCGATGCGGGCGCGGATGCGCGTATCCGCCGCGCGATCGCGACGATGCGCGACACGCTGCTCGCCGAGCATCTCGGTTGCGATATCGCGGATGTGGTGCGCGAACGAGAGGCGCGCAACGGCACGAATGCGGGAATTCAGGCGCTGTTGCGCGACCGCGACGAACATCGCACGATGGTGCCGCTCGATCCGCAAGTGTCGACGGAGCTCGACCAGCTGATTCCGCCCGAGGCGCTGATCGATCCCGAAACGCCGATCGCCGCCGACGAACTCGTCGATCAGTTCGTGCCTGCGGAAAAGACGCGTCCGCTCATCGGCCGCTTCGCGCTGCTCGGCATGTTCGCGCTGATGGTCGTGGTCGTCGCGGGTCTGTGGCACTGGACGCCGCTCGGCGATTACGTGAACCTGAAGTCGCTCACGAACGCGACGCGCCATATCGATTCGCTGCCGCTCGCGCCGGTCTGGATCGTGCTCGGCTATGTCATCGCGGCCGTCATGGCCGTGCCGATCACGTTGCTGATCGCGACGACGGGCATCGTTTTCGGCGCGTCCTGGGGCGCGGCTTATGCGTTCATCGGCACGACGATTGCAGCGGCGATATCGTATTCCCTTGGCAATTGGCTCGGCCGTGACGCGGTGCGCAAGCTCGCGGGCGCGCGCGTCAACCGGCTGTCCGAACGCGTGGCGAAGCGCGGCATCGTCGCGGTCGTCGTGTTGCGGATCTTGCCCGTTGCACCATTTGCGATCGTCAATCTCGTGGCGGGCGCATCGCATATCCGCATGCGCGACTTCATGATCGGCACGATGCTCGGCATGGGCCCCGGCATCTTTCTGACGGTCGCGTTCGCGCATCAGTTCGTCGCGTCGCTGCATCGGCCGACGGTCGGCTCGTTCGCGGTGCTGATCGGCATCGGCGCGGCGCTGATCGGCGCGTCGCTGCTGCTGCAGCGCTTTCTCGGCGGCAAGAATCGTCACGACGCGCACGAAGGCGCACCGAGCGATGCGGACAAATCGCGCGCCAGCGACGAAGCCAAACGCGCGAGCGAACTGCGCGAGAACGGCACGATGCCGCGCGAATCATCGACGAAAAACGAGCGCCCCGACGAGGTCAACTCATGACGCTGATGCACGAGACCGTCATCGAACGCGAATATACGAAGGACGCGCGCGCACGCGAGCTGCGCATCGCCACATACAACTTGCATGGCGCGATAGGCATCGACGGCAAGTTCGCGCCGGAACGCATCGGCGCAGTGCTCGCCGAGATCGATGCGGACATCTTCGCGCTGCAGGAAGTGCCGCTCGGCGGCAGCGGCGCGCCCGATGTGCTCGACGTGCTGCAACGCATGACGAACCTGAACGCGGTCGCGGGCCCGACGCTCGACACGCCCGAACGGCGTTACGGCAACGCAGTGCTCACGCGCTATCCGGTGCGCGCGGTCCGCACGCTCGATCTTTCGTTCAGGAGCCGCGAGCCGCGCGGCGCGCTCGATGCCGATATCGATTGCGGCGGCGAACTCTGGCGTGTGGTCGCGACGCATCTCGGGCTTGCATCGAGCGAAAGGCGCGCGCAAGTGGAGCAAGTGCTGCAAAGCTTCGATACGCCCGCGCTGCCCGTGATCCTGCTCGGCGATCTGAACGAATGGTTCGTCTATGGCCGCACGTTGCGGCGGCTCGTCACGCACTTTCATCGCGCGAGTGCGTTGCGCACCTTTCCGACGCGCTATCCGCTCTTCGCGCTCGATCGCATCTGGGTGCATCCGGGCGAACGTCTCATGCGTGTCGATGTGCATCGCACGCCGCTTTCGCGTATTGCATCGGATCACTATCCGCTCATCGCGCATATCGCGCATCGCGCATTTGCATCGTCGATGCAGCGATAAAGCGCGCGACGTATGCGATGTAAACGCGGCTCCATGACTTGCGTGTCAGCGCGACGCCACGAAAAACCCCTATAAAAACGATATAAAAGCGCAAAAGACTCGCACGAACTCGCTTGGCCTATGTAGAATCCGGCGTGATACGAACGCATCGGTGCGAACGTATTCGAATATCACTGACCAAAAACAGGTAGGAGAAACATGCCGACTTCCGCTAAAACCGCTGCCAAGAAAGCCCCGGCCAAGAAGGCCACGGCGAAGACCGCTGCCGCACCGGTGAAGAAAGCAGCAGCACCGAAAGTTGCCGCGAAGAAAGTAGCCGCGAAGAAGACCACGAGCGGCGCTCCCACGCCGATCAAGGACACGTTCACGAAGGCATCGCTCGCAACGCATCTCGCAGATCGCGCCGCTGTCGACGTGAAAGCGGTGAAGGCCGTGCTGGTCGCGCTGGAAGACACCATCCTCGGTTCGATCCACAAGAAGGGCGCTGGCGAATTCACGCTGTCGGGCCTGCTGAAGATCACCGCGCAAGCCGTGGCCGCGAAGAAGAAGCGCTTCGGCAAGGACCCGTTCACGGGCGAGGAGCGCTGGTTCCCGGCCAAGCCGGCAAGCGTTCGCATCAAGGCGCGCGCGCTGAAGAAGCTGAAGGACGCAGCGGCTTAAGTATCTTTCGTCGGCATCACGGCTTCGGTTTCGTTGGCGAAATCGAAGCGCGTCGAACAAGAGGCCAGCTTCCCTTCATCGGGATGCTGGCCTCTTTTGCTTTCTCGTCCCTTGCTTTTGCGTTCCTTGCTTTTGCTTTCCTTATAACGCGCGCGCGTTGAAAGGCGCGAAGATCTCGCTCAACCAATCCGCGAAAACCCGTACGCGCGCGGAGAGCTGCCGGTTATGCGGATACAGCACGGAGATCGGCATCGGTGGTGGCGGAAGGTTGGGAAGCACGAGTCGCAGACGACCATTGTTCAAAGCATCGTCGACGTGATAGCGCGGCACCTGCACGATGCCGAGTCCGGCGAGTGCGGCTTGCGTATAGAGTTCGACGCCCGACACCGAAACCGACGCCTGCAATTCGATGGTCTCGATACGCCCGTCGACGCTGAACTCCAGCGGCAATGCACGACCCGTCGCGCTCGATACGAAGTTCACCGCGCGATGCGATGCAAGCGCTTCGAGATCATCCGGCGTGCCTTCACGCGCGAGATACGCGGGACTCGCCACGGTGACTTGTTCGAGCAGCGCGACGCGCCGGCCGATCATCGACGAATCCTGCAACATGCCCGCGCGCAGCACGCAATCGACGCCTTCGCGCACGAGATCGACGAGCCTGTCGTCCTCGCCGATATGCAGTTCGATCTGCGCATGACGCTCGAGAAACGCGGGCAGTCCCGGCATGATGAAATGCCGCGCGAGCGTGCCTTGCAGATTCACGCGCAACAAACCCTTCGGCTCCGCGTGCTTGAACGAGCCTTCCGCTTCTTCCAGATCGGCGATGAGACGCACGCAACGCCGATAGTGCTCTTCGCCATCGGGCGTGAGGCGCACCGTGCGCGTCGTGCGTTCGAGCAGGCGCGCGCCGAGCCGCTCTTCCATGCGCTTCATCAGATTAGTGACGGTGGCGCGCGGTATCTGCAGATCGTCGGCCGCTTGCGTGAAGCTGTGCCGCTCCGCGATACGCACGAAGACCTGCATTTCCTGGAATCGATCCATGGCGAATGGGCGGTGAATTGTTAAAGCTACTGGAACGATGATACTAATCCACGCACGATGATCGCGAAAACGGAATGATTCATCATGCTTCTCATCGAACAGCCACTTTGAGGAGCCCATCATGAGTCAGACTCAATCGAAACGCGTGGCGATCGTCACGGGCGCGTCGCGCGGCATCGGCGCCGAGATCGCGCGGCGTCTTGCACGCGACGGCTTCGCGGTCGCGGTGAACTATGCGTCGAGCGCGAAGGAAGCGGATGCGCTCGTCGTGCAATTGCGCGAAGCGGGAAGCACGGCGATCGCGGTAAAAGCGGATGTCGCCAAAGCCGACGACGTGCGCGACATGTTCGAGACCGTCGAAGCGCAGCTAGGCAAAGTCGATGCGCTCGTCAACAACGCGGGCGTTCTGAAGACCGCGCCGCTCGCCGACACAAGCGATGCGCTTTACGACCAGACGTTCGATATCAACGTGCGCGGCACGTTCAACACGCTGCGCGAAGCGGCGGCGCGCATGAAGGGCGGCGGGCGCATCGTGAACTTTTCGAGCACGACGCTCGCGCTCAACATGCCGGGCTACGCGATCTACAACGCGACGAAGTCGGCGGTCGAATCGTTCACGCATGTGTTCGCGAAGGAGTTGCGCGGACGCGGCATCACGGTGAATGCGGTCGCGCCCGGACCGGTGGCGACGTCGCTGTTTCTCGAGGGCAAGACCGACGAGCAGATCGCCACGTTCTCGAAGATGCCGCCACTCGAACGTCTCGGTCAGCCGGACGATATCGCCTCGATCGTCGCGTTTCTCGTCGGGCCGGATGCGGGCTGGGTCAACGGGCAGGTGCTGCGCGCGAACGGCGGCATCGCTTAAAGCATCAGCGCGAACTGGTCGTCGGCGGGTGCGCGGCGCTTCGTCGTCGCGCGTTTCGTCTGCTGTGTGACGGCGGCGCGCGCGGGCGCGTCCTGTACGACGAGTTGGAACGCAGGCCGCGCATCGCATGCGATCCATTGCAGTTGTTCCGGCGCGAGGCGCTTCGCGATCAGGCTGTACACATCGGAGTCGAACGGGCGTAGGTCGGGTGCGTCGGCGAGCAGCGGCGCGATGCTGTCGCGTGTCGCGCATGTGCCGATATAGCACCATCGATCGATTACGTGCCACGCTTCGCGACCCGATGCTTCATCGCGCTCGCAGACGGCGATCGGCCCTTCGTGCGGCCATTTCACGAGGCGCGCGCCTTCGAGCGCATCGAGCGCACGCGAGGCGTGATCCGCGAGCGTTTCGATTCCCGCACACGACCCGAGGCAGCGTTTCACCTGATAGCCGAAGCAGCCGCGCCCCGGCGAAAGCGGCGCTTTTTCGAGGCCGAGCGTCGCGTGACAGAGATTGTGTTCATCCGCCAGATGGCGCATGAACGCATGCGCTTTCGCGCGCGACGCGAACACGCCGAAGAGATGTTCCTCGCGCGACAGATCGCGTTTGTTCGCCTTCACGAGCGTCGGCGCGTGCGCGCCCGGTAGCCACTGCCACGCACACGTTGCCGATGCGCCTTTGAGCAAGCGATTGTGCGTCGGCTTCAGCTCCTTCACGAGCTTCGCTTCGAGCAGCAGCGCGCCGAGCTCTCCGACCGTCTCGCGGCATTCGATGCGACGGATCGCCTGCGAGATCGACAAGTCCTTCTGAAGCCTGTGATCGCCCGAAAAATGCGCCGCAACGCGTTGTTTCAGGTTGATGCTCTTGCCGACATAGAGCGGCACGTCGTCGTCGCCGTGAAAGAGATAGACGCCGGGCGCCGACGGCAACGCATCGAGCGCGCCTTCGGGCAGCGCGGCGGGCAAGCTCGCGCGGCGCACGAGCGTTTTGATGGCTGCGTCGACGAGATCCTGCGAATAGAGCGCGTGAATCTTCTGCCAGAACTGCCAGAGCAGGTCGGCGTCGGCGAGCGCGCGATGGCGTCCTTCGGGCGCGAGATTCAGCCGCGCGATGAGCGCATCGAGACCATGTCTTTCGACCGACGGAAAGAGCGCGCGCGACAGCCGCACCGTGCACAGCGTATCCGCGCGAAACGCGATGCCCGCGCGGCGAAAGGCGTTCTTGAGGAAGCCGTAATCGAAGCGCGCGTTGTGCGCGACGAAGAGCTTGCCGTGCAGCCGCTCCGCGAGCGCGGGCGCGAGCGATTCGAAGGTGGGCTGGCCGCGCAGCATGGCGTCGTCGATGCCGGTCAGGCGCGCGATGAACGGCGGGACCGGCACGCCCGGATCGACGAGCACGCTCCAGCGCTCGATGCCCGCCGTGCTCGCTTCAACGACGCCGATTTCGGTGATGCGGTCCTCGGTCGCGTTCGAGCCGGTGGTTTCCAGATCGACGAAAACGATCGGGCGCACGAGTCCTGCGAGAAGGGCATCGGCGAGGGAATCGGCTTCGTCTTCGAAAGCGTCGGACATGATGAAACGTTGAGCGTTGAGCGGGCAGTCTAGCGCGAAACGGCCGTGCACCATGAACGCGCGCTAAAAAAGTGGCGCACGTCGCGCACTTTCGTCCGATACTGCAAGGAAATGCAGTAAAAAAACGAAGGACGCAATGATGCAGATCTACGATGAAATGCGTCAGGACGACACCGTGCGCAGTCACTACGCGCGGTTTTCACGCTGGCTCGCGCAGCAGCGCCCCGAAACCATCGCGAGAAAGCGCGCCGAAGCGGACGTGCTGTTCCGGCGCGTCGGCATCACTTTCGCGGTGAATGGCGATCTGTCCGGCACCGAGCGGCTCATTCCCTTCGACATGATTCCGCGCATCATTCCCGGCGACGAATGGCGCGTGCTCGAAGCCGGTTTGCGGCAGCGCGTGCAGGCGCTCAATCTCTTTCTGCACGATATCTACCACGACGGCGACATCGTGCTCGCCGGGCGCGTTCCGGCCGAACAGGTCTACACGAACGCGCAATATCGGCCGGAAATGCAGGGCGTCGACGTGCCGCTCGACGTCTACGCGCATATCGCGGGCGTCGATGTGGTGCGCGCGGGCGCGGCGGGCGAGTTCTACGTGCTCGAAGACAATTTGCGCGTGCCGTCGGGCGTGTCGTACATGCTCGAAAACCGCAAGATGATGATGCGGCTCTTTCCCGAACTCTTCGTGCAGAACCGCGTCGCGCCGGTCGCGCATTATCCCGACCTGCTGCTGGAAACATTGCGTTCGATCGCGCCTGAAGGCGTCGACGATCCGGCGGTCGTCGTGCTGACGCCCGGCATGTACAACTCGGCGTACTTCGAGCACACCTTCCTCGCGCAGCAGATGGGCGTGGAACTCGTCGAGGGCAAGGATCTTTTCGTCGACGACAACTATGTCTTCATGCGGACGACGCACGGCCCGCGCCGCGTCGACGTGATCTATCGCCGCGTGGACGACGACTTTCTGGATCCGCTCGCGTTTCGCGCCGATTCGGCGCTCGGCATTCCGGGCTTGCTGACGTCGTATCGCGCGGGGCGCGTGACGCTCGCGAACGCGATGGGCACCGGCATCGCCGACGACAAATCGATCTATCCGTTCGTGCCCGACATGATCGAGTTCTATCTCGGCGAGAAGCCGATCCTGAACAACGTGCCGACGTTTCAGTGCCGCAAGCCCGACGATCTCGCGTACACGCTCGCGCATCTGCCGGAGCTCGTCGTGAAGGAAGTGCACGGCGCGGGCGGCTACGGCATGCTCGTCGGGCCGGCATCGACGCAAGAGGAGATCGAAACCTTTCGCGCGTTGCTGCTCGCGCGGCCCGAAGGCTATATCGCGCAGCCGACGCTCGCGCTCTCCGCGTGCCCGACCTTCGTCGAGGCGGGCATCGCGCCGCGTCATATCGATTTGCGGCCGTTCGTGCTGTCGGGCCGCGAAGTGTCGATGTGCGCGGGCGGCCTCACGCGCGTCGCGCTGCGCGAAGGCTCGCTCGTCGTCAATTCGTCGCAAGGCGGCGGGACCAAAGATACGTGGATGGTCGAATGACATGCTGAGCCGAACCGCCGATCACCTGTTCTGGATGGCGCGTTACATGGAGCGCGCCGAGAACACCGCGCGCATGCTCGACATCAACATGGAAGGCGCGCTCCTGCCGCAAACGCCCGAGCAGGAAGCGCGCGCGCAGCGTTCGGTGCTGAAGATATCCGAGCTGGAAGACATGTTCGACGCGCGTCATCCGGGATCGCGCTCGCGCGAGGACATGCTGCACTTCATGGTCGCCGATGCGCGCAATCCGTCGAGCATCCTCTCGTGCCTGCAGGCGACGCGCGAAAATGCGCGCGCGGTGCGCGGCACGCTCACCACCGACGGCTGGGAAACGATCAACTTCACCTGGCTCGAATTCACTCAGCGCCTCGCGAACATGGAACTGCAAACGAGCCCGGATGCACTGTTCGAATGGGTCAAGTACCGCTCGAATCTGTGCCGCGGCGTGATGCAGGGCACCGCGCTGCGCGACGACGCGTTTTTCTTCATGCAGCTCGGCGCGTATCTCGAACGCGCGGACAACACGGCGCGCATTCTCGATGTCCGTTTCGCCGATGCCACGCCGAACTCGCGCGAAGCCGCGCGGCAGCTCGAAGACTTCTACTACTGGACGTCGATACTGAGTTCCGTGTCGGCGCTGGAGATTTATCGCAAGGTGTATCGCGATGTCGTGACGCCCGCGCGCGTCGTCGAACTGCTGATCCTCAACGAGCAGATGCCGCGTTCGCTGCTGGCATCGCTCGACGGCGTCTGCGACACGCTCGCGAAATTGCGCACGGACGCGTCGAAGGAATGCGAGCGTTTCGCGGGCAAGCTGCGCGCCGATGTGCTGTATGCCGACATCCGCCAGATACTCGAAACCGGCGTGCACGCGTGGCTGACGCAGTTTCTCAAGCGTGTCGACGAACTCGGCCTGCGCGTGATGCACACCTTCCTCATGTTGCCGATCGCGTGAATCATGCTGCTGACCATTCGCCACGACATCCGCTATCGCTACGCCACGCCGGTCACGTATTCGATCCAGCAGTTTCGCGTGAGTCCGGCGAGCGGCGCGTCGCAGATCGTGCGGCACTGGCATGTCGAAGCGCCGGGCAAGCTCGACCTCACGCGCGACGCCTACGGCAACGCGCTGCACACGCTCGTGCTGACGAAGCCGCACAGCGAGATTCATGCGAGCGTGGCGGGCGAGATCGAAACGGAGGCTTTATCCGATGGCCGTCTCTTCGATGAAGCCGGTCCGATTCCGCTCGAACATTTCACCTGTCCCACGCGGCTTACCGCGCCCGATGCCGCGATCCGCGAGCTCGCGCACGGCGTCGACGCGCTCGATACGCCCGCGTCGCTCATCGCGCTGACGGAGCGTATCGGCGAGCGCGTGCGGTATCGCAAGGAGCCGGCGTATGCGGCGGGCACGGCGGCGCAGGCGCTCGCGAGCGGCTTCGGCGATGCGCGCGATCTCGCGCATCTGATGCTCGCGTGCTGCCGCGCGCGGGGCGTGCCGGCGCGCTGCGTGAGCGGCTATCTGGATGCCGACGTGCACGCCTGGACCGACGTGTGGATCGAGCACGGCTGGGTGTCGATCGATGCGACCCGGGCGGCGTTCGCGGGCGAGCGTCATTGCCGTCTTGCCGTCGCGCGCGATTACGAATCGGCGGCGCCGGTGCGCGGCTCGCGCGTCGGCGGGAAGGAGGAAACGCTGACGGTGCATGTGAGCATCGATACACAGCCGGATCAGTGAACGCATCGATGCGACGCGCGTTCGCGCTCAGTACAATGTGGGTTTGCTTGTTTCAGGACGGATCGACATGACTTATTGCGTGGGCATGTGCGTGGACGAGGGACTCGTGTTCCTGTCCGACACGCGCACCAACGCCGGCGTGGACCACGTGAGCGCCGCGCGCAAGATGGCTGTTTTCGAACAGCCGGGAGAGCGCGTACTCGTCCTGCTCGCGGCGGGCAATCTCGCCTTGACGCAGGCGGTGACGCATCTGCTCGTGGAGCCCTCCGATCCGAACGCACCCACGCTGTATAGCGTCCAGACGATGGCGGAAGCCGCGCGCATCGTCGGCGATGCGGTGCGCGAGGTGCATCGGCGCGACGCGCTGTCGCTCGCTGAATTCAGCGTCGACTTCAATTGCAGCTTCATCCTCGGCGGACAGATCTTCGGCCAGCCGCCGCGACTCTTCATGATCTACGCGGCGGGCAACTTCATCGAATCGACGCGTGTGTCGCCGTATTTCCAGATCGGCGAATCGAAGTACGGCAAGCCGATCATCGATCGCGTCATCACGCCGTCGTCGCCGCTCGACGAAGCCGCCAAATGCGCGCTCATTTCGATGGATTCGACGCTGCGCTCGAATCTCTCGGTCGGTCTGCCGCTCGATCTGCTGGTCTACGAGAAGGACTCGCTGCGCGTCACGCGCTTCGCCACGCTCGACAACAACAGCGCGTACTACCAGATGATCAACAAGACCTGGGGCGAGCGTCTGAGGCAGCTTTTCGGCGAGATTCCGAACCCTTCGTGGACCGAGCTCGACAATGTTCCGCTGCGTCCGCGCGAGACGCGCAGCACGGTGCCGCGGCTCGTCATCGGCGATCTGCCGTGCCCGGGCGCGCCCGCGCAGACGCTCGCGCAAGACGTCGAATCGAACGGCAACGCGCCGCATCAGTGAGCGGCTTCAGGGGCACGGCAGCGGCAGCGCAATGCCCGACCTGACCGCTTGCATCTTTCGCGGCGAATCGGTGAGCACGGCCGTCATGCCGATACAGGCGGCGGCGCGATAATCGTCGGCGTTGTCGATGCCGATCGCGAGGATCGGGGTCTCGCCTCTGGTGCGAAAGCACTGCACCGCTGCGGGCGTCCAGAGTCTCGACGTCACCGCCGAGCGCGCTTCCCCGAGCGTGAACGTTTCGACCAATTCCATCTTTCTCGCATATTCGAACGCGGTCCATCTTCCGGGCGACGGTGCGTCCTTGCACGTGGATTCGAGCGCCACGTAGGCGAGGCGGGCGCGTGTCGCATCGCGCGACTCGAACAGCCGCGAACGTGCCTGCGGATAGGCCGAGAAGGCCCGTTGATAGGCGGCATCGGTCGAATAGATCAGCACGCGTGACCACGCGTTTTCCTCGTCCAGCACGCGCGCGACCGCCGCCGTCTGAGGTCCGGCGGGCAATGCCTTCATGTCGAGCATCACGGGTACGTCGGGCGGAATCACGCGCAACGCCTGCGCGAGCGATGGAATACGCAGCGCATGATCGCGATACGGATAGCGCGTCACGCCGTTTCCATCGGCGAGGGCGAAGTTCCGTCCGGCGTCGAGATGTTGCAGCGCGCCGAAGTCGTGGTCCGCGACCGTTCCGTTGCCATCCGTGTTGGTCGAGAGATCGGCCGGGCGATAGAGCACCGGCACGCCATCGCGGGTGAGTTGCACTGTGAGCCAGATCGCATCGGCGCGATTGTGCAGCGCGCCCTGGATGGCGATCAGCGTGTTCTCCGGGTAATCGGCTGCGCCGCCGCGATGCGCGATGATCATCGGCAAGGCGGACGCGTGCGCAGTATCGGACCGATGCGCGGCTGTCGTGCAAGCGGTTGCGGCGATGCACGCGGTCATTGCAAGCGGAGCCAGAAGTCTTGAGCGAAGCGGCATTCAGCGAACCCCCGGGGCATTGAGATTCGGCCGATTCTGCCGCCGTTGTCCGGGCGGGATGACGCGCACGCGGTTGATTCGACACTTTGTTGCGCTTGCCGCTTTCGGACGCGAAAAAAAACAGCCATCGGAAAACCGATGGCTGTTCGAGGATGCTGCTGTCCTTCCGGCGCGGCACTCGCGTGCCACGCCAGTCGGTTGTTCTTAGAACTTGTGGCGCAGGCCGATGAGCACCAGTTCCTGGTGGCTGCGGCCGCTTGCGAAACCGAAGTCGCTGATCGAAGCTTGCGCTTCTTGCGTCGAGCCGTCCGCGTTGCGCTGCGTGCCGCTTGCGTGCTGATACGCGCCGACAGCGTAGACGTCCGTGCGCTTCGACAGCGAGTAGTCCGCGCCGATCGAAACCTGGTGGTAGTTCGCCGACGTGTCGCCGCTGCCGTGCGTGTACGTGTAGCCCAGGCCGAGCAGCGTTGCCGGCGTCAGCTGGAAGTTCAGGTACGCGTTGGCGACGTTGAACTTCTCTTGTTCCGTGAACGTCGAGCTGCCGTCGTTCTTGTACTGAGCGAAGCTGTACGAAGCGCCGGCCGTGAACGGACCGAACACGTACTGGCCTGCGCCGCGCGCGATGGCGACTGCGTGGGCCGTCTGGTAGCCGACGTTGATCACCGTGTTGAACAGCGAATCCGACGACGGGCTGTTCCAGCCGGTGGTGCCGGTCGTGCGGCCAGCCGTCGGGTTGTTCACGTACAGGTAGCTGGCGGCCAACGAGAACGGACCGTTGCCGTACGTTGCAGCGGCACCCCAGGTCTGGCCCTGGCCGGTAGCGCCCGCGAGGTTGCTGAAGCCGTAGATGCCTTCGAACTGGAAGCCGGAGAACACCGGCGACACGTACTTGACGGCGTTGCTCACGCGCAGGCTGTTGTCGTAGTTGTCGACGTCGCCCGGCGTTGCGAAGGCAGCGCCCCAGTAGTTGTCGGCCGTGAGGCCCTGAACCATGTCGACCGACGGGTCATACTGACGACCCAACGTGACCGTACCCCACTGGTTGCCGCTCAAACCGACGAACGCTTGACGGCCGAACAGACGACCACCCTGGTTCGACTGACCCGTGCCCGGATCGAAGCCGCTTTCCAACTGGAAGATTGCCTTGAGGCCGCCACCGAGGTCTTCCTGACCCTTCAAGCCCCAACGCGGGCCGGACAGCGTGCCGTTGACCATGCCGAACAGATGGTCGCCATTTTCGTTGGCGTGGCTCACATATGCGAGACCGGTATCGATCACGCCATAGAGCGTCACGCTCGTTTGTGCTTGCGCCGCGCCTGCTGCGCCGAGCAGCGCCAGCGAGAGGGACGTCAGTGCGATTCGTTTCATCGAATTCTCCACGCGAATGATTAATCGTTGTTGCCGGCGCAGAGAATAACGCAACGTTTCGTAACTTCAGAAACGAAAAAATATTGACTGTCTCGAAAAACACACACTTGGGCGTGAAGCCCGCCTGTCAAGGTTCTCAGGCAGTCGCAAGGGGAATTTTGGGAGACAGGGCTATCGCGGAAAAGTTCCGCGCGCAATCGGACATTTGAATCGGATTTTCCGGACGCCGATATTCGATTACTTGCTTTTCAAATAACAAATCGCTTTCCCGGCGCGCGATCTTTCGGATTCGACGGACAGCCGCGCGACATAGCGCGCAAGCGCCTCAGCCTCGGTCGTTTTCACGCGCGGCATCGCGACGCGAAAGCAATGCGAGCGCCATACCCGCGCCTGCCGCCACGAGCACCGCGCGCCACGGATGCCGCCGCACCGCAGCATTCGCATGCGATGCCTTGCGGCCAGCGCCGACCATCGCGAGCGCGGTGGCGCGCGTGGCCGTCGATTCGGCGCGCGCGAGCTTGCGCGACAACGCCAGCGCCCGCGCGACGGCGGATACCTTCTTGCGCGCCTGTCCCGTCAGTTGTTGCGCGTGTTGTGCGCGCGCGCCGATCGCGCGGCGCGCGCTCGCGGTGGCGGGGGCATCGTCAGGAGCGCTTGCCGGCGTGAGCGGCGCGGCGGCGGATGCGGCGCCCGCGACCGGCACAGCCGTGCGCGTCGAGGCCGCGAGCAGCGAGCCAATCTTCGCGCGGCTGCCCGGCGGCACGCGGCCATGGTTCTGCTGTCCCCATGCGCCGCGCGGATCGTGCATTCGCGCGCGCGCCGCCGAAAATTCCGCGCCCAGCAGGAGCACGGCGGCGGAGAAGTACAGCCACATCAGCAGAACGGCGAGCGAACCCGCCGCGCCGAACGCGCTCGCGGTGCCCGCGTGGGTCAGATACAAGGCGAACAGCTTCTTGCCCGCCGAGAAAAGCAGCGCGGAGACGAGCCCGCCGACGAGCGCATCGCGCCATTGCACGGGCGCATCGGGGAGGAACTTCATCAATGCGCCGAACGCGGCGGTGAGAATCGCGAGCCCGACCACGAGCTGCACGACATCGCCGACGATCACGAACGGCGAATTTGCCCACAGCCACATGCCGACCGCCTGAATCGCGGTATCGAGCACGAGCGAGACGATCAGCAGAAACGCGACGCCGAGCACGAGCCCGAACGACACGAGCCGCACGCGCACCAGCGTCATGATGCTGGAGCGCTGCTCGCCGCTCATCGGCCAGACGATGTTGAGCGCCGTGTTGAGCGATGAAAACGTCGCCGATGCACCGACCGCGAGCAGCACGAACGAGATGATCGCGGCGATGCCGGTCCCGCTGCTGCGATGCGCGTTCTCGACGATGCTCTGCACGCCCGCCGCGGCCTGATCGCCGATGAGTCCGTTCACTTGATGAAAAAGTTGCCCGCGCGCCGCCTCCGGTCCGAAGATCCAGCCCGCGACGGCGATCACCATGACGAGCGTCGGCGCGAGCGAGAACGCCGAGTAGAACGCGATGCTCGCGGCCATCGCGGCGCAGCGGTCTTCCGAGAACTGCTTCAGCGCGCCGAGCGCCCACGAAGCGTCTTTCTTCACGACCGCTTCGATCTTCTGGGTTGAGACGGAACTCATGGCGACCTCTCGGTTCGATGAATGGAGCGCGAATGTTTCACCCCGTCGAGCACGTTCCATTCCAGAACATGCGTGGCCAGGCGCGGCGCTTGCTAAAGCGACAAGGTTGCGTATGAAGTATTCGTTGCATGCAACGCGCGCAAGACCTGTGATTGGTGCAAATACCGTGTCAACCTGTCTGCGGGATGTAATCGGGCACCATATACTTTAGTAACCCAGTAACCCACATTACGACGCGCCGAGGGCAATCATGCTCCAAATGTCACGGCGACAGTTCCTCAAGGTCTCTGCGAGCACGCTCGCCGGTTCGAGCCTGGCGGCAATGGGCTTCTCTCCGGCTCCCGCGCTCGCAGAAGTCCGGCAATACAAACTGTCGCGCACCACGGAAACGCGCAACACCTGTCCGTACTGTTCAGTCGGGTGCGGCATCCTCATGTACGGTCTCGGCGACAACGCCAAGAACGCAAAATCGAGCATCATCCACATCGAAGGCGATCCGGATCATCCGGTCAATCGCGGCACGCTCTGCCCGAAAGGCGCATCGCTCATCGACTTCATACATAGCCCGAGCCGGCTGACGTATCCCGAGCATCGCGCGCCGGGGTCGAACGAGTGGAAACGCATCTCGTGGGAAGAGGCGCTCGATCGCATCGCCGAGTTGTTGAAGGAAGATCGCGATGCGAATTTCGTCGAGAAGACGCCCGACGGCAAGACGGTCAATCGATGGCTGACTTCGGGCTTTCTGGCGGCGTCGGCGGGAAGCAACGAAGTTGGCTATCTGACGCACAAGACGGTGCGCAGTTGGGGAATGCTCGCATTCGATAATCAGGCGCGTGTCTGACATGGCCCGACGGTGGCAGGTCTTGCCCCGACGTTTGGCCGTGGAGCGATGACGAACCATTGGGTCGACATCAAGAACACGGACCTGATTCTCGTGATGGGCGGCAATGCAGCCGAGGCGCATCCGTGCGGCTTCAAGTGGGTGACGGAGGCGAAGGCGCATCGGCGCGCGCGTCTCATCGTCGTGGACCCGCGCTTCACGCGCACGGCATCGGTCGCGGATTTCTACGCGCCGATTCGCACCGGCACGGACATCGCGTTCCTCGGCGGCGTCATCAACTATCTGCTCACGAACGACAAGATCCAGCACGAGTACGTGAAGAACTACACGGACATGTCGTTCATCGTGCGCGAGGACTTCGCGTTCAAGGACGGCGTGTTCTCGGGCTATGACGCGGAACATCGCAAGTACGACAAGACGAGCTGGGATTACGAGCGCGGCGACGACGGCTATGTGAAGACCGATCCGACCTTGCAGCATCCGCGCTGCGTCTACAACCTGTTGAAGCAGCACTACGCCGCCTACACGCCGGAAATGGTGACGAAGGTTTGCGGCACGCCGACCGACAAGTTCCTCAAGGTCTGCGAGATGCTCGCGACGACCGCGGCGCCGAATCGCGCCGGCACGATTCTCTATGCGCTCGGCTGGACGCATCACTCGGTCGGCGCGCAGATGATTCGCACGGGCGCGATGGTGCAGCTTCTGCTCGGCAATATCGGCATCGCGGGCGGCGGCATGAATGCGCTGCGCGGGCACTCGAACATTCAAGGCCTGACCGATCTCGGCCTGATGTCGAATCTGCTGCCCGGCTACATGACCTTGCCGATGGAAGGCGAGCAGGAATACGAGGACTACATCAAGAAGCGCGCGTCGCAGCCGCTGCGGCCGAATCAACTGAGCTACTGGAAGAACTATCGGGCGTTTTACGTGAGCTTCATGAAGTCGTGGTGGGGCGATAACGCGACGGCCGACAACAACTTCGGCTATGACATGCTGCCGAAGCTCGACAAGTCCTACGACATGCTGCAGGTCTTCGAGCTGATGGCGCAGGGCAAGATGAACGGCTACATCTGCCAGGGCTTCAATCCGCTTGCGGCGGCGCCGAACAAGGCGAAGATCGGGCTCGGCCTGTCGAAGCTGAAATGGCTCGTCATCATGGATCCGCTCGCGACCGAGACGTCGGAGTTCTGGAAGAATCACGGCGAATTCAACGATGTCGATTCGTCGAAGATTCAGACCGAAGTGTTCCGTCTGCCGACGAGTTGCTTCGCCGAAGAGCGCGGCTCGCTCGTCAGTTCGTCGCGCGTATTGCAATGGCACTGGCAGGGCACGACGCCGCCGGGCGAAGCGCGAAGCGATCTCGAGATCATGTCGGGATTGTGGCTGCGCATGCGCAAGGCATATCAGGAGAAGGGCGGCAAATATCCCGATCCGATCCTGAAGATGACGTGGCCGTACGCGGACCCGGAAAGCCCGACGCCGGAGGAAATCGCGATGGAGTTCAACGGCCGCGCGCTCGCCGACGTCACCGATCCGACCGATCAGACGAAGGTCCTCGCCAAACGCGGCGAACAACTGGCGAGCTTCGCGCAACTGCGCGACGACGGCTCGACCGCCAGCGGATGCTGGATCTTCTGCGGATCGTGGACGCAGGCGGGCAACCAGATGGGCCGGCGCGACAACTCCGATCCGACGGGCATCGGGCAGACGCTCGGCTGGGCGTGGGCGTGGCCGGCGAATCGGCGTGTGCTGTACAACCGCGCATCGTGCGATGTGAACGGCAAGCCGTTCGATCCGTCGAGAAAGCTCGTCGCGTGGAACGGGCGCGCGTGGGGCGGTCCGGATGTCCCCGACTTCAAGGTCGACGAACCGCCGGACAAGGGCATGAGTCCGTTCATCATGAATCCGGAGGGCGTGGCGCGATTCTTCGCACGCGACGGCATGAACGAAGGCCCGTTCCCCGCGCACTATGAGCCGTTCGAGACGCCGCTCGGCCATAACCCGTTCTTCCCCGACAACAAGGCGGTGACGAGCAATCCGGCCGCGCGCGTCTTCCCCGACGATCGCGCCGCGTTCGGCACCGCCGACAAGTTCCCGGACACCGCGACCACGTATCGCCTCACCGAGCACTTCCACTACTGGACCAAGCACGCGCGGCTCAACGCGATCGTGCAGCCGCAGCAGTTCGTGGAGATCGGCGAGGAGCATGCGAAGGAAGTCGGCGTCGTCGCGGGGGATCGCGTGAAGGTGTCGAGCAATCGCGGGCATGTCGTCGCGGTGGCACTCGTCACGAAGCGCATCAAACCACTGACTGTGGAGGGCAAGAAGGTGCACACCGTCGGCCTGCCGCTGCACTGGGGCTTCAAGGGCCTCACGCAGCCGGGCTATCTCGTCAACACGCTCACGCCTTCCGTGGGCGACGGGAACTCGCAGACACCCGAGTTCAAGTCGTTCCTCGTGAAGGTCGAGAAGGCATAGGGAGGACGAGATGGCTCTGCAATCGCTCGATATCAAGCGTCTCTCCGCGACGACCGTGCCGCAGACGCAAATACGCGAGCCGGTGACGGGCACGGTGGCGAAGCTCATCGACGTGTCGAAGTGCATCGGCTGCAAGGCGTGTCAGACGGCGTGCATGGAGTGGAACGACCTGCGCGACGATATCGGTCACACGACCGGCATCTACGACAATCCGCGCGACCTGACGGAGCATTCGTGGACGGTGATGCGCTTCACCGAATACGAGAATCCGAAGGGCGATCTCGAATGGCTGATCCGCAAGGACGGCTGCATGCATTGCGAGGATCCGGGTTGCCTGAAGGCGTGTCCTTCGCCGGGCGCGATCATTCAGTACACGAACGGCATCGTGGATTTTCACGAGGAGAACTGCATCGGCTGCGGCTATTGCATTACCGGCTGCCCGTTCAATATTCCGCGGCTTTCGAAGGAAGATCATCGCGTGTACAAGTGCACGCTATGTTCGGATCGCGTCGCGGTCGGGCAGGAGCCCGCGTGCGTGAAGACGTGCCCGACCGGCGCGATCATGTTCGGCACCAAGGTCGACATGCAGCAGCAGGCGGCCGATCGCGTCGAGGATCTGAAGGAGCGCGGCTTTGCTAACGCGGGCCTCTACGATCCGGCGGGCGTGGGTGGCACGCATGTGATGTACGTGCTGCATCACGCGGATCAGCCGGAGCTGTATCACGGGCTCGCGAAGGATCCGCACATCAGTCCGCTCGTGTCGATATGGAAGGGCGTGACGAAGCCGCTCGCGATGATCGGCATCGCGTTGGCGGCGTTTGCGGGCTTCTTCCATTACACGCGCGTCGGGCCGAACGAAGTCAGCGAGGAAGACGAACTCGAAGCGCATCGCGAAGCGGAAGAAGTGCAGCGTCGGCGTGAAGGCGGACAGGAGCGTACAGATGAAACACGATAGCGAACTGCGTGACGTGAAGGGCCATCGGCTGATCGTGCGCTACACGCCGAACGAGCGCACGAATCACTGGATCACCGCGATCACCTTCGTGCTGCTCGCGCTGTCCGGACTCGCGATGTTTCATCCGTCGATGGCATGGCTCTATGCCGTGTTCGGCGGCGGGCAATGGACGCGCATCCTGCATCCGTTCGTCGGCTGCGTGATGTTCATCTCCTTCATGATCCTTGCGCTGCGCTTCTGGCATCACAACTATCTGGACAAGAACGACGTCCAGTGGATGAAGCAGATGAACGACGTGCTCACCAATCGCGAGGATCGCCTGCCTGAGATCGGCAAGTACAACGCCGGGCAAAAGCTGTTGTTCTTCGTGATGGTGGCGAGTCTCGTGTTGCTGCTCGTGAGCGGCATCGTGATCTGGCGCAGATACTTCGCGTTCTATTTCCCGATTACCGTGATTCGTCTTGCATCCGTCGTGCACGCGGCGACGGCGTTCGTGCTGATCGTGTCGATCATCGTGCATATCTATGCGGCGCTTTGGGTGAAGGGTTCGATCGGCGCGATGACGCGCGGCACTGTCACGTATGGATGGGCGCGCAAGCATCATCCGCGGTGGTTCAGGGAGATGATCGGGAAGTAGAAATCCGGCGCGACGTTGGGCCAATACGTGCGGGGTGCGGTCCATTTCATATCCGTTTTGCTGATATGCTCGGTCGACCGTTCACCCCGCGAGGAAACCTTCCGTGGTCCAACGCATAGTCGAAGCCTCGCGAATCGAATCGCTCGATCCGTCGGCCATTCCGCGTTTGCGCATGCCGGAGCGCGCGACGATATTCGCCACGCGCGCCGCACGTCTTCGGCAACTCGCCGACGCAAGCAATCCCATCTCCGGTTATCTGCGCCTGATGGCCGCGCTCGCCGACGCCCAGCAGCGCGTGCTCGCGCATTTCAATGCGCCGATGCCCTCGCGCGAGTCCATCGAACTGAATCAGCGTCATTCGATGCCGATCGTTCCCGCGCTCACGGATGACCGCGATCCCGCGTGGCGCGACGTACTCTTCATGCTGCTCGACGGCATCGAAGCCGCCGGCGCGCTAACGCCCGCGCTCGCGCAACTCGTCGCCCGTCTGCGCGCGCTCGACGCCGCCGCGCTCGACGCCCAAGCCGACGCGATCCTCGCGCTGCGCTTCGCCGAAATCGATCCGGCCGCCGCGCCCCTCATCGCGGCCGCGCTGCAAGTCGTGTGGACCGATCTCGCCAGCCGCATCGACATGCGGGACGTGCCGTATCTCGACACGCCCGGCGTATGTCCCGTCTGCGGCTCGGTGCCGGTCGCGAGCATCGTGCGCGTGGGCGGCGCGTATGAAGGTTATCGCTACGTGCAATGCGGACTGTGCGCGACGGAGCTTCACGTAGTCCGCGCGAAATGCACGAACTGCGATTCGACCAAAGGCATCGCGTATCACGTGATGGGTACGGGCGACGAACCCGAGGAAGAAAAAACGGCGAAGGCGACAAGCGCGCCGCTCAAGGCGGAATCGTGCGACGAATGCGGCACGTATCGCAAGATCGGCTATCAGGAGAAGGCTTACGACTTCGAACCTTACGCCGACGATCTCGCGAGCCTCACGCTCGATCTCCTGATGGGCGATGCGGGTTTTCGGCGCGCGGCGCCGCATCCGTGGCTCTGGCCCGAACAACAGGAAGGCGATCGATGAGCGATGTCACAGGCGACGGCGGCGAGTTGCGCGCATTGATGGCTCGCGTGCCATCGGTCGAGCGCGTGCTGGCATCGGCGGAGTTCGAGGCGGTGATCGCCACGTACGGCCGCACGCAGGCGCTCGCCGCATTGCGCGCGACGCTCGATGCATGGCGCGCCGATGCGCAAGCGGGCCGCGCGTCCGTCGATGCACTGAGCGATGCGCAACTCGCGCTCGCCGTCGACGCGCGGCTCGCGAAACGCGCGCGCAGCAACGTGCGCAGCGTCTTCAACCTGACGGGCACGGTGCTGCATACGAATCTCGGCCGCGCGCTGCTGCCCGACGAAGCGGTGCGCGCGGTCGCCGAAGTGCTCACGCGTCCGGCGAATCTCGAGTTCGATCTCGACACCGGCGCGCGCGGCGATCGCGACGATCTCATCAACGGCCTCATCTGCGAGCTGACGGGCGCCGAAGCCGCGACCGTCGTCAACAACAACGCGGCGGCCGTGCTGCTGACGCTTTCCGCGCTCGCATCGCGCAAGGAAGTGATCGTGTCGCGCGGCGAACTCGTCGAGATCGGCGGCGCGTTCCGCATTCCCGACATCATGAATCGTGCGGGCGCGAAGCTGCGCGAAGTCGGGACGACGAATCGCACGCATCTGAAAGACTACGACGAAGCGATCAACGCGAAGACCGCGCTCCTGATGAAGGTGCATTGCAGCAACTACGCCGTGAGCGGCTTCACGAAGGAAGTCACGCTCGCCGAACTCGCGCCGCTCGCGAAAGCGCGGAACTTGCCGGTCGCGGTCGATCTCGGCAGCGGCACGCTGGTCGATCTCGCGCAATGGGGCTTGCCGCGCGAAGCGACCGTGCGCGAGACGGTCGCGGCAGGCGCGGATCTCGTCACGTTCAGCGGCGACAAGCTGTTGGGCGGGCCGCAAGCGGGCCTGATCGTCGGGCGCGCGGATCTCATCGCGAAGATCAAGAAGCATCCGCTCAAGCGCGCATTGCGCGTCGGCAAGCTCACGCTCGCGGCGCTCGAAGCCGTGCTGCGTCTCTATCGCGCGCCTGAAACGCTGGCCGAGCGTCTCACGACATTGCGTCTGCTCACGCGTCCCGCCGACGCAATGCGCCTCGCCGCCGAACGCATCGAACCTGCGTTGCAGCGCATGATCGGCGATGCCTTCACTGTCAGCGCCGAACCGATGTTCAGCCAGATCGGCAGCGGCGCATTGCCCGTCGACGTGCTGCCGAGCTACGGCCTCGCGGTGCGCCTCGCGAGCGGCAAACGCGCGGGCGGGCAACTCAATCGCATCGAGAAGCGGCTGCGCGAGTTGCCGCGTCCGGTCATCGGGCGCATCGCGGATGGCGCGCTGCGTCTCGATCTGCGCTGTCTCGAAGAAACCGATGAAGCCGCGTTCATCGCGCAGTTGGATGCAGGCGAGGACGCACGCGAATGATCGTCGGCACGGCGGGGCATATCGATCATGGCAAGACGACGCTCGTGCGCGCGCTCTCGGGCGTGGACACCGACCGGCTGAAGGAAGAGAAGGCGCGCGGCATCTCGATCGAACTCGGCTACGCGTACGTGCCTTTGGACGACGGCGGCGTGCTCGGCTTCATCGACGTGCCCGGACACGAGAAACTCGTGCACACGATGGCGGCGGGCGCGTGCGGCATCGACTTCGCCTTGCTCGTGATCGCCGCCGACGACGGCGTGATGCCGCAAACGCGCGAACATCTCGCGATCCTCGAACTGCTCGGCGTGACGCGCGGCGCGGTCGCGGTGACGAAGTGCGATCGCGTGGAGGCATCGCGCGTGCGCGACGTGCACGCCGAAATCGCGGCGTTGCTCGCGCGCGGCCCGTTGCACGGTGCGCCCTTGTTCGACACCGATGCGACTCAAGACGATGACGCGGGCGTCGCTTCGTTGCGAGCGTATCTTCACGATGCCGCCGCGCACTGGCGCACGCGCCGCGACGATGGCTTCTTCCGGCTCGCGGTCGATCGCGTGTTCACGCTGACGGGGCAGGGCACGATCGCGACGGGCACGGTGTTCGCGGGCCGCGTGAACGTCGGCGACATGCTGGCGCTCGCGCCGCGCGAATCCGGCGGCGAGCCCGTGCGCGCGCGCAGCATTCACGCGCAGAATCGCGCCGCAGAGACGGGCCGTGCGGGCGAGCGCTGCGCGCTCAATCTCGCGGGCATCGACAAGGATGCGCTCGCACGCGGCGACTGGATCGTGGATGCGCGGCTCGCGCGGGCATCCGAACGGCTCGATGTCGAACTGAGCTTGCTCGGCGATGCGCAACTCACGCTCACACATTGGGCGCCCCTGCATGTGCATCTCGGCACGACGCATCGCGTCGCGCATGTGGCGCTGCTCGAAGCGGATACGCTCGCTGGGGGAAACACGGCGCGCGTGCAGCTCGTCTTCGATCAACCCGTTTGCGCGCTGCCCGGCGATCGCTTCATCGTGCGCAGCGCGCAGGCGAACCGGACGGTCGGCGGCGGGCGCGTGCTCGATCCGTTCGCGCCCGCGCGCAAGCGCCGCACGCCGGCGCGCCGCGCGTGGCTCGATGCGCTCGTCGCGATGCTGGATACCGGTCGCGCCGATGCGCTTTTCGACGAAGCGCCGTATGGCTTGCCGCGCTCGCTTGTCGAGCATTTGTACGGGCGCGGCCTGTCGCCCGAAGGCGTGCGCGCCGTGCCCACGCACGATGACATGCTCTACATCGCGGCGCGTCACTGGGATACGCTCAAGGCGCGCCTGCTCGATGCGCTCGCCGCTTTCCACGAACGCTTTCCCGACGAGCAAGGCCCCGACGCCGCCCGTCTGCGCCGCATGGCCGCGCCGCTCGCGCCGGACGCGCTGTGGCGCGCGCTCGTCGACGATGCGGTGACGAGCTGCGCGATCGCGAAGAGCGGGCCGTGGCTGCATCTGCCGTCGCATGCGGTGACGCTCGACGACAACGAGGAAGCGCTCGCTCGCGCGGTGCTCGCATCGCTCGAAGAAGGGCGTTTCGATCCGCCCTGGGTGCGCGATCTGGCGAAGGCGCAGGGCGTCGGCGAGGACGAGATGCGCAGGCTGCTCAGGAAGCTCGCGCGCCGCGGCGACGTGTATCAGGTGGTGCGCGATCTGTTTTATTGCCGCGCGTCGATCGGCGCGCTGGCGCAACTCGTCGCGCAATCGGCGCAAACGCAGGGCGGCGCGGTCGGTGCGGCCGCTTTCCGCGATGCGAGCGCGCTCGGCCGCAAGCGCGCGATACAGATTTTGGAGTTCTTCGACCGGGTTGGGTACACTCGATTCCACCGCGACCTGCACCTCTTGCGCGCCGATAGCCGCTGGCACGAGTCCGTCTGACGATTGCGCGCTCGTCCTTCCATCACGATGGAGCATCTCTACTTCAGGCTGCTGCATGTCATGTCGAGCCACCCCGAGTGGGCGCTCGCGGTCGTGCTGCTCGCGTCGTTTCTCGAATCGGTCGCGTTCATCGGTACGTTCGTGCCGGGCAGCACGGCCATGTTCATCGCGGGCGCGCTCGTCGGCGCGGGCGCGCTGAATCTCGGCTGGGTATTCGTCTGCGCGATCGCGGGCGCCATTGCCGGAGACGCCGCGAGTTTCTGGTTCGGCCAGCACTACGCGGACCGCATCGCGCAGATGTGGCCGTTCCGCTCGCATCCGGGCGCGCTCGTCGCCGGCAAGAAGTATTTCGACAAGCACGGCGCGAAGAGCGTCGTGCTCGCGCGCTTCGTCGCGCCGATGCGCGCGGTCGTGCCGGTCGTCGCGGGCCTGACCGGCATGACGCCGGCGCGCTTTCTCGTCGTCAACATACTGAGCGCGCTCATCTGGGCGCCGACGCATATCCTGCCGGGCGTCGTGTTCGGCGCGTCGATCGAACTGGCGGGCGCGGTGTCGATCCGGCTCGTCGTGATTCTGATTCTCGTCGCGGCGCTAGCGTGGATCGTGTTCAATCTCGCGCGCGTGATCGTTTCGCACGCGATGCGCTGGACCATCGCGTCGCGCGACGCGCTGCTCTCCTGGGCGCGGAAGGGCAACGGCCTGCCCGCGCGGCTCGTCTCGCGCGCGCTCGATCCGGGCAATCCGGCGACGGGCCTCATCGTCATGATCTCGGTGCTGCTGCTCGCGTCCGCGATCCTCTTTTTCTCGGTGCTCGCGAACGTGGCGCGCGGCGCGTCGATCGTTCAGGTCGATGTGTCGATTTACCGGCTGCTGCAATCGTTCCAGTCGACCTGGACCGATTCGATCCTCGATGTCGCCGCGACGCTCGGCAGCACGCAGACGCTGCTCGCGCTCGGCGCGACGGTCATCGTGTGGATGAGCTTCGAACGGCGTTGGCGCACGGTCACGTACTGGGTCGTGGCCGTGGCGTTTTCGCAATTGCTCGTCGCGGCGATCCGCTTCACCGCGCACGAGCCGGCGCTCGTTTCGTTCGCGCCGTCGGAGCATCGCTTTCCGAACAGCGACGTCGCGGCGACGGTCGTGATCTACGGCTTTCTCGCGTTCCTGCTGCTGCGGCGCGTGGGCATCCTGACGGGCGTGTTCATCGCGACGGCGACCTCGGCCATCGTGACGGCGGTCGGTCTGGCGGGGCTGTACTTTGGCCGCTTCACCATCTCCGATGCGCTCGGCAGCGCGGCGCTCGCCGCCGTCTGGGTCTTCCTGATCGCGCTCACGGCGGTATGGCGCAATCCCGGCAAGCCGCCGCCGCGGCCGCTGATGCCGGTCGCCGTGCTTGCCGTGATCTGCGCGAGCGTTGCGCTGCAAACGAGCGATGAAACGGAGGCGCACAGCGTCGTGCCATCGACCGTCGTCATTACGCCGATTCAGTGGACCGATTCGGTATGGCGCACGTTTTCCTGTTATCGAGCGAGCATGGAGGGCGATCGTCGCGAGCCGATCACCGTGCAATGGGCGGCGACGCCCGAGCAGATTCGCGCGCAACTGGCATCGCGCGGCTGGACGGAGGTGTCGCACGTGAGCCTGAAGAGCGTGATGTCGGTGGTGTTGCCGAATGCGCCCGCCATCGCGTTGCCCGCGTTGCCGCGCCTGAACAACGGCGAGCCGTCGAAGCTCGTGTTCGCGCGTTCCGTGCGCGGCGCCGACGAGCGCGACGTGCTGCGCTTCTGGCCCACGCATTACGAAGTGCGCCAGGACGCAGGCGCGCCGCCTGCGCCGATCTGGCTCGGCTCGGTCGTGCACGAGCGCCTGCGCCGTCCGTCGTGGCCGTTCAACGTGCTGCGCCCGGACCGGCGCGTCGATCCGATGGCCTTCGATCATGGCGAGGGCACGCCCTGGCGCGGTATCGAAATTGCGAGCAGCGCGGGGTGCGGCAACGTGCCGGTGATGCTCGTCGAGTCGAGGTCCGAATGATGTTGCGATCGAGAGGTGCCGGTTGATCCAGATTCCTCCGTCGGCGATCGTGCAATGGGGCGGCGCTGCCGTCTTCGCGAACGTTCTGCTGACGCGCCTCGGCGTGCCGCTGCCGTCCGCGCCTTTGCTCGTGTTCGCGGGCTCGGCCGTGGCGAGCGGACGCCTCTCGTTCGCGCATGTGCTGTTCGCGGCGCTGTGCGGCGCGTTGCTCGGCGACAGCGTGTGGTTCTCGGCGGGGCGCATCTACGGACGTCGGCTCGTCGCGGCGCTCTCGCGCAGATCGTATGCGGTCGACAGCGGGATGCGTACGACCGGCGAACTGTTCGAGCGTCATGGCGCGCCGATCGTCGCGGTATCGAAGTTCGTGCCGGGTCTCGGTCTCGTCACGCCGCCGCTGATGGGCACGACGCACATCGCCGCGCTCGCGTTCTTCTTCTGGGATACGGCTGGAATTGCCGCGTGGGCGTCGTTCTGGGTATTGGGCGGCGCGCTTTTCGAGCGGCAACTGCATGTCGCCGTGCTCGAACTGGAATCGCATGGCGCGACGGTGGTGGATGTGCTCGTCGCGGCGGCGCTCGTCTATTGCGTTTATCGGCTGATGCGGCGGCGACAGCCGCGCTCGCGCGATGGCAACGGCTGAGAACGCGCCGTTATAATCGGACGCCCGGTCGAAATTCGATCGGACGTGCAGCGCCGTGGTTTTCAAAGGAAGGCATCCGTATCCGGTGGTGCGGCCGGGCTTCAAACCCGGTTGGGGATGTCAGACATTCCCAGGTCGGTTCGACTCCGGCTGCCTTCCGCCAAGCAAGCCTGTCTCGCAAGGAACGCCAATTGCGGATGTCATTGCGCATCCACGATCCGCGTTACCTTCGAATGAACGACAGAGCCGACATCCACACGCAATCGCGCAAGCCGCTCGATCGCGAACTCGAAACCGCGCTGCGCAAAGTCTTCGGCTTTCCGAACTTGCGTCCCGGACAAGAAGACGTGATTCGCAGCGTGCTCGACGGCAACGACACGCTCGCCGTCATGCCCACCGGCGCGGGCAAGTCGCTGTGCTATCAATTGCCCGCGCTGCAATTCGATGGCATGACGGTCATCGTATCGCCGCTGATTTCGCTGATGCGCGATCAGCTCACGAAGCTGGTCGAAGCGGGCATTGCGACCGCCATGCTCAACAGCACGCTCTCCGCGAGTGAACAGCGCGACGCGATGCAGGCCATCGCGCGACACGAAATCCGCATGCTCTTCGTCACGCCCGAGCGTCTCGTCGATGCCGAATTCACCGCCGAACTCACCGCGAAGGACATGCCGCCGATCGCGCTTGCCGTCATCGACGAGGCGCATTGCATATCGCAATGGGGCCACGATTTCCGGCCGGCATATGTCGAACTGATCCACGCGATCAAGACGCTCGGCCGTCCGCCCGTGCTCGCGCTCACCGCGACGGCGACGCCCGCCGTCATCGTCGATATCGTGCGCGAACTGGAGATGAAGCGCGCGAACGTCATCCATACGGGCGTCTTTCGCGACAACCTGCATTTCAGCGTCGAACAACTCACGAACCCGGATGACCGGCGCCGGCGCGCGATCGAGATCGCGACGGGCGAAGCGGGGAGCGGCATCGTCTATTGCGCGACGGTCGCGGAATGCGAGGCGCTGCATGCCGCGCTCGTCGATGCGGGTGTCGAGGCCGAGCGCTATCACGGCAAGCTGTCGTCGGGCGCGCGCTCGTCATCGCAGGACGCGTTCATGGAGAACCGCGCGCGCGTGATGGTCGCGACCAATGCGTTCGGCATGGGCATCGACAAGCCCGACATCCGCTTCGTCATTCACGCGCAGATGCCCGGCAGTCTCGATGCGTACTATCAGGAAGCGGGGCGCGCCGGCCGCGACGGCGAGACCGCGCGTTGCACGCTGTTGTTCGAAATGAAGGACAAGCAGGTGCAGCAGTTCTTCATGAGCGGCCGATATCCGAGCGCGGAGATGATTGCGCGCGTCGCGGAGAAAGTGCGCGAACTCGCGAGCGACGATGCCGCCCGCACGCTCGACAAGCCGCTTGCGCGTCTGCGCGAAGCGTTGCCGAACATCGGCGCGAACAAGCTGCGCGTGGCGGCGGCGCTGCTCAACGATCTCGGCGTGACGCGTCGCACGCGGCGCGGCGGCATGAAGCTCGTCGACGACGATGCGGCCATCGCGAAGCTCGAAGGGGCGTCGCAGGAATACGCGGCGCGCAGCGAACGCGATCGCGCGGTGCTCGAGCGCATGATCGCGTATGCGCAGAGCGCGCAGTGCCGCTGGCGCATGCTGCTCGACTACTTCGCCGACGACATGAACGACGCGCGCACGTCCGCGCCGCTGCGCGCGAGCGATGTGCATTACCGCGCGCCCGACGACGAACTCGACGGCGGCCACTGCGGCGTGTGCGATAACTGCGTGCATCCGCCGGAGGTGATCGAGAGCCCGCGCGAAGTGCGCGAACAGATGCGCGCCAAAGAAGAAGAGCAAGCCGATCGCAAGACGAAGGCGTTCGCGCCGGGCGAGCGCGTGAAAGTGCGTCGTTATGGCGAAGGCATTGTCGAAATGATCAGCGGCGAGCGCGTCGCCGTGCGCTTTCCCGATGACGAGACGCGCACCTTCATCGCGCGCTACGTGAAGCGTGCCGCTCGCTGATTTGCGCAATCGCGATGCGCGCGGCCTTGCGCACTTCCGGATCGCCGTCGTCGAGTGCGGCTTCGAGCACGGCGAGCGCATGCGTATCGCCGAGTTCGCCCAGTGAAAGCGCGGCCTCCTTGCGCACGTTGCTGATCGGAAACGTCAGCAGTTCCGACACGGCATGCGTGCTTGCGACATCGCGCAAACGTCCGAGCGCGCGTGTCGCCTGCAACGTGACTTGCCAATAGTCGTCGGAGAGGGCGTTTTCCAATGCATTGCGCGCGGCGACGAGACGCAGCTTGCCGAGCGTCGCGGCGGCTTCCTCACGCACGCGCCACGCTCGATCGGAGAGCGCGTGGATCAACGTTTCGATCACGCCGTCGTCGGTGGCGAAGCCCAATGCGCCGACGGCAGCGTGACGCACCTCCGTCGAAGCATCGGTGCGCGCGATGTGCTTCAACTGCGGCAGCGCATCCACATGACGCAGCCAGCCCAGCACGCCGATGGCCTCGCGCCTCACGAACGGCGACGCATTCGCTAGCGCCGCAAGCGCAGGTCCGGCCGCGCTCGGCAAGCGCAATTCGCGCAACGCGCGCAAAAGGGCCGCGCGCTTGAACGCGTCGGCATCGGTATCGGCATCGGCGAGATGCGGCAGCAGGCGTTCGCCCGCGACGGGATCTTTCAACGCAGCGAGACTGTCGGCGGCGGCTTCGCGCGTATCGGTATCGGCGTCGTCGAGCGCGGCGCATAGCGCATCGACTGCTTCGTCCGTTTCCCACGCGCCGAGACGTTGCGCCGCGGTGCGACGCACGTCGGCATCCGTGTCGTGGCGCAAGGCATCGGCGAGCAGGGGCAGCCAGGCTTCGTCTTCGAGGTCGGCGGCTTCGAGCACGGCGAGACGGCGCACGGCGGCATCGGCATCGTTGAAGCGCGCGGCGAGGGCGGCGTCGGTGACGGTATCGAAAAGTGGATTGGTGTGCGTCATGAGAGAACGGAGTGTGATATGTCGATGCGCGCGGGCGCGTCGTTCGATGCGGCCATCGGACTCGCAAGCGGATAACGAAGCAACGCGAGACAACGACGCTTCAACGCGACGAATCCGGCTTCCGTGACGAGCTCGCGTTCACGCGGACGCGCAAACGGCACGCGCAGTTCTTCGAGCACCGTGCCCGGGCTATGGCTCATCACGAGAACGCGATCAGCGAGAAAGAGCGCTTCGTCGATGTCGTGCGTGACGAACACGACCGTCGGACGGCGCTCGCTCCATACATCGAGCAGAAGCGCCTGCATCGATGCGCGCGTCTGTGCATCGAGCGCGCCGAAGGGTTCGTCCATCAGCAGCACGCGCGGCTCGTTGAGCATCGCGCGCGCGATCTCCGCGCGTTGCTGCATGCCGCCCGAAAGCTGCGCGGGATAGCGCTCCGCGAACGCGCCCAGCCCGACGCGATCGAGCAACGCCCGCGCGCGCAGATGCCGCTCGCGTTTCTTCACGCCGCGCATCTTCAGTCCGAACGCAACGTTATCGAGCGTCTTGCGCCACGGCAGCAGCGTGTGCTGCTGAAACACCATGCCGCGCTCGGGATGCGGTCCTTCGATGAGCTTGCCATCGAGCGTCGCGCGGCCCGCGTTCGGCGCGACATGTCCCGCGAGCGCGGCAAGCAAGGTCGACTTGCCGCAGCCCGACGGCCCGAGTATGCAGACGAATTCGCCCGGCTCGATGACCGCGTTCACATCGCGCACGGCGGTGAATGCGCTCGCGCCGTCGCCCAACGCAATGCCGAGCGCTTCGAGTTGGATGCGGCCCGCGCTCATCGAATCCTCCCTGCGGCGAGCCACGGCGTGAGCCGCGTGCCCGCGACGCGCACGAGCGCGCTGCTGCCCATGCCGAGCAGGCCGATCAGCAACATGCCGACGACGACATCGGGATAACGCTGCACCGTGTACGACTGCCATGTGTAATAGCCGATGCCGTATTGCCCCGAGATCATCTCGGCGGTGACGAGGCAGAACCACGACGTGCCCATGCCGATGGCAAGGCCGGTGACGATCGCGGGCGCCGCGCCCGGCAGGATCACTTCGCGCAGGATCACGCGATTGCCCGCGCCGAGACTGCGCGCCGACGACACGAGCCGTGGCTCCACGCCTTCGACGCCGTGTATCGTGCCGAGCAGGATCGGAAAGAATGCGCCGGTGAAGGTGATGAAGATCATCGACATTTCGGAGGAAGGAAACATCAGGATCGCGAGCGGAATCCACGCGACGGCGGGAATCGGCCGCAATACTTCGAGCGGCGTGAGCAACGCGAGGCGCGACCATTGCGAGCGGCCGATGGCGATTCCGAGCACCACGCCGCTCGCCGCCGCCGCGACATAACCCGCCGCGATGCGTCCCACGCTGCTCGTGAGATGGGCCACGAGCTTGGGCGAATGCGCGAGATCGATGATGGCCGCGAGCGTATCGGCGGGCGTCGGGACATTCTCGAACGTGACGATGCCGAGGTTCCAGCGATGCGTCGTCGCCAGATGCCATAACGCGATGCACAGCGCGAGCGACGCCCACTGCACGCCGGCGCGCGCGCCGCGTGAACGCAGCAACGAAGGAGCGAAGTATGCGAGCGTCGCCATCATGGCCTCATCGGTTGGCGAGCGCGGTCGGCTGGCGCGCGGCGGCGAAGTCGAGCACTTGTCCGCCGTGCGCGTTCGCCCAGGCCTCGGCGCGATCCTTCAGCAGGAACGCGTTCAACTGGCCGTCGCCTGTCTTCGCGAACCATGCCTGATTGCCGAGCAGCTTGATGCCGCTCTCACGATCCTGCGCATAGAACGCGCGCACCTGTTTGCCATCGCGTTCGAGCGTGCCGAGCTCGCGCACCGCTTCTTCCGGCGACGCATAGCTGCGCACCTTCGGCTCGCCGCGCACCCAGATCTGCGCGACGCGATCCGTCTTTGCGATGGGCTTGCCCGTCAGCGCATCGTTCGCGACGAGCGGCGTCGGCGCATAGTTCTTCAGTGCCGCTTCGTAGTCGAGATGCTCGGCCTTGAATGCGGCGCGCAAGTAACTATCGTCGATGAAGCTATTGGCGTTCAGATCGCCGTCGGCACGCTTGAGCAGCTTGAGCGTATCGAACGATGTCTGCACGGCCTTGCGATACTCGGGCTTCCACGTGAGATCGCGCGTCTGCAAGCCGAGCGGACCGTGAAAGAGATAGTCGACTTCAGGCTCGATGCCCGTCACCTTCGCAATCAGCTCGCTGTACTTCTCGGGTTCCGCCGTGAGCAGACGATTCGCTTCGATCGCGGCACGCAAGTACGCGACGACAATCTCCGGATACTTCTGCGCATAGTCCTTTTCGACGAGCGTGCCGTGCAGCGTAGGCGATCCCGCCTGCGAGCCGTCGTAGATCTTGCGCGCGAAACCGCGATACGGAAACAGCTCCGCGAAGGGCACGAAGTCCGCGTGCGCGTCGATCTTGCGCGTCTGCAATGCGGGTCCGGCGACTTCGGGCGCCTGCGTGACGATATTCACATCGCGCTCCGGGTCCCATCCTTGCGCCGCGACCGCGCGCAGCAACATGCCGTGCGCGGTCGATGCGAACGGAACGGTGATCGTCTTGCCCTTCAGATCGGCGATGGACTGCGCGGGCGAATCCGTCGGCACGACGATGCCGTTGCCGCTGCCGCGCACGCTGCCCGACAACACGCTGATGAAGATGCTGCTCTTGCCGGCCTTCTGATTCGCGACGCCGTTCAGCACGCCGGGGAAATCCGCCATCGAGCCGAAATCGAGCTTGCCCGCGACCATCTCGTTCGTGATCGGCGCGCCGCTCGTGAAGTTCTTCCATTGAACGTCGTATTGCGCGTCCTTGTATTTGCCATCGTGCGGCAAGTACTTTTCGAGCAGATGCAGTTCGCGGATCAATGCGCCGCCGGCTGCGGTATTGATCGTCGTGTCCTGCGTGCCGATAGCGACGCGGATCGTTTCCGCATGCGCAGCGCCCGCGAACAAGGCGACTGCAAGCGCGATGGATAGCGTTCGTTTCATGAAGCGAGTCCTCGTCATCATCGAAGAAGATAGGGAATGTCGACATGCACGGCATTGGTCGGGCAATCGCGTTCGCAGGGCATGCAGTACCAGCATTCGTCGAACTTCATGAAGGCTTTGCCGGTGTCGGGATCGATTGCGAGCAGGTCCATCGGACAGACATCGATGCAGACCGTGCAACCCTTGTCGGCGATGCACTTGTCTTCGTCGATCATCACGGGAAGACTCGAGCGCTGGCGCGCTTCGCGGGGCACGAGTGCCATGTTCTCTCTCCTATGCAGCGACAGGCTGCGACGTGCGAGCCACGCGCAGACGCGAATACGCGCCGCGCTCGGACTCGTCGACGGGAACCACGTACGGTTCCACGGGTTTCTTGAAGGACGTCATGCGTCCCGATGCATCCTTCTTCAGATGCGCGTGGCAGAACCATTCGTCATCGTTGCGCTCAGGAAAATCGACGCGATGGTGATAAAGGCCCCAGCGGCTCTCCGTGCGATACAGCGACGCGCGCGCGGCCATTTCCGCGCAATCGAGGATCGCGGCGACTTCAGCGGCGCGCATCAGCTCGTGCGGATCGGCGGCGCCGAGACGCTCGACGTCCTCGCGAATCTCCGCGAAGCGTTGCAGGCCGATCTCCATGCGACGCGTGACTTTCGGCGGCTGTAGATAGTCGTTCACGAAGCGGCGCAGCTTGTATTCGACTTGCGCGGGCGGCAGGCCATGTTCGCGCGACAGCGGCGCAAAGATGCGGGCACGCTCATGTTCGATCTGCGATGCGTCGAGCGCGGGCAGCGCGCGGCCGGCGACATGCGCGGCGGCATCTTCACCGGCGAACCATCCGTAAGTGAACGCGCCGAGCATGTAGTTGTGCGGCACGGCGGCCATGTCGCCCGCCGCGTAAAGCCCTTGCACCGAAGTGCGCGCGTGCTCGTCGACCCATACGCCCGATGCGCTGTGTCCGCTGCACAAGCCGATCTCCGAGATGTGCATCTCGATCATGCGCGAGCGATAGTCGTTACCGCGCCGCGCATGAAAGCGCCCACGGCTCGGCCGCTCGTTGGTGTGCAGGATCGTTTCGATCGTTTGAATCGTTTCTTCCGCGAGATGATCGAGCTTGAGAAACACCGGCCCGTTGCCGCTCTGGAGTTCCTGATAGAACTCCCACATCATTTGCCCGCTCCAGTAATCGCATTCGATGAAGCGCTCGCCCTTGCCATTCGCCGTATAACCGCCGAGCGGTCCCGTCACATACGCGCATGCCGGGCCGTTGTAATCCTTGATGAGCGGATTGATCTGGAAGCATTCGAGATTGGCGAGTTCCGCGCCTGCGTGGTACGCCATCGCGTAACCGTCGCCGGCGTTCGTCGGATTCTCGTACGTGCCCATCAGATAGCCCGATGCGGGCAGGCCCAATCTGCCGGCCGCGCCGCAGCAGAGAATGACCGCTTTCGCGCGGATCACGTAGAAGTCGGCGGTGCGGCAATCGAAGCCCATGACGCCCGCGATCTCGCCATTCGGGCCATTCAAAAGACGCGTGGCGACGACGCGATTCGTGATCTCCACGCGCGCACGCTTCAATTGCCGGTACAGCACCTTCTTTACGTCGTGACCTTCGGGCATCGGCAAGACATACGCGCCCATGTGATGCACCTTGCGCACGGCATAGTCGCCGGTATGGTCCTTCTCGAACTTCACGCCCCAGCGATCGAGCTCCTCGATGGTCGTGAAGCTGTGGCGCGCATACGCATAAATCGTGGCCTGATTGACGATGCCGTCGTTGGCCACGGTGATTTCCTTCGTGTACTGCTCGGGCGTCGCGTGGCCGGGAATGATCGCGTTGTTCAGGCCGTCCATGCCCATCGAGATCGCGCCGCTGCGCTTCACGTGCGCCTTGTCGATGAGCAGCACGCGCAGATTCGGGTCGCGCTGTTTCGCCTTGACGGCGGCCATCGGCCCAGCCGTGCCGCCGCCAACGACGACGATGTCGTATTCGAGTTCGTGGGTCTGCATGATCTGGTTTCGCCGCTTGTTATGACAAGTCAGGACCAGATTCTAGAAGTGCGCGAACCGCGAGGGAATCAATTGTTTTTGCTTTGCTTGTGCCTGCTTCGAATAACGCGCGATGCGGCGGGCGAGGTCCGTTCGCGATCGATGCGCAGCCGATACTGGAACGTATCGCCTCGGAAATAGAGGTATTCGAAGTCGATGGGCTTGCCGCCGGCATCGTGCGTGAGGCGCTCGATGCGCAGAAGCGGTGCGCCTTTTTTCACGTCGAGCGCATCCGCGATGTCGGGCGCGGCGGCGATGGCGTCGATCGCCAGATCGGCGTGACCGAGCGGCACGGCGCAGTCGTTTTCGAGCATCAGGAAGATATCGCGCGTGGCGAGCTCCGCGCGCTTCAGGCGTTTGCCGATGGCTTCGGGCAGGAACGTCACTTCGTACGAAACGGGCGCGCGATTGAGCAGGCGCACGCGATGAATCTCGGCGACGCTGCTGCCTTCGGCAAGAGCGAGTTGCGCGGCGACTTCGGGCGGCGCGGCCACGACGCGCATCTGCACGACGCGATTGATGATCTCGTGTCCGCTCTCCGACATCGCCTCGGCGAAACCCTGCAGCGACGTCACGTTCTGAAACGCCTTCGGTTGCGATACGAACGAGCCCTTGCCGTGGACCTTGAAGATCAACCCTTCCTTTTGCAGGTCGCCGAGCGCCTGGCGGATCGTGATGCGGCTCACGTCGAACATCGTCATCAGCTCGCTTTCCGAGGGCATGCGGCTCATCGGCGGATAGCGGCCATCGAGAATGCCGGAGCGCAGCACGTCCTTGATCTGCGTGTAGAGCGGTACGTGCGAATCGAGCGAAACGGAAGGGCGACGGGTCGGCATGAGAGCGGGAAGGGGAAGGAAGGCGGGCGCTTCGAGCTGCGATTATAGCGGCGCGCCCCGGCGGCATCGCCATAAACAAATGACGAAATATTGGTTAGCGCCCGCTGCGCGCTGCACGAGAATGGAACCTGTCCAGTTCGAGTCCAGCGAGGATCGAAGATGAATCATCGTAACGCGCCCGATGCACGAAACGCAGGAAACGCGGTCACGCTCGTCACGGTGCCCGGCTTGCACGGCAGCGAGGACGCGCACTGGCAGAGTTGGCTCGAACGCGAGATGCCCGGCACGCGGCGCGTCGACCAACGCGACTGGAGCACGCCGAATCTCGCGATCTGGAGCGATGCCGTCCTCGACGTCCTCGCGGGCATCGACGGTCCTGTCGTCATCGCGGCGCATAGCTTCGGCTGTCTTGCCACGGGACATGCGCTGAGTCACGCATACTTGCCGAACGTGAAGGGCGTGCTGTTCGTCGCGCCCGCGAGCCCGGCGAAGTTCCGTTTCGCGGGCGCGTTCAATGCGCGCAGGCTCGATACGCTGTCGCTCGTCGTCGGCAGCGAGACCGATCCGTGGATGCCGCTCGACGACGCGCGCACGCTCGCGCAGCGCTGGAACAGCGCGTTCGTCAATCTCGGCGATGCGGGGCATATCAATACATCGGCGGGATTTGGGCCGTGGCCGCTCGCGAAGCATTTCGTCGAAACGCTCGCCCGCCGCGCGTCGCCCGAATACGAAGAGGAGGAACAGCGCGCGTATGGTTGACTCCGCTGTCTGAATTCGTTCAATGTATGCATGGCCGCCCTCGGGCGGCCTTTGTCTGTTGTGCGGTAGACAAACCCCTTGTCTCTGGAGAGAAAATGGCAGTTCACAAGAAGCTGATCGTTACGGTTGCACTCGGCATCGCGGCGAGCATCGCGCATGCGGACACGACGCTGCTCAACGTCTCGTATGACGTGACGCGCGAGCTGTACAAGGATATCGACGCGGCCTTCGTCGCGGACTACAAAAAGAAGTCGGGCGCGACGGTATCGGTGCGGCAGTCGCATGGCGCATCGAGCGCGCAGGCGTTGTCGGTGACGCAAGGTTTGCAGGCCGATGTCGTCACGATGAATCAACCCAACGACATCGACTTGCTCGCGGAGCGCGGTCAGCTCGTGCCCGCGAACTGGCGCAGCCGTCTGCCGGACGCGAGCGCGCCCTACACGACGACGATGGTTTTCCTCGTCCACAAGGGCAATCCGAAGAACATCAAGGACTGGAGCGATCTCGCGCGGCCCGGCGTGCAAGTGGTGATTGCGAATCCGAAGACATCGGGCAACGGACGCTATGCGTATCTCGCGGCATGGGGCTTCAAGAAGCAGCAAGGCGCAAGCGACGCGCAGGCGCAAGACTTCGAGAAAGCCGTCTTCAAGAACGTGCCCGTGCTCGATACGGGCGGGCGCGGCGCGACGACGACCTTCACGCAGCGCGGCATCGGCGATGTGCTCGTCACCTTCGAAAACGAAGTCGGCCTGATGAGCGCGGGACCGGGCGCGAAGGACTTCGAGGCGGTGTATCCGTCGGTGAGTCTGCTCGCGGAACCGCCTGTGTCGATCGTCGACAAGGTCGTGGACAAGCGCGGCACGCGCAAGGAAGCGCAGGCGTATCTCGACTTTCTGTTCACGCCTGCCGCGCAGGAAATCATCGCGCAGCATCATCTGCGTCCGCGCAACGCCGACGTGCTTGCAAAACACGCGAGCGAGTTCAAGCCGCTGAAAACCTTCACCGTCGAGCAGATGTTCGGAAGCTGGCAGAAGGCGCAGCAGACGCATTTCGCCGATGGCGGCACGTTCGATCAGGTCGTGGCGGACAAGAACTAGCATCGTTCGTATTCGAAACTGCGTGCGCAGCGCGAAGAGCAACGGGGGGACTTGGGATTAAGCTGTACGTTTTCCCCCAACGGTGACTGCGATGCCCTCGTCGAACGCAAGCGCGAAGCTCATCGTCGTTACCGTGCTCGTCGGTCTGGGCGCGGGTCTCGGCGGCATGTCGCTGGCGCTCTTGCTGCATCTGATCCAGCACGTCGCGTTCGGCTACAGCCTCGATGCGTTCACCAGCGGCGAAAGCTTTCTCGAAGGCATATCGGCTGCGTCGCCCGCGCGGCGCTTCATCGTGCTGACGCTTTGCGGTGTCGTCGCGGGCGTCGGCTGGTGGTGCGTGCATCGCTTCGGCAAACCGCTCGTCAGCATCGCGAAGGCCGTCAAGGCCGACGATCCGCGCATGCCGCCCGGCAGCACGATCGCGCATGCGCTCCTGCAGATCTTCACGGTCGCGATGGGCTCGCCGCTCGGCCGCGAAGTCGCGCCGCGTGAAATCGGCGCGTTATGGTCCGGCTGGCTCGCGCACTACGCGGGACTCACGCCCGCGCAATCGCGCATCATGGTCGCGTGCGGCGCAGGCGCGGGGCTTGCCGCCGTCTATAACGTGCCGCTCGGCGGCGCCGTGTTCGTGCTGGAAGTGCTGCTCTGCACGTTCGATGGCGCGATCATCGCGGCGGCGTTCGTGACGTCGTCGATCGCGGCAATGGTCGCGTGGATCGGGCTCGGCGACGGGCATCAGTATCATCTGCCGGACTTCACGCTGAACGCGCAACTGCTCGCGTGGGCCGTTGTCATGGCGCCGGTTTTCGGGGCGGCCGCGCGTCTTTTCGCGAAGCTCACGAGCGCCGCACGCGAAAACGCGCCACGCGGCAAGACGTTGCCTGTGCTGACGATCGCGAATTTCGCGCTAGTCGGCGCGCTGGTCATGTATTACCCGCAGCTCGCGGGAAACGGCAAAGGTCCGGCCGGTCTTTCCTTCGAAGATCACGTGAGCTTCGCGCTCGCGGGCGTGCTGCTCGTGCTGAAGGTAACGATCGAAGTGAGCTCGCTGCGCGCGGGCGCGCAAGGCGGCCTGCTCACGCCGGGCCTCACCAACGGCGCGCTGCTCGCCATCGTGCTCGGCAGTCTGTGGAACGGCATCTGGCCGGGCACGCCGCTCGGCGCGTTCGCGGTCATCGGCGCGGGTGCGTTTCTCGGCGCGGCGATGCAGATGCCGCTGACCGCGCTCGTGCTGATGCTCGAATTCACGCGTTTCGATCACGACTTCCTGATTCCGTCGGCGATTGCGATAGCGGGCGCGACGCTCACCTATCGCTGGCTCGCGCAACGTTCGCCCGCGCCTTCGGCCGCGCCGCAGCAAACGTTGCGAGGTCTCTCCGACTGATCGTCCGAACATCGCGTTTGCACGACCGATGCTTCCGGCGCAACCGGCGAACCCATCGCCTGAAAGAGCGCGGCGGTATCGCTCAGACGCGCGCTGCTCGCGCGGATCGTCGCAAGCCGCGCGTTGAGATACTGCTGCTCGCTGCCGCGCGCCGCGCGAGGCGGGATCGCGCCGAGACGCACGCGCGCAGCCGCATCCGCCGATGCATCGCGTGCCGCGTTGCTCGCGCGATCGGCGAAGGCGAGCGTTTCGCTGTCGGTTTCGAGCGACGCCAGCGTGTTCGCGACGTTCTGAAACGCCGCGAGCACGGTCTGCTTGTACTGCGCGACGGCGGCCTCATACGTGGCGATGGCCGCGCGCCGTTGCGCGAGCAGCGCGCCGCCATGAAAGATCGGCTGCGACAGGGATGCGCCCACGCTCCACAACGCGCCCGCGCCCGAGAGCGCGGTCGGCCAGTCGAAGCCGCCTTTGCCCATCGATGCCGATATCGACAAGCTCGGAAACAACTGCGCCGTCGCGACGCCGACTTGCGCCGCCGACGCCTTCAACGCCGAATCGGCGGCCTGGATGTCGGGGCGCGTCTGCAGCAATTCCGACGGCAGCACGACCGGCACATCGGACGGCACGGCGAGGCTCGCGAGATCGAGATCGTCGGGCGCCTGATCGGGCGTGCGTCCGAGCAGGACGGCGAGCGCGTGGCGGGCCGCAAGCCATTGCGCGCGCAAGCCCGGCAATTGCGATGCGAGCGACGCCGCGTTCTGCTGTGCGGCGAGCATGTCGGCGCGCGATGCGGAGCCGAGCGCGTAGCGGCGTTCGGCATCGTGCGCGTCGTCGTTGGCTAGCGCGACGAGACGCGTCGTCACGTCGATCTGCGCATGCAACGCGGCCGCGCCGATCGCACCCGTCACGATGTTCGCAGCAAGCGCACGGCGCGCGGCATCGAGTTGAAAGGCCTGTTGGTCGACCTGCGCGGCAAGCGATGCATTCGCATAGCGCGCCGCGCCGAAGAGATCGAACGTGTATTGCGCCTGAATCTGCCCGACGAAGAGGTTGTAGAGCACGGTCGGCGGGCCGCCCTGCGGAATGCCGAAGCCGCGTTGCCGCGTCGCTTGTCCGCCCGCATCGATCTGCGGCAACAGCGACGAACCCACTTGCGCGCGCAACTGTTCGCGCGCCGCGACGAGGCTCTTGTCGGCTGCCGCGAGATTCGGGCTCGCGCGCAAGCCTTCATCGACGAGTGCATTCAGCGTATCCGACCGATAGCGCTTCCACCATTCGGGCACGGGCTTCGCGCCCACATCGAAACGTTGCGACGCGCCTTCTGCGCTCACGCTCGCCTGCACTTGCGTTTCGGCGCCGTAATGCGCGGGCTGCGGCATCGCGGGCGGCTTGCCATCGGGGCCGAGCGCGCACGCATTCAACGCGACGCACGCGCAAGTCATCAATAGCCGGCGATTCATGACGATGCTCCTTCGCGTTCGTCGAGCTTCACGCGAAACCACGCGGCATAGAGCGCGGGCAGATAGAAAAGCGTGAGCACGGTCGCGCTCGTGATGCCGCCCATGAGCGCGGTGGCCATCGGGCCGAAGAAGTTGCTGCGCAGAAGCGGAATCAGCGCGAGCACGGCGGCGGCTGCGGTCAGCGTGATAGGGCGGAAGCGCCGCACCGTCGCGCCGATGATCGCATCGAATCGCTTGTGCCCCGACGCAATGTCCTGCTCGATCTGATCGACGAGAATCACCGAGTTGCGCATGATGATGCCGAACATCGCTATGACGCCGAGCATCGCGACGAAGCCGAACGGCTTGCCGAATGCGAGCAGCGTGACGACCACGCCGATGAGTCCGAGCGGCGCGGTGAGCACGACCATCATCACGCGCGAGAAGCTCTGCAATTGAATCATCAGCAGCGTGAGCACCACGATCACCATCACCGGCATCTGCGCGTTGATCGACGCCTGACCCTTGCCGCTTTCCTCCACCGATCCGCCCACTTCCACGCGATAACCCACGGGCAATGCGCGGCGAATCTCGTCGAGCTTCTCGTCGATGGCGTGCGTCACGTCGATGCCTTGCGCGTCGCCCTTCACATCCGATTGCACGGTGATGGTCGGCTGGCGGTCGCGTTCCCAGATCACGCCGTACTCGAGCGTATCGACGACGCGGCCGAGCGCCCCCAGCGGCACCGGTCCGTGCGGCGTCGGCATCGCGATCGTCGCGAGCCGCGAAGGATCCACACGCTCGGCGCGCGGCGCGCGCAAGTCGACGCTGATGAGCTTGTCGCGCTCGCGATACTGCGTGACGGTCGTGCCGGTCAGCGTCATCGCGAGAAAGCTCGATATGTCCTGCGACGTGACGCCCGCATCGCGCGCCTTCTGTTGATCGATCTCGAAGCGCACCGAGCGCTCCGATGGCTCGTCCCAGTCGAACTGCACATTCGTCGTGCGCGAGTCGGCGCGCATGTCGGCGGCTACTTGTTCCGCGATATGACGCACCGTGCCGATATCGTCACCGCTCACGCGAAACTGCACCGGATAGCCGACAGGCGGACCATTCTCCAGACGCGACAGGCGCGTACGCACGGCGGGGAAGCGCTCGCGCAACATCGGATCGAGCCAGCGCGCGAGCTGCTCGCGCGCTTCGACCGACTTCGCGGTGACGACGAACTGCGCGAAGTTGGGCGTCGGCAATTGCTGATCGAGCGGCAGATAAAAACGCGGCGCGCCGGTGCCGACGAAGCTCACCACATGATCGATTTCATCGCGGGCCTTCAACGCTTCTTCGAGACGCTTCGCTTCGCGCAAGGTCGCTTCGAACGATGCGCCTTCCTGCAATCTCACGTCGATCAGAAGTTCGGGTCGATCCGAGCTGGGGAAGAACTGCTGCGGCACGAGCGTGAAGCCGGCCATCGCGATGACGAAGAGCACGACCGTGACTGCGAGCACGACGAAGCGCCGCTTCACGCACCAGCCGACCCATCGGCGCAGGCGTCCGTAGAACTTCGTGTCGTAGATATCGTGTTCGTGATCGTCGGGCAGATGCGCTTCTTTCTTGCGCTCGGGAAGCAGCTTGTAGCCGAGCAGCGGAATCAGCACGACCGCCGCGAGCCACGATGCGATCAACGCGATCGCCGATACTTCGAAGATCGAACGCGTGTACTCGCCGGTACTCGACTTCGCGAGCGCGATCGGCAGAAAGCCCGCGACGGTGACGAGCGTGCCGGTCAGCATGGGAAACGCCGTGCTCGTGTAGGCGAACGCGGCGGCGCGCGTGCGGTTCCAGCCTTGTTCGAGCTTCACGGCCATCATCTCGACGGCGATGATCGCGTCGTCGACGAGCAGACCCAATGCGAGAATCAGCGTGCCGAGCGAAACCTTGTGCAAGCCGATATCGAAGAAATACATGAAGAGCGCGGTGACGGCGAGCACGATGGGAATCGAGATCACGACGACCATGCCCGTTCGCACGCCGAGCGATACGAGGCTCACGATCAGCACGATGATGACCGCTTCGGCGACCGCTTCGAGAAAGTCGTCGACGGAATGCGAGACCGCTCGCGGCATGCTCGACACCTCCGTCAGCTTCAAACCCGCGGGTAGTTGCGCACGCAACTTGATCATCGTTTCATCGAGCGATTTGCCGAGACGCACGACGTCTTCGCCCGGCTGCATCGTGATGCCGATGCCGAGCACGGGCACGCCCGCCGAACGCATCTGCGTGACGGGCGGATCGATGTAGCCGCGCTTGACCGTCGCGATATCGCCGAGCCGGAACGAACGCCCGTTCACGTTGATGAGCGTATCGGCGAGCGCGTCCACGCTCTTGAACTGGCCGCTCGGACGCACGAATACGCGATCGTTCGGCGTGGTCAGCACGCCCGCGCTCGACACGGCGTTCTGTCCGTCGATGGCCTGCGCGATCTGCTGCGGCGAGATGTTCAGACGCGTGAGCGTCGTATTGGGGATCTCGACATAGATGCGCTCTTCCTGATCGCTGAAGTAATCGACCTTCGCGACGCCCGGCACGCGCAACAGAACCGTGCGCAGCGAATCGGCGTAATCGTGCAGTTGCGCGGGCGAGAAGCCGTCGCCTTCGAGCGCGTAGATGTTGGTGTAGACATCGCCGAACTCGTCGTTGAAGAAAGGGCCTTGCGTGCCGGGCGGCAAGGTCGCGGCGATATCGCCCACTTTCTTGCGGATCTGATACCACTCCTCGGGCACGTCTTTCGCGGGCGCGGAATCTTTCATCTGAAAGAAGATCAGCGATTCGCCGGGACGCGAATAGCTGCGCATGAAATCCGTGTAGGGCGTTTCCTGCAGCTTGCGCGCGATGCGGTCGGTCACTTCCTCCTGCACCTGTCGCGCGGTCGCGCCGGGCCAGAACGTGCGGATCACCATCACGCGGAACGTGAAAGGCGGGTCTTCCGACTGCGCGAGCCGCGTGTACGCGAGGATGCCGAAGATCGTCGCCATCGCGATGAGAAACACGACGAGCGCGCGATGCCGCAGCGCCCACGCGGAGAGATTGAAGCGGCCTTCTTCGTGGCGATAGGCGTCGTTGTCTTCGCGTGTATCGCTCATGACGCGAAGTCCTCGGGATGCAGCGGCGCGACGACGCGCACTTTCTCGCCCGCGGACACCGTATGCACGCCTTGCCACACGATGCGCTCGCCCGCCGCGATGCCGCCCGCGAGCGTCACCGTGCGCTCGCCATAGCGCGCGACTTCGACGCGCCGCAGTTCGAGCGCATCGCCCGGTTGCTTCACGATCCACACGGCGGGATGGCCGTTGTCGTGAAAGAGCGCCGTCGATGGAATCGTGAACGCGCCTTTCGCGTCGCTGGCTGCCGCGAACGCGATGTCCGCCGTCATGCCGAGCCGCACATCGGGCGTCGGCGCTTCGAGCGTGAGCTTCGCGCGCCAGGTGCGGCTTTGCGTGTCGGCGGCGGGCGACAGTTCGCGCACGCGCGCCTTGAAGGTCTTGCCGGGCAGTGCCGCGAGCTTCACGTTCGCTTCGCGTCCGACGGCGAACGCGGCGAGCGTGGCTTCGGGCACGTCGCAGATCACGTCGATATCGCCGCTCCATGCAAGCGTATAAACGGCCTGGCCTGCCGTGACGTTCTGGCCGGTGTCGGCTTGCTCTGCGGTGATGACGCCCGCGTGATCGGCGGCGAGCGTCGCGTAGCGCAGTTGATCGGCGGAGAGCCCCGCTTGCTGCTGCGCCTGATTGCGCTGCGCGAGCGCCGACGCATACGCGTTCTGCGTCTGTTCGAGCTGCGCGGGCGCGATGAGATTTTCGGCGGCCTGCGCGCGATCGCGATCGAGTTGCTGCTTTGCATAGACGAGCTGATGCTCGGCCGCATCGAGCTGCGCGCGGGCGCTGGCGCTGTTCTTCTCGGCATCGGCGGGATCGAGCCGGGCGACGACTTGCCCCGCCTTCACGCTATCGCCGAGGCGCACGCGCCGTTCGAGAATCTTGCCGTTGATGCGAAACGAGAGCGGCGTCGAATAACGCGATTGCACCTGACCGGGCAGGCTCGACGCGGTCGCGTGGCCGTCGGCTTGTGCCGCGACGGCGACGACCGGACGCGGTGCGGGCGCAGGCGCTTCATGCCGCTTGCAGGCGACGAGCGCAACACAGACGATCGGGACGAATGCCGCGCGCGCCACGACCGACGCGGGTGAGTGCAAGAGCTTCACAGGAACCTCGGCGCCCGCAAGGGCATGGTGCCGCGCGCCGCGAAGACGTGACGCGCCGCTCGTGGGCAAAGCAGGGGAAATGGGTTGTCCGGGGCTGTCCGGCAGCAATTTCGAGAAACGAGCCTGAATGGGGCGGATTGATGCATCGACCTGAAAGCCCCGTCCGGCAAGGGTTTCGACGACCCGGACGCAAATACGAAGTGAATTCTAATACACACTTGTATCTGAATGCAAAGACGGATTCGTAAGCCTGGCGGTGCTACACTGCGCGCATGAAACCAGTCCGTCTCACCCGCGAGCAGAGCCGTGACCAGACGCGCCAGCGTCTGCTCGACGCTGCGCAAGCGGTTTTCACGAAGAAAGGATTCGGCGCATCGAGCGTCGAAGATGTAGCCGCCGACGCGGGCTACACGCGCGGTGCGTTCTATTCGAACTTTTCTAGCAAGGCCGAGTTGCTGCTCGAAGTGCTCAAGCGCGATCACGACACGATCATGCAGCGCCTCTCCACGATTTTCGAAGATGGCGAGGCGTCGCGCGCCGACATGGAAGCGCGCGTGCTGCAGTACTACAGCGAGTGCTATCAGAACAACGCGTGCTTTCTTCTGTGGGTCGAAGCGAAGCTGCACGCGAGCCGCGACGCGAGGTTCCGCGCGAGCTTCAATGCGCTGATGCGCGAACTGCGTCAGACCACGACCGATTACATCCGCGCTTTTTCCGAACGCGTGGGCACGCCGCTCACCATGCCGCCCGAACAGATGGCGCTCGGCCTCATCGCGCTGTGCGACGGCGTGCAGTTCTTCTATTCGTCGGACCCGCAGTCGGTGCCGGCGCAATTCGCCGAGGACGTCCTCGCGCAATTCTTCCGGCGTGTCGTGCTGAGCGGCGCCGCCGAATAGGACAGCCTGATGGCACGCCTGAATTCGATACGCTAATCTTTGCGCGAGAGCCGTTCGCGATCTCGCGCAACGGCGATGATCCTGGAGGGCGACTCCATGAGCACATTCACGCGGCGCATCGATGCGAGGCGTGTCCTGATGGCACTCGGTGTCTTGATCGGATGTTCGTGCGTGTTTCCGGCGATGGCCGCGCCGCTGACCGGTGCGATGCAGAAGTTCATCGCGCCGCAGACGCCCGCCGATGCGACCGCGGCGTCCGCGCCGTCGTCCGCGAGTCAGGCCGAAATGGTGCGTTCGCTGAACAACCTCATCGGCACGCTCGACAACGACGCGCAACGCAGCGCGCTCGTCACGCAATTGAAAGCGTTACGCGATGCGACGCAGAGCGCCGCGCCCGCCACGCCCGCGCCCGCCAATGCCGATCTTCTTGGCGCGATCGCATCGGGCATTGCATCCGTCGAAACGAATCTCAGCGAAGGGCTCACGCCGATGCGTTTTTGGACCGCGCGCGGCAGTGCGGCCGCGGGCGAATTGCAGGCCGTTGTCACGGGCGCGAAAGGCGAATCGTTCGGCAGGATCGTCAGCGGCATGGGCGCGACGCTCGCGGGATGGGGCCTGTGCGCGTTCTTGCTGATCCGCGTGCAGCGGCGCATCTTCGCGCGCTATGGCCGCGACGTCGCGCTCGCGCCGAATCCGACATCGACGCAATTGCTCGCGTTCGCGCTGCGTCAGACGGGGCCGTGGGTGGTCGCGTTCATCGCGGTGCTGCTCTTCGTGCGCGCGATGCCCGATGCGCTCGGCCGCACGCTCGGGCTCGTCATTGCTTATGCGATTGTCGCGGGCTCGATCTTCTCGGCCATCTGCATGATCGTGTTTTCGGTGTTCAGCACGGCGCATCGGCGCGTGGCCGTGCAGCAACTGCTGACGCGCACGCTCTGGCCGCTCTTTGCGATCGGCGCATCCGGCGCGCTCGGCGATGCCACCGCCAACGCCGATGTCACACGGCAGCTCGGCCCCAATCTCGCGGGCATCATCTCGACCTTCGCGGGGCTCGCCGCCGCGTTGCTGTGCGGCTATTTCGCGCTCGCTTACCGGCGGCCCGTGACGCATCTGATCCGCAATCGGCCGTATGCGCGCAGGCGCGATCATCAGTTCGCGACGGAAGCGCTCGATATCCTCGCGTCGCTATGGCATATCCCGATACTGCTGATCGCGGTGGCATCGGTCGTCGCGATCATCGACGGGCGCGGCGCGGAAGGCGACGTGCTGCGGCCGTCGTTATTGAGCGCGGCGCTGCTCGTGCTTACGCTGTTCGCGTCCGCGCTGCTGCTGCATTTGACGCGCCGGCGCGACACGCGCGCGCAGCGCCGCGCGCCGCATCTCACGCGCCTGTTGCGCTTCGGATGCACGCTGATCGTATTGTTGATCTGGCTGGCTTATCTGCGCTTCGAGCTCGAGCTATGGAGCGGACCGATCGCGCGGCTCATCAGGCACAGCGCGATGACGCCCGGCTTCAGGCACGCGCTGATCGCGGTCGTCGCGACGGTGTTCGGCGCGTGGTTCATCTGGATCGTGCTCGATACCGTGATACTCGAAGCGCTCGGCCAGAACAGTTCGCGCAACAAGGCGCTGAGTCCCGGCGTGCGCGCCCGCACGATGTTGCCGCTCGTGCGCAATGGCATCTTCGTGACGGTCGCGAGCCTCGCGGCCATCGTCGCGTGCGCGAGTCTCGGCATCAACCTGACGCCGCTGCTCGCGGGCGCCGGCGTGATCGGCCTGGCGGTCGGCTTCGGCGCGAAATCGCTCGTCACCGATCTGATCACGGGGCTGTTCATCATCGTCGAGGAGACGATTTCGGTCGGCGACTGGATCGACATCGACGGCGGACACGCGGGCACCGTGATGGACCTGACGATCCGCACGGTGCGCCTGCGCGACGGACAAGGCGCGGTTCACACGATTCCGTTTTCGCAGATCAAGATCGTGAAGAACCTGTCGCGCGATTTCGCGAATGCCGTGTTCGAAGTGCGCGTGCCGTTCTCGGCGAAGCTCGACGACATCACGCGCATGATCAACGAAGTGGGCGCCGACATGATGGCCGACTTTCGCTTTCGCAACGAAATAATCGGGCCGGTCGAAGTGTGGGGACTCGATCGCTTCGAGTCGAACTGCATCGTCGTGAAAGGGCAGATCAAGACGAAACCGCTCCAGCAATGGAGCGTCGCGCGCGCCTTCAATGCGAGGCTCAAACTCAAGATGGATGAAGCGGGCATCGAGATGATGTTGCCGCAGATGCACATCCAGACATCGAAGGAGAGCGACGAACGCTCGCAGGCTCAGACCCGGCATGCAGCGGATGGCGCCGTGCAGCCGGATCTTCGCGTGCTCAAGGAATCTCCGTGATTCAGAAGGGCCATACCCAGTCGGCGATTTCCGGCTTGTCGGTGCCGTGCGTATGCGCGTAATCGAGGTGACGGATGATCGCGTTCTTCATGTCCTCCCTCAAGTGCGCGGTCCTTGCCTGCAGGCGCGGCACGCGATCGAGCACATCGATGACGAGATTGAAACGATCGACCTGATTGAGTATCGCCAGTTCGAGCGGCGTGTTGATGTTGCCTTTTTCCTTATAGCCGCGAACGTGCAGATTCTCGTGATTGTGAAAGCGATAAGCGAGCTTGTGAATCAGCCACGGATAACCGTGGAAGTTGAAGATCACAGGCTTGTCGAGCGTGAAGAGGCTATCGAATTCACGCGCGCTCGATCCGTGCGGATGCTCGGTGTCGGGCTGCATCTTGAAGAGATCGACTACGTTCACGAAGCGCAATTTCAATTCGGGCAACTGCTCGCGCAGGATCGCCGCGGCGGCTAGCGCTTCTTGCGTCGCGACATCGCCGCAAGAGGCGAGCACGACGTCGGGCTCCTCGCCTTCATCGGTGCTCGCGCGCCGCCATATGCCGATGCCTTTGGCGCAATGAACGATCGCTTCGTCGATGGTCGCGAATTGCAGATGCTTCTGCTTGTCCGCGACGATGATGTTGATGCAGTCGGTCGAGCGCAGACATTGATCGGCCACGACGAGCAGTGTGTTGGCATCGGGCGGCAGATACACGCGCGTGACCGAAGGGCTCTTGTTCGTGACGAGATCGATGAAGCCCGGGTCCTGATGCGAGAAGCCGTTGTGATCCTGCCGCCATACCGTCGATGAAAGCAGAATCGTTTCCGACGAAACCGATGCGCGCCAGGGCACATGGTTCTTGCAGATGTCGAGCCACTTCGCATGTTGATTGAACATCGAATCGATGACATGCGCGAACGCTTCGTACGTGTGGAAGAAACCGTGCCGCCCTGAAAGCAGATAACCTTCGAGCCAGCCGAGCAATGTGTGCTCGGAAAGCATTTCCATCACGCGGCCGTCGCGGGACAACTCGCCGCCGTCTTCGTCTTCGGGTAGAAGGTCGGCCATCCAGACTTTCTTGCTGACTTCATAGATCGCCTGAAGCCGATTCGAGGCCGTTTCATCGGGGCCGAACACGCGGAACCGGTCCATGTTGCAGCGCATGACGTCGCGCAGGAATGCGCCGAGCGGACGGGTATTTTCGTGCAGGAGCTTGCCGGCCTGACCGACATCGACGGCATAGTCGCGGAAATCGGGCAGCTTGAGTTCCTTGCGCAACGTGCCGCCATTCGCATGCGGATTCGCGCTCATGCGCCGTGTGCCAACGGGCGCGATCGATCTGATCTCTTCACGCAGGCGGCCGGTTTCATCGAAGAGTTCTTCGGGCTTATAGCTTTGCATCCAGCGTTCGAGCACGGCGAGATTCGCGGGATTGTTATGCACGTCGGAGAACGGCACCTGATGGGCGCGCCATGAACCTTCGACCTTATGTCCGTTGATTTCCTTCGGACCGGTCCAGCCTTTCGGCGTGCGCAGAACGATCATCGGCCAGCGCGGCCGTTTCACATGGCCATCGTTGCGCGCCTTGTCCCAGATCGCGCGGATGTCGGCGGTCGCGGCATCGAGCGTTTCCGCCATCTTCTTATGCATTTCGTTGTGATCCGATCCCTCGACGAAATAAGGCCGATAACCATAACCGACGAACAAGGCCTCCAGCTCGTCATGACCGATGCGCGCGAGGATCGTCGGATTCGCGATCTTATAGCCGTTGAGATTGAGGATCGGAAGCACGGCGCCATCGCGCGCGGGATTGATGAACTTGTTCGAGTGCCACGCCGTTGCGAGCGGACCGGTTTCCGCTTCGCCGTCGCCGACGACGCACGCGACGATCAACTCCGGATTGTCCAGTGCCGCGCCATAAGCGTGCGAAAGGCTATAGCCGAGTTCGCCGCCTTCATGGATCGATCCCGGCGTTTCGGGCGTCACATGCGAGCCGATATGCCCCGGAAAGGAAAACTGCTTGAAGAACTTCTGCATGCCTTCGGCATCTTCGCTCTTGTCCGGATAGACCTCCGAATACGTGCCTTCGAGATACGCGGGACCGAGCACGCCGGGCGCGCCGTGACCGGGGCCGGCCATGAAGATCACGTCGATGTCGTCGCGCCTGATGACGCGGTTCAGATGCGCCCATACGAACGACAGTGCGGGACTCGCGCCCCAGTGCCCGAGCAGCCGGTGCTTGACGTGTTCGGCCTTCAGCGGTTCGCGCAGCAGCGGGTTATCGGCGAGAAAGATCATGCCCGCCGAAAGATAATTGCACGCGCGCCACCACGCATCGACGAGGCGAAGTTCATCGCCTTCGAGAGCAGAAGAATGCGACGCGCCATTTCTGGAGTGCTTGCTCATCACGAGGTCTCCTTTCATTGAACGTTCATCGGCGATTGCGGGAATGCGATAGACAGGAAACAACCTGTCCCGCACATCAATACTTGATATTGCGTGCTGCCTGTCGTCCCTGTTGCTTCGTGTCGCGTTTGTCGTGACGGCAACTCGCGTTCGATTGCTGATTCGCCGCGCGGCAATCCTGTTTCGTATGGCGTGCGTGCTGTCGCGTGTCCTGGCGGACGTCGCGTCCCGCGCGGCGTTGTTGTGCCTGTTCCGTTGCGAAAGAGGCATTCGGTATGGCGCAGACGAGTATTGCAGTGGACAAGGCAATGAGTCGGAGCTTGCGCGCAAACATGATGTGGTCTCCGGAAGATGCGTGATCGGAGTCGATCCGCTCTTCAAGATAGATGCTGCGTGCAGAGTTGTGAAACCCGTCATGCAATTCGAGAATCACATTTCGATTCGTTGCACAATTCGTGATTACGATTCGATGGCGTCATTGTCAGGAAACGCACCGCCAAATGAATTAAAATGATTTAAGAGCGCTGAATTTCATTCGACCGTAGCGTCTTTCGGGCATTCGATGACACGTCTTATCCGAAGGTATTGGGTCGCCGGCATCATGGTTTTCGTTGTCGGCAGCTTCGCATCAGCCAGCGAACAGGCTCGCCTGATTCCCAATCAGCGCGTGGCGGCGAATGTGCTGTTCTTTCCCGCGCCAGCCATTGTCTCGACGGAAAGCGTGTCTCGCGTCGGGCCTCGTCATCCGCGATATGCATTCAAGGGCACGATGGACGCGCTCGACGCCATCGCATTGTCGAAGTACGAAAGAAATGTTCATCCCGATCTGAGCCAGCTCGCGCGGGCTTATCCCTTGCCGCTATCGCCCAATTCGGCGCCCGTTCGGGTGCAGCCGCGCGACGACATCACGAACGACACGGACGATTGGCATTTCTCTGCCAATCCGCAGCTCGGCGTGAATCACGAGCATGAAAAGGGCATGACATTCTCGGTGCGCCACGACTTTTAAGCGAACGCCCGAGCCCGTGCTCGCGCGCGATATTTTCAGGTTGCCGGTTATCGTTTCGGTCGCATAAAGTGGATGAGGCATGCGTGTCTTTACCCGACATCGATGGAGCCTCGGCAAATGAAAAAGTTGCTTATGAGCGGTGCGGCCACGATGATCGCTTGCGCGGGCGCGGCCCACGCGCAAAGCAGCGTGACGCTCTACGGCCTCATCGACGCCGGCATCACGTATTCGAACAATCAGATCACGCCGACCGGCGGCGGCCACAGCAATTGGGAACTGAAAAGCGGCCCAGTCCAATACAGCCGATGGGGCTTGCGCGGCGCTGAAGATCTCGGCGGGGGATTGAAAGCTATCTTCAATCTGGAAAGCGGCTTCAATCTGAACAATGGACAATCGTCGGTGAATAACCGCCTCTTCAACCGGCAGGCGTATGTCGGCTTGTCGAGCCGCGATTACGGCGTTATCACGTTCGGCCGTCAGACCGACGACATGGTCGATTTCGTCGCGCCACTATCATTGACGGGCACGGAGTATGGCGGCACGCATTTCGCACATCCATTCGATATCGATAACCTCAACGATTCGTTCCAGATCAACAACGCCGTGAAGTATCAGAGCCCGGATTTCGCGGGATTCAAGCTCGGTGCGTTATATGGTTTCTCGAACCAGGCCGGCGGATTTTCGAACAATCGTGCGTACAGCTTCGGCATGTCGTATATGTGGGGACCGCTTAGTTTCGGCGCGGGCTTCCTGCAATTGAACAGCGACGCCGCGACGCCGGGGCAGCTGAACACCAACGGCGCCGTCACCGATACGACCGGCTCTTCGCTACAGGGCGTGCTCACGACGACGGCCGTTCCGCTAGGCGCGCTGGCGGGCCGTCAGCAGACGTGGGGCGCGGGCGTGAGCTACGCGATCGGCCCGGCGGTGGCGGGCCTCGTCTATACGCAGACGAATCTGACGGAGCTGTTCCAGACCGGCTCTTCGACGCATGTCCAGAACTTCGAAGGCAACGTGCGCTACGCGCTGACGCCCGCCGTCGAACTTTCGGCCGCGTACACGTATTCGCGCGCGGGCGGGCTCGGGGGCGCGGGCAATCCGCACTGGAATCAGGTCAGCGCGATGGCCGGCTATGCCTTCTCGCGGCGCACCGATGTCTACATCCAGGGCGTATGGCAAGGCGTGAGCGCCAGCGCCAATTCGCCATTGGGTGTGGCTTGGATCAACGGCCTCACGGCGCCATCGTCGACGAGCAATCAGGTCGAAGCGACGGTCGGCTTGCGGCATCGGTTCTGACTTCGAACGCACGAGGCATCGGCAATGCGTTTGCCCCGATGCCGATACTTGCGGCCCCAGCCGGTCACGGGCGGCGCATCTTCATCGGAACAGAAGGTCTCGAACTCGCGCCATGTCTCTTCGTAATCGCCTGCGCGCGCGAGCTCGAACTGATGCCCGTCCGTCGCGCACGACGCGAGATTCATGAACTGCTTCAATATCGGCCGGCAGGCGTGGCTGATGTACGGATCGGCTTCCTCGCGCGGCCACTCGTTCGCGGCGATGAGCATCTGACGCCACGCGAGAATCGTTTCGCGGCAGGCGGTGCATTGCGCATCGCCCTGAATGAGCGCGCTCGCTTCGAGCACGGCGATCGCGTGCTCTTCGAACTTCGACAGCTTGATCCACGCGGCGCGCGCGAGCGAATCGGCCTTCCCTTCGCAGAACTCGATGAGCGCGCTGTCGACCTCCGGCGGCGGCTCGAGCTTCATGACGACGCCTTCCTCACGCAGCATCACGCGCACGCCGAAATCCGCGACGAGCATCGCGAGACGGCAACCCCAGCGCATGCTCATGTCGTGAAGCCAGGCTTCGTCGGAAGTCCGAAGCGCGGCGGCGATTTCCTCGCGCGCATCTACGAGCCATCGGCTTTGCGCGACTCCGTCTGTTCGACTCATGGCGGCATCTCGATGCGAGTGAAGCAATTAGCTTAACCCGCCGGGCCGGGGCGTGCGCGCGAGCGTGCCAACCACGTCGCGGGCGTGAAAATGCAGAACCGGTTAGCCTCTTCTATCCGCGGATTCGTCGACCAGGAGCGCCATTGAACAACCCGCAACGCGTGCACGCCGTCGCCTCGCCCGCGAGTCCTTGCGACGAACTCGCGATCCGCGCGCAACCCGTCGCCGCCGATCAGCCGTGCCATCGCAAGCGCCTCGCGCTGTCCGCGACGATTCTCGGATCGAGCATGGCGTTCATCGACGGCTCGGTCGTCAACGTCGCGCTGCCGTCGATCCAGAGCGAGCTCGGCGCGAGCATTGCGGCGATGCAGTGGGTCGTCAACGCGTATCTGCTGTTTCTGGGCGCGCTCGTGCTGGTCGGCGGCGCGATGGGCGACAAGCTCGGACGGCGCAAGGTGTTCGTCGCGGGCGTCGCGATCTTCACGGTCGCGTCGGCGGCGTGCGGCTTCGCGCCGGGCACGGGCTGGCTGATCGCGGCGCGCGCATTGCAGGGCATCGGCGCGGCGCTGCTCGTGCCGGGCAGCCTTGCGATCATCGGCGCGGTATTCGACGGCGAGGCGCGCGGCCGCGCGATCGGCACGTGGGCGGGCGTCGGCGCGATCACGTCGTCGGTCGGTCCGGCGGCGGGCGGCTGGCTCGTCGATGCATTTTCGTGGCGCGCGATTTTTTTCCTCAACGTGCCGCTCGCGGCCGCGACGATCGCGCTGGCGATGGCTTCCGTGCCCGACAGCCACGACGCCGACGCGCCGCCAACCCTCGACTGGCCCGGCGCGGCGAGCACGGCAGCGGGCCTCGCGATGCTGACCTACGGTCTCACGGAAGCGCCGTCGCGCGGTTTCGCCGATCCGCTCGTGCTCGGGATGATCGGCGCGGGCATCGTGCTGCTCGCCGCGTTCATCGCGATCGAAGCGAAATCGCGCGATCCGATGGTCCCGCTCGACATCTTCCGTTCGCGCGATTTCAGCGGCGCGAATATCGTCACGCTGCTGCTGTACTTCGGGCTCGGCGGCGTGCTGTTTTTCCTGCCGTACACGCTGATTCGCGCATACGGTTTCACCGCGACGGAAGCGGGCGCGGCGGTGTTGCCGATGCCGCTCATCATCGGTTTGCTGTCGCGTTTCACGGGCGGGCTGACGAGCCGCTTCGGCGCGCGTGCGCTCCTGATCGCCGGTCCGTGCGTGGCGGGTCTGGGCTTCGCGATGCTCGCGCTGCCGTTCGTCGCGGGCAGCTACTGGATGGGCTTTCTGCCAGCGCTCGTCGTGCTCGGGCTCGGCATGACGATCACGGTCGCGCCGCTGACGACGACCGTGATGGCATCGGCGGGAAGCGAGCGCGCGGGCATCGCGTCGGGCATCAACAACGCGGTCGCGCGCGTGGCGAGCCTGCTCGCGATCGCGGTGCTCGGCATCGTGTTCGTGTGGTCGCACGACGCGGCTTTGTCGGCGCGGCTCGATCGGATGCATGTGCCGCGCGACAGCATGCGCGCGCTGGACGCCCAGCCGACGTCCGAAGCGTCATCGGCGCCGCTCGCCCGCGCGCAAGCCGATGCCATCGCCGATGCGTTGCGCGCCGTCGCCGCGCTCTCCGCCGCGTGCGCGTTCGCGGCGGCGGGCGCGGCGGCTGCGACGATCCAGCGCCGCAAATGAAAAAACCCGATGCCGGCGCTGAACCGGACATCGGGATTCGAAAGTACCGCTGCGAGGCTTTCGTTATCGGCCCGCGTGGGCCGGTTGTTGTTCGATCGACTTGGCGCGCTTCTGCAATTCTTCGGTGGTGTCGCCTTCGCCGTTCGGCAGCCAGCCCGGAGGACGCAGCAGGAAGCCGACCGCATCCGACACGCTCTTCGCGTTGTACATGTCCTTCGCGAGGCTGACCCAGTGCTGCATCTCGACGACGATCGGGTTATGCGACGTCACCGGCGTCGTCAGGCCGTAGACACACGGCTCATCGGCGCGCTCTTCCACGTACGTTCCGAACAGGCGATCGAAGATGACGAGCACGCCGCCGAAGTTCGCATCGAGATATGTCGCGTTCGATGCATGGTGCACACGATGCGCCGACGGCGTGTTGAACACATATTCGAGCCAGCCGAGCTTCGGAATCCACGTTGCGTGCAGCCAGAACTGATAGAGGAGGTTGATCGACACGACCGCGAGCACCACGTCGGGCTTCACGCCGAACCACACGAGCGGAGTGAAGAAGATGGCCGAGCCCGCGATCTTGGTGGTCCAGCCCAATCGATACGCCGACGACAGCGTCAACTGGTTCGGCGAATGATGCACCGCGTGATTCGCCCAGAAGAAGCGGATCGTGTGCGACGCGCGGTGATACCAGTAGTAGCAGAACTCCTGTCCGATGAAGAGCAGGAACAGCGTGAGCGCCGTGTTCGTCGTGACCGTGTGGATGCGATGCTCCCACGCGAAGTTGAAGACGGGCGTCGCGAGCGAGAGCGGCAGGAACGCGAGGAGCTTGCGGCCGACGAGATCGACGAGCGAGATCCAGGTCTCGTGCCAGTCGAACGCCTTGTCGGTGCCCTTGTACTTGAAATGCAGGACGACGGCCTCGAGCAGCGACGCGGTGAGGACGATGCCCATCACGTACATCGAGATTTTTCCGAGCAGTTCCAGTTCCATGATTGTTCGCCTTGGTGGGTGGTTGCGAATGAACCCATTGTGGCGATCGGCCCGGTTAAAAACCACGCGCAAACTATTTCACGGAATGTCACGGCCCGCCCGCCAAGCCTTGCGGCACAAGCGGCGGGCCTCTCGGACCAGTTATTTCAAGGCATGTCGCGCGGCAAGGATCAGAATTCGACGCGCGCGTTGAGCGAGAGCGTGCGCGGCTCGCCCGGCTGGATGTAATCGGCGTACTGGAATTCCCAGTAGCGGCGATTCGTCAGATTGTCGATGGCCGCGCGCAGCCCGACGTTATGTCCGGCGATGCGCGTCGTGTAGGTCGCGCCGAGGTTCATCACCAGATAGCCCGGCACCTTGATGTCGCCGGACGGACTGAGGCTCGTGTTGCCGGTGAATTTCGCATCGGCGCCGAGCGTCAGGCCCGGAACGACGGGCACCGCGTAATTCACGTGCGCCGCCGCGACGAATCCCGGCGCGCCCGCGACGCGATTGCCGTTGTTGGTCGAGCCTTTCTCGTAGTGCGTCGCGATCCACATCAGATCGGCGCCGACGGTCCAGTCCCGGCCGAGACGCACGTCCGCGCCCGCTTCGGCACCCTGAAAGATCGACTCGCCGTCCTCGACGAAGACGTTGTCGCTGTTGGCATACTGCGCGCCGCGCTCGATGCGGAACAGCGCGGCCGTCGCGCTCCAGCGTGCGTTCTGGCTCTTCACGCCGACTTCGTATTGCTTGCTGCGCAGCGGCTTGAGCAATTGCCCGGCGTTCGCATAGGTGTCGCCGACGACGTTGCCCGCTTCGAGCGATTCGACATAGCTCGCATAGAGCGTCGTGCCCGGCGTGAGTTTGTACATCAGCGCGACGGTTGGCGTGAGCACGCCGTTTTGCGTGTACGTCGACGACGTGCTGCCGTCGAGGCCGTAACCGTGCTGCTCGTAGTTCGTGTAGCGCAGGCCGCCGAGCACGGACCAGCGCTCGGTCAGCGCGATCGTGTCGCTCGCGAACAGCGCCTTCTGCGTGACGTCGGCGGCGCGATAGGTGTAGAAGCCGGAGCTGTCGTAACGATTCACGTTCGGCTGATAGAGGTTGCCCGTGCCGAGCTGCGCATAGAAGGAGTTCGCGCCGTAGTCGGTCGTCTGCTTCTGGTAATCAGCGCCGAACACGAGCTGATGCCTGAGCGGTCCCGTCTTCACGAGACCTTCGGCCATCACGCGGAACGTGTTCAGTTGATGCCCTTCCTTGCCTTCGAAGCGATAGTCGTCGTAATCGCCTGCCTGATCGAGCAGATACCAGGTGCCTTCGTTGCGATAGCGCGTGCTCTTGCTGAAGCTGTACGTCGCCGAGAGCGTCCAGTCCGGGCTCAGGTTGTAATGCAGGCCGGCGGTGTAGATCTGCAGGTTGGTGTTCAGATGCTGATCGGGCGTCTGCAGCGTGCTGCTGCCGCCGGACAGCGTCGCCGGCAGCGACGTGCCGGTATATCGCGCGGTCGAAATCGCCGTCGTGATGCCGGACGCATGCCGCTCCTGATACAGCGCGCCGAAGGTCGCGGTGAGATCGCGGGTCAGGCGCGCGTCGGCGGCGAGCGAGAAGGAATCGCGCCGCACGTTGCCGCCGTTGTACGTCTTGCCTTCCTCGTGCGTCGCGTTGAAGCGGTAGCCGACCACGCTGTCGGGGCCGACGCGCCCGCCGAGATCCAGATGCTCGGTCCAGACCGACGTCGAGCGATAGCCGACATCGACGCTCGCGATCTGCCTGTCGGTCGCGGGCGGCTTTTTCGTCACGTAGTTCACGACGCCACCCGGCGCGCCGAAGCCGTACATGAAGCCCGACAGCCCTTTCAGCAGTTCGACGCTTTCGAGCTGCTCGTAAGGCATCGTGATGCCGTAACCGTTGTACGGCTGGCCGTCGAGCTTGAAGCCGTTCTGCCAGTCGAGCTGCATGCCGCGCACGGTGATGTAGCTCGCCCACGCGTTGTACGGATTGCTGTTGTCCGACACGGACGCGTCCTGCGCGAAGACGTCGCCGAGCTTGTTGGCCTGCCGGTCGGCGAGCTCCTCGCCGGTGACGATCGTCGTCGAGAAGGGCGTCTCCAGTTGCGTGCGCGAGCCGAGCGCGCCGCTCGACACGTCGTCGCGCAGATGCTGCAGCGTGTCCTGCGACGCGGTGACGGACACCGCCGGCAGCGACGCCTCGTGGGGTTGATCGGCGGCTTGCGCGCCGTCGCTGCCTTGCGCCAGCGCGGACTGGCTCATCGCGAAGAGCAGCAGGGCGGCGAGGGTCGAAGGCCGCATCGTCGATGTGGCCGGGAATGCGCGCGAGCGCGTCGCTGATTTCATGGTCTGTCCGTCGTCGTTTGAAGTTGTTTTAAATGCGAATCGTTCGCATTATCGGGCGACGGCATTCTGCCCTGAACATCGCGAGCTTGTAAACTTTTGCTCCACTGTCGGCACGGATTCGCGACAAAAAATCGGTAAGCAGCTTACGAGAAGCTTGTGTGGCCGATCAGTCGTCGATAGAATTGCGAACAATTCCTATTTACATCACGTCGAAAAGATGATCGCCGTCGCGCACGACTATCGCTCCGAGGAGCGGGCATGAGGCCGGTTCTGGTTCGCCTGCATCGCTGGCTCGGCGTCGCGACCGCGCTCTTTCTCTTCGTCTCGGGGCTGACCGGCGCGATCATCGCGTGGGATCACGAGATCGACGCGCTGCTGAATCCGTCGTTCTTCAACGCGCGCACCGATGCGCCCGCGCTTCCGCCGCTCGAACTCGCGCGGCGCGTCGAAGCGGCCGATCCGCGCGTCGAGGTGACGTACCTGCCGCTCGGCATCGAGCCGGGGCACACCGCGCAGATGATGGTGATGCCGCGCACGAATCCGGCGACGAACGCGCCGTTCGACGTGCCGTACAACCAGATCGCCGTCGATCCCGCGACGGGGCAGGTGCAGGCGCAGCGCATGTGGGGCGCGGTGTCGCTCGCGCGCATCGATCTGATGCCGTTCCTCTACAAGCTGCACTACACGCTGCATTTGCCGGTCGTCGGCGGCTTCGATATCGGCACGTGGCTCATCGGCATCGTGGGCATTCTCTGGTTCTTCGATAGCGGCATCGCGCTGATTCTGTCGTTTCCGAGCGTGAAGGCGTGGCGCAAGTCGTTCGCGTTCCGCGTGAAGCGCGGCGGCTACGCGCTGACGTTCGACCTGCATCGCTCGGGCGGCGTGTGGATCTGGGGCCTTCTGCTCGTCATGGCGCTCACCTCGATCTCGATGAATCTTTCCGAACCCGTGATGCGCCCGGTCGTATCGATGTTCTCGAAGCTTTCGCCTTCTTTCCTCGACAACCCCGAACTCGTGCGCGCCGGCCCGCCGGGCAAGGCGCCAGCGACGCGCGAGCAGATTCTGGAGATGGCCGCCCGCGATGCGAAACGCGAGAACCTGACCGAACCGCCGGGCGCGCTCTACTACGCGCCGATGTTCAAGGCTTACGGCGTCGGTTTCTTCGCGCCGGGGCACGATCACGGCGACGTCGGTCTCGGCAACGCCTGGCTGTACTACAACGCCCAGACGGGCGCGCTCGCGGGATCGACGATTCCGGGCCGCGGCTCGGCCGGCGACATCTTCATGCAGGCGCAGTTTCCGCTGCACTCGGGGCGCATCGTCGGCCTCGGCGGACGGATTCTCGTGAGCGCCGTGGGCATCGCAGTCGCGGTGCTCAGCGCGACGGGGCTCATCATCTGGTTCAGGAAGCGCGCGGCGCGCCGTCATTCGGCCGCCGTCGCCGATGCGCGGTCGGCACGTTCAATGACTTCGTAAATCCGAGGACCCTCGCATAAAGCGCGATTCAAAAGCCTGACGCGCGTCAGACGTTGCGTTCCGACAAATCTCTCGTTATCGGAATGATAACGACTCTTATTTGCAATATAATGCGGCGCACAACGGCCTCGGGCTGCCGCGCGCTTGCGCGGCTTGCTTCGACGCTCAGAACAATGCCGCCCGGATTCCATTCGCGCCCCGGGACGGAAGACCGACCAACTTCGACGTTCCTCTCTGATTCATGCCCGTTTCCCGTGTTTCCACCTTGCAGGCCACGCCTGCGAAGGCGCTCGTCCGTCGCGCGTCGAGCGTAGCCATCGTCGCGGCTGTCGCGGCGGTGTTTTCCTTGTCCGCTCACGCGCAATCGTCCGGCGCAAGCAACGCTGAAGGCGCGAATTCGCCCGCCGAGAGCACGCTGCCCGCCGTCAAGGTGCAGGCGTCGAAGGAACAGTTGCCCGGCGATCTCGCGCCGACCTATGCTGGCGGCCAGGTCGCGCGCGGCGCGGATTTCGGGGTGCTCGGCCAGCAAAAGATGATCGACGTGCCGTTCAGCATGACGACGTACACGTCGAAGCTGATCGAGGACCAGCAGGCGCGCACGCTTTCGGACGTGCTCGCGAACGATCCGGCGGTGCGTACGGCGTTCGGCTTCGGCAACTTCTCCGAGGTGTACATCATTCGCGGGTTCGAGCTGCAAGGCGATGACGTCTCGCTCAACGGTCTCTACGGCATCACGCCGCGTCAGCTCGTCTCGACGGATGCGCTCGAACGCGTCGATGTGTTCAAGGGCGCGAACGCGTTTCTGAACGGCGCATCGCCGAACGGCTCGGCGGTGGGCGGCGGGCTGAATCTGCAACTCAAGCGCGCCGACGACAAGCCGCTCACGCGCGTGACGATCGATGGCGAGACGTCCGGTACGATCGGCGCGCATGTCGATGTCGGCCGCAGATTCGGCAGCGAAGGGCAGTTCGGCATCCGCGTGAATCAGGCGAATCACGACGGCGAGACGTCGATCGACAACGAACATCGGCGGGATAACACGACCGCCGTGGCGCTCGACTGGCGCGGCGACAAACTGCGTCTGTACGCCGATTTCCTGTATCAGCGCCAGCGCGTGAACGGCGGCCGCTCGACGGTCTACGACTACGCCAACTACATTCCCGAACCGCCGTCGGCGTCGTACAACTACGGGCAGTCGTGGACCTACAGTTCGATCGAAGACACGGTCGGCATCCTGCGCGCCGAATACGATTTCCTGCCCGGCTGGACGGCTTACGTGACGGGCGGCGCGCGTCATACGGACGAGCACGGCGAGTATTCGTCGCCGAGCATCAATACGACGGGCGTCACCCAATCGCGTCTCGGCGTGCCGCACAAGGAAGACGGCACTTCCGCCGAAGCCGGCGTGCGCGGTCACTTCAACACCGGCCCGGTGTCGCACTTCGTGACGGCGGGCGCGTCGATCGTGCGCGTCGATTCGAGGTCCGCGTACACGTACAGCGGCTCTTGGGCGTCGAGCATCTACGACACGCCGCAGGTTCCGTATCCGGCGACGATCGGGCAGGCGGGCAATCTCGCCGATCCGCAAACCACGTCGCTCAGCCTGCTGCGCAGCGTCTCGATCTCCGACACGCTCGGCTTCCTCAACGACCGCGTGCTGTTCACGGTCGGCGTGCGTCATCAGGACATCCACGCGAACAACTTCGACTACACGGGCGTTCAGACCGAGGCCTACAACGACTCGGTGACGACGCCGCTGTTCGGTCTCGTCGTGAAGCCGTGGCAGAACGTGTCGTTCTTCGCGAACCATAGCGAAGCGCTGACGATAGGCGAGGCGGCGCCGTCAACCGCGGTCAACACCGGGCAACTGCTGCCGCCGGAGAAGTCGAAGCAATGGGAAGTCGGCGCAAAATATGACAACGGCCAGTACGGCGCGTCGATCGCGGCGTTCCAGATCGAAAAGCCGTTGACCTACACGAACACGTCGAACGTTTTTGTCTCGGACGGCACGCAGCGCCATCGCGGTATCGAGGCGTCGGTGTTCGGCGAGCCGGTGCGCGGCGTGCGCCTGATCGCGGGCGCGACGTATATCCACGCGACGCAATACGGTCTCGGCGACGCCTCCCTGGACGGCAATAAGCCGATCGGCGTGCCGACGTTCATGTTCAACGTGAACGCGGAGTACGACGTGCCGATGCTCAACGGCCTCACGCTGACGGCGCGCTGGATCTATACCGGGTCGCAGTATCTGAACACGACCAACACGCTGTCGATTCCGCACTGGAACCGCTTCGACCTCGGCGCGCGTTACGCGACCGTGATCTATGGCAAGCCGACGACGTTCCGCGCGAGCGTGCTCAACGTCGCGAACAAGTCGTATTGGGCTTCGACGATCGGCGGTTATCTGACGCAAGGCGCGCCGCGCACGGTGCTGCTGTCGGTGACAACGGATTTCTGATCGCGTCGATAGCAAGCGAAAAACGCCGCGCGTTCGTGAGGACGCGCGGCGTTTCCATTTTGGCGCCCGAGGCAATAAATACTCGGGAGCCGGCCGTTTACCGAGCGCAGTTCAAAACGGGGCCACATAAGTTGTTGATTTTTATGACAGAATACGCAAAGTGCGAGCGGGGCGTCGAGTAAATCTTGCGCATTCCGCCCGGTTTCAACGTTTATCTCTGTGAGGTTAGGTGATATGGGAAGTCTCAGCATCGGGCATTGGCTCATCGTCTTGGCTATCGTCGCGCTCGTTTTCGGCACCAAAAAGCTGCGTAGCGTCGGTTCCGATCTCGGCGGCGCGGTCAAGGCTTTCAAGGATGGCGTGGGCGAAAGCGCGACGCCGGCCGCCAATGCAACGGCGACCATCGACGTCCCGGCCAAGGATGTGACCGCACGATAAGTTGCGCGCGGTGATCGCTCAATCGATGTTCTTCACGCAGCGAAATCCCGCATAGACGTACTGGTAATGCCCCTGGAACCAGTTGCGGAAGCTCGGCCGCAACATGCACGCCGCCGTGCGGGCCGAGCCGCCCTTTATCACGAAATGCTTGCCGTCGAAGAAATTCGCCGAATAGCCGAGATAAAACGGAAACGGCTCGAAGCCGTTCAGCGGGCCGAATTCCGTCGACGTCCATTCCCAGCCGTTGCCGAATTGCCCTTCGACGCCGAACTCGCTGCGATTCTCCGGATGCGCCTGCACCGGCGCCGGGTCCCATCGGCGGAAATCGAAGTTGCCTTCCGCGACATGCGGCGCGCCCGATGCGGCACGCTGCCATTGCGCCTCGGTCGGCAACGACTTGCCCGCCCAGCGCGCGTACGCCTTCGCTTCGGCGTAGCTCACGTAGACGGGCCAGTCGGGCGGCAGCGCGATTTCGTCGAACATCGTGCGTAGCTGCCATGCGTTCGCGTCGTCGCCGGGAATCCAGAACGCCGGGTGCGCAATGCGCTGCTCTTCCTTCCACGCCCAGTCGGCGTCGTCCCAGTAATCGCGATTCCAGTAACCGCCTGCATCGATGAAACGCAGATAGTCGCCGTTCGTGACCATATGGCGGTCTATCTCGAACGCGGGCACCTCGATGCGTTCCTCGCCGAACTCGTTGTCCCAGCCGAACAGGCCGCTTTCCCGCGTCAGCCCGAGCGTCGTGCTGCCCGCCGGCACGCGCACGCTTTCGTGCGACAGATCGCGATCCGACGAACGTTCCGAAAACGCATTCGATGGCGCGATTTTTCTATCGACCGGCAATTGATGCAGCATGTACGCGAGCGTTTCCGCGTGCATCAGCCGATGCTCGATCGCCACTTCGAGCAGCTTCGCGGGCGGCTCGTCTGCCGAAAGCGGCGCCGCGGCGATCCTGATCGGATCGAAATGCGCGTCGATCTCGGCGCGAACCGTGTCGCGATACGCGCGCACTTCGTCGAGCGAAGGCCAGTCGGACGGTTGATCGGTCGGCAGGCCGCCGTCCACCGGATCGATCCCGAAAGCGAAAAGCTGGTCGTAGGCGGGATTCGGGCTCGGCAGATCGAAGAGCCGCTGATCGAGCAGATTGCGGTCGAAGGCTTCGAGATGCCCGATATAGAAAACGATGCGATGCCGCTCGGCGATCGGCCTGTCGTAAAGGTGCTCGGGCTTGACGACATTGAAAAGCTCGTCGGTGACGCGGCGCGCTTCGGCGAGGCGCTCGAGCAGCGGATGACGCAGGGAAGGTTCGCGGTTCATGTCGCCCAATCTCCGTGGCTGGCCAGTGGCTTCGCAATCGACCAAAACGCGCGCCGTAGCGCGCGTCGGTCGAATCGAAAAGACTAAACCGTAGCGAAGCGCATGCCAACAGAAAAATAGGCGGCGATTATTCGGGCCGACGCAATAATCGCAGACGATGTCCCGTCAGACGGCGCGCAGCGCGTCGAAGTCGCGAATGCGGATGAACTTGCCCTGCGTCTCGATAAGGCCCGCCTTGTCGAAACGCGACAGGGTGCGGCTCACGGTTTCGAGCGTCATGCCGAGATAGCTGCCCATGTCGTCGCGCGTCATACGCAGCGTGAATTCCGACGACGCGTAACCGCGCTTCGACAGCCGCGACGAAAGATCGAGCAGCAGCCGCGCGACGCGCTCGTCGGCCCTCAGCATGCCGAGCCGCACGACGTGATTCGCCTCGCGGTTCACCGCGTGACTCATCATGCGATGCAGGCGCTTTTGCAGCGCGTCGGTTTCGCGGCACATGCGCTCGAAAAGCGAATACGGCACGACGCAGACGGAGCTGTCTTCGAGCGCGATCGCATCGCACGTATGCTCGCCTTCCTCGATGCCTTCGAAACCGAGCGCATCGCCCGCGAGCAGCAGCCCCGTCACCTGCTCGCGGCCGCCGTCGTGCGTGATGACCGTCTTGATCGACCCGGAGCGCACGGCGAACAGGGCATCGAAGCGGTCGCCCGCGCGAAAGAGCGCGTCGCCGCGCTTGACCTTGCGCGTCACCGAAATGATGTTCTCCAGCTTGGCGATGTCGTTCGCGCACAGGCCTTCGGGCATGCACAGATGACGCATCGCGCACGTGGAGCAGTGCGCCGAATTGCGGCGCGCACGGGAAAGTTCGGACACGACGGACATTTTGGGCTTCGTTTTGTTGATGAATGACAAAACGATTCTCCCATAGGGCAACCATTGGCCCGCGTGAAAAATTGACGCGGGCACGGCATCGGTCAAACTTTTTTACCTTACTGGGTTGCTTTTTTACCGAGATCGCCAATGGTCGACGGAATCAGCGCCGATGCTTTTTTGCGATAGGTCGATCTGGCGCAAGGCAGGCCGTACAATTCGTGGTTCTTCTGCATCAGCGTCCGCTTAACAAACGGCGGCGCGATCTCTTTTTAGCACTTCTCCATCCCGCCCGCCCGACCGTGACTCAATCGCCGCCTGCTTTACCGTTCAGAACCGCTCTCTACGCGATGCTCGGCATCGGCCTCGTCAACATGCTCGTCGCGCTCGATCAGACGGTGGTCAGCACCGCGCTGCCGTCGATCGTGGCGGAGCTGCACGGCTTCGAGTTCTACGCGTGGATCGCGAGCGCGTATCTGCTGGCGTCGGTCGTGACGGTGCCGGTGTTCGGGCGGCTCGGCGACTACTTCGGCCGCAAGCGCTTCGTGATCGCCGCGGTGATTACGTTCACGGTCGCGTCGGTGCTGTGCGGCCTCGCGCCCAGCATGTTGTTCCTCGTGCTCGCGCGCGGGCTGCAGGGCGTCGGCGGCGGGATGATGGTCGGCACCGCGTTCGCGTCGATTCCCGATCTGTTCCCCGATCCGCGCGCCCGCGTGCGTTGGCAGGTCGTGCTCGCGGCGGCTTACGGCATCGGCACGGCGGCCGGGCCGTCGCTCGGCGGCTGGATGAGCCAGCACTGGGGCTGGCGCTCGACGTTTCTCGTCAATCTGCCGGTCGGCGCGGCGGCGCTGTACTTCATCTGGGCGCATCTGCCGAACCTGCATCGGCCGCGCGAGGGCGGCGTGAAGATCGACTGGACGGGCGCGGCGCTCGTCGCGCTGGTGCTCGGCGGCTTTCAGGCGCTGATCGAGGCGCTGCCGCAGGACGGGCTGACGGCCGCCAATGTCGCGCTCGGCATCGGCGTGGCGGTGTGCGCGGTGGCGCTCCTGATCTGCGAGCGGCGCGCGACGCATCCGATCATCCCGCTCGACATTTTCCGCGACGCGCAGATGAACACGCTCTTCACGCTCTCGTTTCTCGCGGGCTTCGTGATGTTCTCGCTGATCTTCTTCGCGCCGCTCCTGCTGCAAGGCGGCTTCGGCCTGTCGCCGCAGGCCGCGGGTCTGCTCGCGACGCCCATCGCCGCGTGCATCGCGCTCGGCAGCTTCATCAACACGCGCATCGTGATTCACATGAAGAAGCCGGTGAATATCCTGTCGATCGGCTTCACGCTGCTTTTGATCGCGTCGGTCGGACTCGCGTTCGCGCGCGAATCGACGCCGCACGTGTGGATCGAATTGCCGATGGCCGCGACCGGCATCGGCCTCGGCTTCATCCTCAACAACATGAATATCTTCGGGCAGGAGATCGCGGGCCGCGAGCGCTTCGGCATCACGACGGCGCTCCTGCAATCGACGCGCATGGTCGGCGGGATGATGGGCACGAGCATCGTCGGGACGATCGTCGCGCATCACTATGCGAGCGTCGTGGCGCGCACGGTGAGCGTGCTCGGGCCGTCGGTGTCGGCGCAGTGGCTGCCGCGGCTGTCGGATCCGCGCATTCTCGTCGATGAAGCGTTGCGCGAGCGCATCCTCGCCGAACTGGGCGCGGCCGGTCTCGACGGGCCCGCGCTCTTCGATGCCGCCCGCGACGCGCTCGTGCAGTCGATCCACATCGGCGTGCTGCTGACGGCCGTCGCCGCGCTCGTGGCGGCGCTGCTGGTGCGGCGCATCGCGCACATCACGTTCAGGAAGTCCGCGACGCCCGTCGCCAAAACCTGAGGCGCTTCCTTTCGCAAGTGGTGCGTCGCGCCTATAGTTTCTGGCGTCAACGCAAGACCGGTTTTCGCTTCGGCTTCGACCGCGCACCGCATTTGCTTCACCGCTCTCGATGACCACTCGCACGCCTCGCGCGGAACGCTTGCGCGGGGCGCGGGTCACTCGCTTTAGCGGGCGGCCGCGCCCAGCGCTCGCCGCCCATCGCCAACAAGAGATGAGGAGCTGAAATGAAGATCACCGGAGAAATGCTGATCGGGGCATCGGCCGTGCGGGGCACCGATGCCACGCTCCGCGCGTTCGACCCCGCGCGCAACGCCGATCTCGAACCCGAGTTCGGCGGCGGCGGCGCGGCGGAAGTCGCGCGCGCGTGCGAGCTGGCCGAAGCGGCGTTCGACGACTATCGCCACGCGCCGTTCGAAACGCGCGCGCAGTTTCTCGAAGCGATCGCGGACAACATCATCGCGCTCGGCGATACGCTGATCGAGCGCGCGATGGCCGAATCCGCGCTGCCGAAGGCGCGTCTCGAAGGCGAGCGCGCCCGCACGGTCGGGCAGTTGCGGCTCTTCGCATCGCTCGTGCGCGAGGGCCGCTGGCTCTCGGCGACGCTCGATTCCGCGCAGCCGGACAGAAAGCCGCTGCCGCGATCCGACCTGCGTTTGCAAAAGATTCCGCTCGGCCCGGTCGCCGTGTTCGGCGCGAGCAATTTTCCGCTGGCGTTTTCGGTGGCGGGCGGCGATACCGCCTCGGCGTTCGCGGCGGGCTGTCCGGTGGTCGTGAAATCGCATCCGGCGCATCTCGGCACGTCCGAACTCGTCGGCCGCGCGGTGCAGAAGGCGGTCGCCGACAACGGCTTGCCCGAGGGCACGTTTTCGCTCGTCGTCGGCGCGGGCAATGCGATCGGCGAGGCGCTCGTCGCGCATCCGGCGATTCAGGCCGTCGGCTTTACCGGCTCGCGGCGCGGCGGGCTCGCGCTCGTCGATATCGCGGCGAAACGCCCGGTGCCGATTCCCGTCTTCGCCGAAATGAGCAGCGTGAACCCGGTTTTCGCGTTGCCGGGCGCGCTGGAAGCGCGCGGCGACACGCTGGCGGCGGCTTACATCGATTCGGTGACGCTCGGCGTCGGCCAGTTCTGCACGAATCCGGGCCTCGTGATCGCGCTGGAGGGGCCGGATCTCGACGACTTCATCGATCTGGCCGCCACCGCGATCATGAAGAAGGAAACGCAGACAATGCTCACCGCGCAGATCGCCGCGGCCTACGCGAGCGGGATCCAGGAACGCGACGCCTCCGGCGCGCGCAATATCGCGACCGGCGTGAAGGGCGACGCATCGAGCGGCGCGCTGCCGGTGCTGTATCGCGTGAATGCGGAGGAATTTCTGGCCAAGCCGCAACTGTCGGGCGAGATTTTCGGACCGACGTCGGTGATCGTCATTTGCCGCGACGAGGACGAGATGATCGCCGTCGCGCGCCATCTCGAAGGCCAACTCACCGCGACGCTGCTGATGGAAAAGGGCGACGTCGAGCTTGCGCGGCGCTTATTGCCGGTGCTCGAGCGCAAGGCGGGCCGGATTCTCGCGAACGGTTTTCCGACGGGCGTCGAAGTGTCCTACGCGATGGTGCACGGCGGGCCGTTCCCGGCCACATCGGACAGCCGTTCCACGTCGGTCGGCGCGATGGCGATCGAGCGCTTCCTGCGCCCGGTGTGCTATCAGGATCTGCCGGCGGCGCTGTTGCCGGCTGCGCTGGCGGACGACAATCCATTGAACTTGTGGCGTCTGAGGGATGGAGAGCTGGGGCCGAACTGAGCGCCGGCATCGAATATCTGCGGGACGAATAAACGGTATTTATTCTTCTCGCAGATAGTCGCTCTGGTTTGTAGTTGGCCGATTATCTGTATGGCGAATAAACTGATTTTATTCGCCATACAGATATTTCGAGGCACGTCCGCTCTCGCTGTCGCTGCCGATCGGTCTCGACGGCGCGCTGCTGAAAGGCGACGCCGTGCTCAACTACTTCGACAATCTTCTGCCCGACAGCGAGCCGATTCGCCGCCGCATCGCGCAGCGCTTCCAGACCGACAGCGCCGATGCGTTCGACTTGCTGCGGGCCATCGGTCGCGATTGTGTCGGTGCCGTGCAACTGCTTGCCGACGACGAAGCGCCGAAAGACATCGAAAGCATCGAGGGAACGCCGTTCAGCGACGATGACGTCGAAAGCCTGCTGAATCAGGTGGCCGGCGGCATGCCCTTGGGCACCGACCATGACCACGACTTCCGCATTTCGCTCGCGGGCGCGCAGGAAAAGACCGCGCTGCTGCGGCACGGCGGGCGATGGCTCAAGCCCCATGGCGCGACGCCGACGACGCATATCCTCAAGCTGCCGTTGGGGCTCGTCGGCAATCGACGCGCCGATCTCACGACATCGGTCGAGAACGAATGGCTCTGCATGCGTCTCCTGCAGGCGTTCGGCTTGCCCGCGGCGAACGTCGAGATCGCGAATTTCGGCGAACGGCGCGTGCTTGTCGTCGAGCGTTTCGACCGGCGGATGCACCCAGGCGGAAAGTGGATTCTTCGTCTGCCAAAGATTTCTGCCAGGCGACCGGGCTGCCTCCGCACAAGAAGTACGAGCACGATGGCGGTCCGGGCGTGCTCGATCTCGCGCGCGTGCTGCAACAGTCGACCGAAGCGCGCCGTGACGTGCAAACGCTCGTGAGCGCGCAGATCCTGTTCTGGCTGCTGGCCGCGCCCGACGGTCACGCGAAGAACTTCAGCATTCTTCTGGCGAGGGGCGGACAATACCGCCTCACGCCGCTCTATGACGTCATGTCGATCTGGCCAGTAGAAGGCGACGGCGCCAACCCATGGTCGTGGGACAAGGCGAAGCTGGCGATGGCCATCCCCGGTGCGAGCAGGCGCTACGCGTTTCGCGAGATCAAGCGCCGGCACTTCGACGCGATGGCGCAGAGATGCGGTTTCGGCGACAGCGCGGAGCCGATCATCCGGCACATCATCGAACGCGCGCCGACGGTCATCGACGAAGTGACAGCGCAATTGCCCGGCGATTTTCCGCCTCGGGTCGCCGAGCGTATCTTCGATGGGCTGAACAGATCGATCGCCGAGTTGACCGGCGTGGCCGCCGGCGAACCGTGAAGACAACCCCCAACCGGAGACAAGAAAGATGACCCACCCCGACCGCCGCTATCCCGACCCCGCCGTGCGCGTGCTGGACCCGCGTTTCAATGCACTGCGCATCGCATCGGCGTCGGTGGAATGTCTGTATCAGGGCGCGCGCTGGTCCGAAGGGCCGGTCTGGTTCGGCGACGGCCGCTATCTGCTCTGGAGCGACATCCCGAACAATCGCATCCTGCGCTGGGACGAAGAGAGCGGCGAAGTCGGCGTGTTTCGCAAGCCGTCGAACAACGCGAACGGCAACACGCGCGATCGCGAAGGCCGGCTCGTAAGCTGCGAGCATCTGACGCGGCGCGTGACGCGCACCGAATACGACGGATCGATCACCGTCATCGCCGATCGCTACGCCGGCAAGCCGCTCAATTCGCCGAACGATGTCGTCGTGAAGTCGGACGGCTCGATCTGGTTCACCGATCCGACCTTCGGCATCGACGGTTTCTACGAAGGCGAAAGGAACGAGGCGCAACTGAAGCCCTGCGTCTATCGCGTCGATGGCCAGAGCGGCGAAATCACGATGATGATCGACGCCTTCGTGGGCCCGAACGGTCTCGCGTTCTCGCCGGACGAATCGGTGCTGTATGTGGTGGAATCGCGCGCGACGCCGCGCAAGATTTACGCGTTCGACGTGCTCGACGGCGGCCGCAGGCTAGGCGAGGCGCGCCCGCTCATCGATGCGGGCCCCGGCACCCCCGATGGCTTTCGCGTCGATATTCACGGCAACCTGTGGTGCGGCTGGGGCATGGGCGACGCCGAACTCGACGGCGTGCGCGTCTTCACGCCGCAAGGCGAAGCGATCGGCCACATCGACTTGCCCGAGCGTTGCGCGAACGTGTGCTTCGGCGGACGGCATCGCAACCGGTTGTTCATGGCGGCGAGTCACGGGCTCTATGCGCTTTACGTCAATACGCAAGGCGTGAAAGGCGGTTAAGCCTTGCCGATCTTCTCCATGATGCGCTCGGGATGCTGGCTCGCCGCGAAGCCGAAGCGCGCGTAGAGCCCGTGCGCGTCGGACGTGACGAGCATCATGCGGCGCAGCCCCTGAAGATCGGGATGCGCCATCACGCATTGCATCATCCATGTGCCGAGGCCCGCGCCTTGATGCTCGGGCAGCACGAACACATCCGCGAGATAGGCGAATGTCGTCGTGTCGGTAATCATGCGCGCATAGCCGATCTGCGCGTTGCCGTGAAAGAGCCCGAACGCGAGCGAATGACGCGCGGCGCGCTCGACCTTTTCTCGCGCGATGCCCGGCGACCAGTACGCCACTTCGCTCAAATAGCGATGCACGACATCGAAGTCGAATTCGTCGATGTCCGTGCTCAGCCGATAGCCGTCCCGGGTCCATTGCATCGCGCGCTCCATGAGTTTTTCGAAGCGCCGAGCATAAGCGATCGATGCGTCGCGCTCCATGCACACTTCGCGCGCGCAAGTGTCAGTGGACGGTATAGATGCGCCCCGTCTCCGCGCCCTCGACACTGCGGCTGTACGCCAGCGCCACGCGCGCGCCGCTCGCGGCCTCGAAACCGCGAAAATACGGGCCGAAGCTTTCGCGCGCCTCTTCGAGCATCGTCGGACTCACGACGTTGATGCGCAGGCCGCGGGGCAGTTCGATCGCCGCGCCGCGCACGAAGCCTTCGATCGCGCCGTTGACCGCCGCCGCGCTCGCGCCCTCGCGAATCGGCTCCGCGCCGACGATGCCGCTCGTCAACGTGAACGAGCCGCCGTCGTTCAGGTAATCGCGCGCGGTGAGCACGAGATTGACCTGGCCCATCAGCTTGTCGTTGAGACCGAGACGGAATTGCTCCGGCGTCATCTTCACGAGCGGGCCGAAGTGCACATGACCGGCGGTCGCGACGATCGCATCCACTTTGCCGATGGTTTCGAAGAGCTTTCTGATGCTGTCGAGATCGAGCAGATCGACGCGATGCGCCCCGCGCGTCGCACCGATTTCGATGACTTCGTGACGGGCTTTCAATTCGGCGACGACCGCCTGGCCGACCGTGCCGGTTGCACCAATGACAGCGATTTTCATGATCGGGCTCGCATGGATGACGTTGAAGGTGGTCATGCATTGTGCGAGCGGACGGACGCGCGAAAAAGCCGCGTCCGCTTCAAGGATTGCAAACCGCGAGTTTCGAATGGCTAGTGCGTCGCGAGGCGTCCTGGCATCGGCGAAAGAAGATAGAGCGACGCCGCGAACTTGCAGACGAGTCCGACGCCGCAGACGAACGCGGCCGCCGGAAAGATATGCCATTGCAGCGCAAGGGTCGGCGCGACGAGGGCGACGGACACGAATCCGAGCACGACGGTCAGCCAGCGCGCCCATTGCAGGCGTGATGCAACGCACACATAGAGCAGGCCGACGAGCACCCGCGACGCGACCATCGCGGCGAGCGGATGGCTCGATGCATCGCCTGGAAGCCCGATGGCGAGCGCCAATGCGAACTCGGCCCATGACAGCGCCCAGGCCGCGCCGAGACACGCGATCGCCGATGTAAAGCGCTGCTCGGGCGTAACGGCGTGGCGCGTAGCCGGTTCAAGTTGCGTGGTCTCTTCGGTCTCTTGCGTGTAACCGTCGTATGCGTGGGTCGTCATGTGGTTTCCCCTTTATCGACTCTCGTGCGCCGGCGATGTATGTTGCGCTGCGGCGCTTCGTTCGCCGTGTCCCTGAGCATACGCCGTGCCACGTTCGGGGAACGCGCGTTGCTTCCCATTACGTCGATCAGCAACGAGCAAAGGAGCAGACGATGGGCAATCTGAAGGAACAGAATCCGCATTCGGAACGTGACGACGAAGATCTCGACAAGGCAGTCGAAGACACGTTCCCCGCGAGCGATCCGCCTGCAACGGGCGGCGTGACGCGCATCGAAACCGATGACGAGAAGGAAGAAAAAAAGTAACGCGCGAAGCCCACGCAAGTAAAAAGAGCCGCATAGTCCATGCGGCTCTTTGCTTATGCGCGACGGCGGTCGTGCTCATTTCCGTTCGAGCTCGAAGAGCCGCGACGGACGCAGATGATTCAGCGCGTAGTGCTTGCGTCCGCGCAAGGTGTGGCCGTGCGGGTCGCGTCCTTCGAAACGCACCTTGTCTTCGACCTCGGGCACCGTCGGCGCGACCATGCCGCGATCGATCAGGCGATAGCCCCGCTCCAGCGCAAGCAACACGCCATTGCGGCCGGGACGGCTGTCGAAGCCGCCGAGACCATCGCCCGGTTCGGGTACGAAGTTCACGGTCGTCGCATTCGAAGTGATGACGGAATCCGGCTCGCGCGCGAGCATTTCCGCTTCGCGTCGCGCATGAATGCTCTTCGCGTCGGCATCGACGGTGTCGTCGAGTCCGTCGTCGTTGGCGACATCGACGCCGCGCGGCGGCTTCTCATAGAGACCTTGCGGGCCGACATGCATGCCTGCCTTCGTCGTCTCCGTCTTCGCACCGGCGCCCGCGCCCGCGTGCGCTTCGCCGCCCGCTGCGGCCTTGTTCGCATCGCTCATCTTCACGTGAGCGGTTTCCGCGCCGGGCGTCTTGATCGGACTGTCGGCGACCTGCTCCTTCTGCTTATTCTGCGGATCGTTTGATTCAGCGTTGTTCATCGCATTGCTCCGTTGCAGTTGGACCTGAATTGACCAAGCCCTCACGCAAGACTCGTTCCGGATATTTGGCGACGGAACCGCGAGCCTTGCCGGAGAGCGCCTTCGGAGATACTTAAAATTTCAGGCCTTTTTTCGACCCCAAGCCGATTTCCTGCAAGTATTATTTGGAACCTGTCGGCGGCAAAGCGCAATACGCGAAACTCGAGCAATCAGGAGGGCGCGTTACCTTGCCGTCGAAAAAGAGCAATGCGATTCGAACGAGCAGGGCACTTTCACACAGGTGACTCATGCAACACGATGCAGCCTTTTCACATCGAGGCTACCTTCTAAACTGCGCGCCCGCCCGGGCCGGAGATGGCAGCTACCAGCCGTACGTGGTGATCTCGCGATCGAGCGATGGCGAGCTCGTCGCGAACCGATTCTTTCCTTCGGAGCTGCGATTCCGCAACGAAGGCGAAGCCATCGCGCACGCGCGCGACTGGGCCGTGCGCTGGATCGACGCAAGCAACGTCACAGCCTGAGCGATGTTCCGCGCGAGCATCGGGGACGCGGGTGCGCGATCGGCCGGACGGCAGGCTTTCGCAAAACCGGTTACGCTTGTCGTTTAATCCGTCCCTCGCTTCTTGCCCGACATGCAGAACATGCCCACGTTCGGCGCAGTACCGCCGCTCGAAACATCCCGCGACACCGCGCTCGACACGCCTCAGGAATGGGGCCTCGCCCGCATCGTCGCGGACTTGCGCCAGTCGCGCGAAGAGCTTCATCGCACGCGGCATCCGCTCGGCATACGTGAACTGCCTTCACGCGAGGCCATCGTCGGGATCGTCAACGGCCTGCGCTCGGCGCTCTTTCCCACGCATTACGGCGCGCCCGATCTGACCGACGAAAGCGTCGACTACTATGTCGGGCAAACGCTCGAAACCAACTTGCGTCTGTTGCGCGAACAGATTCGCCGCGCGCTGCGCTTCCTCCCCGAACATCGCGATACGAGCGAAGCCGATCTCTCGGCGCAAGCCTTCGCGATCGCGCGCGAGTTCGGCGCGCAGTTGCCGCATATCCGCGCGCTGCTCGTAAGCGACATACAAGCTGCTTTCACCGGCGATCCGGCGGCGCAGCACATCACCGAGATCCTGCTGTGTTATCCGGGCGTCTGGGCGATGACGCATCATCGTCTCGCGCATGCGTTGCACAAGCTCGGCGTGCCCTTGCTCGCGCGCTTCATCAACGAGATCGCGCATTCGCTGACGGGCATCGACATTCACCCGGGCGCGACCATCGGGCCGAGCTTTTTCATCGATCACGGCACGGGCGTCGTGATCGGCGAGACGGCGGTGATCGGCCAGCATGTGCGCGTCTATCAAGCCGTGACGCTCGGCGCGAAGAGCTTTCCTTCGACGAGCGATGGCGCGCTCGTCAAAGGCAACGCACGGCATCCGATCGTGGAGGACGATGTCGTCATCTACGCGGGCGCGACAATTCTCGGCCGCGTGACCATCGGCAAAGGCTCGGTCATCGGCGGCAATGTGTGGCTCACGCATAGCGTGCCGCCGGGCAGCAACGTATCGCAGGGCAAGATTCGCGAAGGTTCGGGACCGGGCACGCCGGGCAACGGATTCGGCGCATGAAAAAAGGGCCGCGAGGCCCTTTTTTGTTTGCTTGCGTTTGCGTTCGCGCGTGCGCTTTGCTTGCGGCGGCCTTACGTATTCGACACGCTGAACGCGTTCTGATTGCCGACGATGGCAAGAAACTCGCGACGCGTCGATGGATCGTCGCGGAATGATCCGAGCATGCGCGAGGTGACCATCGACACGCCCGCCTTGTGCACGCCTCGCGTCGACATGCATTGATGCGCGGCTTCCAGAATGACACCGACGCCGAGCGGCTGCAGCACTTCGTTCAGCGTATCGGCGATCTGCGCGGTCATCTTCTCCTGAATCTGCAGACGCTTCGCGAAGGCGTCGACGAGACGCGCGAGCTTCGAAATGCCGACGACGCGTTTGTTCGGCAGATAAGCGACATGCGCGCGGCCGATGATTGGCACCATGTGATGCTCGCAATAGCTCTCGAAACGAATGTCCTTCAGGACGATCATTTCGTCATAGCCTTGCACTTCCGAGAACGTGCGAGCGAGGATGTCATGCGGATTCTGCGTATAGCCCGCAAAAAACTCTTCATATGCGCGCACGACGCGGCCCGGTGTATCGAGCAGGCCTTCGCGGCGCGGGTCGTCGCCCGCCCAGCGCAACAGAACACGGACAGCGGCTTCGGCTTCCTCGCGGGTCGGACGATCGGCTCCATCAGCAGGCATGTCCGAACCTGAAAGATTGTTTTTGCGCGGGGCGCTCATCGAAAGCTCCTATGAGTCAAGGTGCAAATAGTACATGCGATATTTTTGGCACCCCGCCATTGTTTCACGTTTCAGAAGGCCGATACGGATGTCAGGTCTTTCCCCCACCGTCGATGCCCGAACCCGTGCGCCACACCTGCTTGCCTTCTTCCGTCAGCACGCCGCTGCTATGGTCCTTGTTGGGCTCCGTGCCGGGTTCGGCCATGTTTCCGCCCGGCTGTTCCTGCGCTGTCTGCTTATTGCCCTTGCGTTGCGCGATACGGTCTTCCTGAGAACGTCCGGCGTAGTTGCTCATGGTGCGCCTCCTTTCGAATCGATGCGATGAAAGGCGCGCAAGCCGCGTTCCAGCCGGACGGTCGTCGCATGCTTATTGCGGCTGACCTTCGACGCCGCCGAGCACCATCCAGTTGACGCCGAATTTGTCCGTCACCATGCCGAAGCGCTTGGCGAAGAAGGTTTGCGTCATCGGCATCTGCACCTGGCCGCCGTTCGATAGCGCGTTGAAGTATTTTTCCGCCTGCTGTTCGTCATCGGCCGTGAGCGAAAGCGATACGCCCTTGAATTCGGTGTTGCCGCTGCACATGCCGTCGGAGCCCATCACCATTGAATCGCCGATGGTGAACGCCGCATGCATGATCTTGTTTTCCGATCCCGACGGCACGCCGCAACCGCTCGCGGCTTCGGCCTTGCCGGCGTCGGGGTTTTCGCTGAAGCGCATCATCATGACGACTTGCGCGCCCAGGTTCTCGCGATAGAACGTGATCGCTTCCTCGCAGCGGCCTTCGAAAAACAAATAGGGTTGCACTTGCATGACTGCTCCTTGAGTTATGACGTTTCGTCAGGGTCCATATCCATCATGAGCGGCACCGATGCGTGCTCGTGCACGACACGCCAGTCGCCATCGATCTTTCTGAAGCACACGGTCGCGCGCACGATGTCCTCCTGTTCGCCCACGGCGACGCGGTTGACGGAGTGCGCGTAAGCCAGATCGCCGCTCGCGGCGACTTCCACTTCCCGCATTTCGAATGAGAGCGGGGCTTTCATGCTGTGGAACCAGCGCCGCCAGTTCTCGCGATAGTGCTCGATGCCCCTGATCGACGCGGGCGGCACGACGTCGAACACGACGACATCCGGCGCGTAGTGGCTGACGAGCGTATCGACGTCTTTCGCCAGCACTGCCTGCCGCCACGCCTCGATCATTTCGCGGATGCGCGCGATATCGTCATGCGGATCCGTACGATCATTTGTATTCGCCATGCGAACCTCCTTTCGCATACGATGCCGCCGCGTCGCGACAATGCAACGGCAAACACCGATGCAGAACTATTTTTTGTGTTGTGTACACCGTCCACAAAAAGTAGCAGAGATAATGAACAGTGTCCACATAATCGAAGTCACACGAATCAAAATGACAAATGGCAAGCCGCGCAGCACCTATCGACATGGCGATTTGCGACGCGCGCTGATCGATGCGGGAATCGAACTCGCGCGCGAAGGCGGCCCCGACGCGATCGTCTTGCGGGAAGCCACGCGCCGGGCGGGCGTCGTGCCGAACGCGGCCTATCGTCACTTCGGGAGCCGTCAGGAATTGCTATCGGCGGTACGCTCGGCGGCGCTGTCATTCGTCGCGCAAGCAATGGAAGAGGAACTCGCGTCGCGCCCGAAGAAGCGCCGCCGTGCCGATGCGGCGCGCGCGGGTTTGCGCGCCATCGGCACGGGATATCTTCGTTTTGCGCAAAAGGAAGCGGGATTGTTTCGCACGGCGTTCGCGGCGCCGCAAACGGAATGGACGGAACACGAGGAAACCTATGGCGCGGGGCCGGGCGGTCTCGATCCGTTCGAGTTGCTGAGCCGCGCGCTGGACGACATGGTCGAGGCGGGCGCGCTCGAAGCGAAACGCCGGCCCGAAGCGGAATATCTAGCATGGAGCGCGGTGCACGGCTTCGCGCTCTTGCTGATCGAAGGCCCTTTGCAGGGGCTGAAGCGCACGCAGATCGAACCGCTTGCCGAGCGGCTTCTCGATATGGTCGAGAGCGGTCTTTGAAAGAAATTGCGCCGCGAGGAGCGGCGCGAAGCATCATCGAATCAACTGAATTTCATTTCGCCGGTTCCGATGAGTCGGTTATCGGTTCGACCACGCTGAGCAACAAGAGCAGGCACAGCGTCGCGGTCCCGACCATGTACAGGAAGACCGCGGTCCAGTTATAGCTGTCGAGCAGCAGGCCGACCGCGAGCGGAGCGCAGGCGCCGCCGATTTGTCCGACCGAGTTCACGATGCCGAACGCCGTCGGATAGGTGGCCTTGGTTGCTAGACCCATCGGATACGCGGAGTAGCCTGCGAAGCCGATGCCGAGCATCAGGCCCGCGAGCATCAGCGCCGCGCCGAGATAGGCGACGCTGTCGGGCGCATCGATCAGCAGGAAGGTCATCAGCATCGTGCCGAGCGCGCCGAGCATCATCATCGGTTTGCGGCGTCCGCCAAGCAGACGATCGGAGATGATGCCGCCGAGCATGTTGCCCGTCACCGCGCCGATGAAAGGCGCCGATGCAAGGAAGCCCATCTTCACCGAAGCGAAGCCCTTCACTGTCACGAGATAAGTGGGAATCCACGAGATGAAGATGTTGCTGATGCCGATCATGCAGCCATAGCCCAGCGCGATGCCGAAGATATTCCACGAGCCGAAGACCTGGCGAATCGTTTCGAGCTGCGGCACGCGCTTCGTGCGATTGATAGCGTCGAGCCGGGGCATCGGCGTCATGCGCGCGCGCGACAGCGACTTGCCGCCGTTGCTGCCGACGGTCGTTTCATCGGCGATGTAGCGGCGCTCGGCGGGCGAGCAGAAGCGATTCTCGCTGGGCGAGTTCGTCACGAAGAACATCCATACGACGGCGAGCAGAATGCCCGGCACCGCGAACACATAGAAGATCTCGCGCCATCCCCACAACTGGATCACGATGATGCACACCGACGGCACGATCAGCGGCCCGAGCTTCGATGCGGCGATCCACAGGCCGGTGGCCGTGCCTTTTTCCTTTGCGGGGAACCATCGGTTGATGACGTTGGTGCAGCCGATGCCGAGCGGTCCTTCCGACAAGCCGAGACCCACGCGATACGCCATCAGCAGAAACACCGACGATGTCGTGCCCATCAATCCGGTGAATACCGACGTGAGAATCATGAAGACGGAAAACAGCAGGCCGGTGGTCTTTTCGCTGAGTCGCTTGTAGAGGAGGCCGACGGGAATCTGCACAAAGCCATAAGCGAAGGAGAACAGGCTCACGATGAGACCGGCCTCGGTATTGGTGATGTGATATTCCCTCTTCAGATACGGCAGCGCGATGCCGAAGTTGGCGCGATCCGCGCACGCGATCGCCCAGATGCAGAAGATCAGTCCCATCACGACCCAGCGGTGTTTCGTGTGTTTCTCCGCAACAGGTTCCGCTTTCGAGGAAGCGACGATGCCGTCAGCGTTGTTCATTGCGCTGTTGTCTCCGATGTTATGTGCAAGGCTTTATTGTCGATGTGCCTTCCGATGTTTCGAATTGTGGGGAGCGTGGGCAAGAGCGTCCAATCTTTTATTGCTATTACCTGATTCCCGGATTGAATCGATCGAAGCGCGGCATGCAATGCGTCGATTCGTGGATCAATTGATAGCGTTTTGGGATTGGACGTTATCGCCGAAAGCAGACATGATCCGCTCCACATCGCAACGAACACCATGGAGCACGCGAATTGAAGCCGAGCATTCTGCAACTCAATCCCATCCTCGTACCGGCCATCAATGAAAAGCTGAATGCGCTTTATACGATGCATCGGCTGTTCGAGCAGGAAGACAAGGACGCGTATATCCGCGAACACGGCGCTTCGATTCGCGGCGTGATTACCGGCGGACATACGGGCATCGCCAACGATCTCATCGAACGCTTGCCTGCATTGCAGGTGATCGCGGTGAACGGCGTCGGCACCGATGCCGTCGACCTCGAATTCGCGCGCTCGCGCGGTTTGCCGGTGACGGGTACGTTCGGCGCGTTGACCGAAGATGTTGCCGATCTCGCCATCGGTCTCATCCTGACCACGCTGCGCGAGATCTGCCCCGGCAACGATTTCGTGAAGACCGGCAAGTGGGTGAACAACCCGAGCCCGAGCGCGATTCCGTTGTCGCGCCGATTCAGCGGCAAGCGCGTGGGCATCGTGGGCCTCGGCAAGGTGGGCCGCGCGATTGCGCAACGCGCCGCCGCGTTCGGTTGTCCGATCGCTTATACCGATGTACGCGCGATGGACGATATCGACTATCGCTTCGTGCCCGATCTGCTGTCGCTTGCGCGCGAGAGCGACATTCTCGTGCTCGCCGCGGCAGCCGATAAAGCGAAGGGCATCGTTAATGCGGCCGTGCTCGATGCGTTGGGCAAGGACGGCTATCTCATCAACATCGCGCGCGGCAAGCTCGTCGAGGAAAGCGATCTCGTCGAAGCGCTGTCGCGTGGCGTGATCGCGGGCGCGGGCCTGGATGTTTTCGTCGATGAGCCGAATGTGCCGGCCGAATTGTTCGGCATGGATCGCGTCGTGCTGCAGGCGCATCGCGCGAGCGCAACGGTCGAATCGCGCACGGCGATGGGCGAGATGGTGCTCGCGAGTCTCGCTCAGGCTCTTGCGGGACAGCGCCCCGAAGGCAGCCTCACGACCTGACGCACGCGCATGAACGCGTCCGGGGCGAACATATAATGATCGGCCATCACCTCAACGTCGATTACGAATGCTCGATCTCGGACAAGTACGTTGCTTCGTTGCGGCCGCGACGGAACTGAACTTCAGGCGCGCGGCCGCGCTGCTCAACATGACGCAGCCGCCGCTTTCCAGACAGATTCATCTGCTCGAAGAAAACCTCGGCGTGAAGCTGTTCGAGCGCGTCGGGCGCACGGTCAAGCTGACGACCGAAGGGCGCGTGTTTCTCGCCGATGCAACGCGCCTGCTCAATCTTTCCGAGCAAGCCGAAAGCACCGTGAGGCGCGCGAGCAAGGGCAAGACGGGGCGCGTACGCATTGGCTTCACGGGCGCGGCGGGCTATGAGCTGATACCCGAACTGCTCGTCGCTGCGAAGCGCGATTTGCCCGATATCGACGTCGTGCTGCTCGAGATGATTTCCGTCGCGCAGATCGAAGCCTTCGAGGCAAACGCGATCGATCTCGGCTTCATGCGGCCGCTGCCTTCGCGGCAGAAAGTGGAGTTTCTTCTCGTCGACCGCGAGCCGATGATCGTCGCATTGCCTGCGGGACACGCGCTGTGCCGTTTCGACCGGCTCGAACTCACGCAGTTGCACGAGCAGCCCTTCATCATGCATTCGCCCACGCACGGCAAATACTTCTACGACCGCATCATGAGCATGCTCGTCGCCGATGAAGTGAAGCCGCACTTCACGCAATACATCGATCAGACGCCGACCATTCTTTCGCTCGTGCGTGCAGGGCTGGGCGTATCGATTCTGCCCGCATCGTCGCAACGGTTTCATTACGACAGTGTCGAGTTCAGGGAAATTGCGGGCAACGCCGTTCAGGCCGAAATGAGCATGGCGTGGCGTGCCGATCAAGACAATCCCGCCGTCACGGCGTTTAGGCACATGGCGGCGGAATACTTCGCTACGCGGCGTGCGTGATCGCGCGCGCGGTCGCATCGATGGCGGCGCGAGCTTTATCGACGATTTCGTCGATCTCGTCATGCGTGACGACGAGCGGCGGCGAAAGCAACATGCGATCGTGACTCGCGCGCATCACGAGATTGCCCGCGAAACAGAAGTCGCGGCATATCGTGCCGATATCGTCGCCATTGGCAAAGCGCTTTTTCGTCGCGCGATCTTCGGCAAGCTGAATGCCGGCGACGAGCCCCGTGCCCGCAATTTCACCGACGATCGCATGATCGCTTAACGCTTCGCGCAATCGCTTTTGAAAGTACGGCCCCGCATCGTGCTTTACGCGCGCGACGATGCCTTCGTCTCGCAGCAACTTAAGGTTAGCCACGGCCACCGCAGCCGCGACCGGATGCCCCGAATACGTGAAGCCGTGATTGAATTCGCCGCCATTCACGATTGCATTCGCGATGCGATCCGATAGCGCGACGGCGCCCATCGGCACATAGCCGCTCGTAAGACCTTTTGCGATCGTGATGACATCCGGCTCGAAGCCGAAGTGCTCGTGCGCGAACCACTCGCCTGTGCGGCCGAAGCCGCCGATCACTTCATCGGCGATCAAGAGCACGTCATGCTTGCGGCAGATGCGCGCGATCTCCGGCCAATAAGTCGATGGCGGAAAGATCACGCCGCCCGCGCCCTGAAACGGCTCGCCGATAAAAGCGGCGACGTTCTCCGCGCCGAGTTCGACGATCATATCTTCGAGCTGACGCGCACGCGCAATGCCGAATTCCTCTTCGTTCATCGCGCCGCCTTCACCGAACCAGTAAGGCTGATCGATATGCGCGACATGCTCCATCTTCGATGGCATCTGCTCGTGCATATAGCTCATGCCGCCGAGCGTTGCGCCCGCGATCGTCGAGCCGTGATACGCATTCGCTCGCGCGATGACATAGCGTTTTTTCGTTTGTCCTTGCACTGCCCAATAGCGATGCACGGCGCGCAGCGCCGTATCGTTGGCCTCCGATCCGCTGTTGCAATAGAGAAAGTGATTGAACTTCGCGGGCGCGACATCGGCAAGCATCGCCGATAACTCGATGATCGGCGGATGCGTCGTCTTGAAGAAGGTGTTGTAGTAAGGCAGTTCCTGCATCTGTTTCAGTGCGGCATCGGCGAGTTCGCGGCGTCCATAGCCGACGTTCACGCACCACAAGCCCGCCATGCCGTCGATGATGCGCGTTCCCTCCGAATCCCACAGATACACGCCTTCGGCCTTCACGATCACGCGGCTGCCCGCGCGATTGAGCGCGCCCATATCGGAGAACGGATGCAGATGATGCGCGGCGTCGAGCGCGCGGTAATGCGCCGTCGAATCGATTCGATCGTTCATGTTGTCGGCTCCTTCAAACGTGCAATAGCAGATGCTTGCGTTCCCACGAACTGATCACGCGGAAGAACGCTTCGTATTCGGTTTCCTTCAGCGCGAGATAGGCGCGCACGAACTTCTCGCCGAACATTTCGGCAAGCGGCTCGCAAGCGCCCATCAGCGTGAGGCCTTCGTCGAGATTGCGCGGCAATTGATAAGGCTGGCGATAACCATCGCTCGCGAGCGGTTCGGTCGGTTCGAGATGTTGCGTCATGCCGAGATAACCCGCGGCGAGCGTGGCGGCAATCGCGAGATACGGATTGCAATCGACGCCCGGAATGCGATTCTCGATGCGTCGTGCCTGCGGCGACGAGTGCGGCACGCGAAAGCCGACGGTGCGGTTGTCATAGCCCCATTGCACGTTGATCGGCGCGGCCATGAAGCGCGATAGCCTGCGATAAGAGTTGATATACGGCGCGAAGATCGGCATGAGCGCGGGCGTGTATTTCTGCAAGCCCGCGATGTAGCTATAGAAGAGTCCCGTCGGTTCGCCTTCGCGATTGGTGAAGAGATTGCGGCCGGTCTCGTCATCGACGAGGCTCTGATGCACATGCATCGCCGAACCGGGTTCGTTTTCCATCGGCTTCGCCATGAAGGTCGCGTACATCTTGTGGCGCAGCGCGGCCTCGCGCACCGTGCGTTTGAAAAGAAACACGCGGTCCGCGAGATTGAGCGGATCGCCATGCAGAAAGTTGATTTCCATCTGCGCCGCGCCCACTTCGTGAATCAGCGTATCCACTTCGAGCTCCTGCATCTCGCAGTATTCATAGATGTCTTCGAAAAGCGGATCGAACTCGTTGACGGCATCGATCGAGTACGCCTGACGCCCCGTTTCCGCGCGCCCCGTTCTGCCGACCGGCGGTTGCAATGGCAGATCGGGATCGCGATTCATGTCGACGAGAAAGAACTCGAGTTCGGGCGCGACGACAGGCCGCCAGCCCTTGGCGGCGAATTTATGAAGCACTTCGCGCAGCACGCGACGCGGCGAAATGGCGACAGGCGTGCCGTCGAAATGCACGCAATCGTGGATGACTTGCGCGGTCGGATCGGTGGCCCACGGAATCAGGCGGATCGTCGCGGGATCGGGCACGCAGACCATGTCGGGATCGGTGACGCCGGTGAAGCTGCCATCGACGGGATAGTCGCCCGTCACGGTCTGGATCATCACGGCTTGCGGCAGGCGCATCGCTTCGCCCGATTCGAACTTGCTGCGCGGAATGATCTTGCCGCGCGCGGTGCCGGCCATGTCGGGAATGATCGCTTCAACTTCGGTGATGCGATGTTTTCGCAGGAATTCGTCGATGCGTTCCATGTTCGTTCTCACGTTTCGATAGGGCGCACGCGTCCACGGCCTTCGCGATGCATCGCGAATGCGCGAAGAAGCAGGACGCGCGCGTTCACGCGTGCGGGCGCACGCGCGCGGACCAACAGCAGCTCGAGGAGAAAACGAGAGGAGGCGCTACGGCAGCAGCGAAGCCGCGCCGACGCAATGCACGGCGATGAACGCGCGCGCGGAAATCGCGTTGCGACGCCGCACGCAGCGGCGGGAGAGGACGGTCAGAACCGACAGGAAGCGGCGATCGGGAAGCTTGCCGCAGCGATCGGCGCGGGAGTGATGGCTCCTGCGTGCCAGAGGGCTTTGGACTTTCACGATAAGACTCGTTGGTCGAGTGGATTTGCAGAGCGATTGCCCATGCCGACAATTGCCCCTCAGCGAGCATATACGAGACATAAACGCCGTCAATACGTTTTTTCCAGTGGTTTTCACGCGGGATGTTTCTGTCGCGCCACGAGAAGGTTGCGCAATTCATCGATAATGTCGGCTCTTACCGCCGAAATGCTCACAGAGCCGATGCTCTCCAACCTGCTCGTTCAACTCGTCAACGGCCTCGCCGATGCTTCTGCGCTCTTTCTCGTCGCTTCGGGACTGTCGCTGATCTTCGGCGTCACGCGCATCGTCAACTTCGCGCACGGCTCGCTCTATATGCTCGGCGTGTATGTCGCGTACAGCCTGACGAGCCGCTTCGGCGAAAGCGTCGCGGGGTTCTGGGCGTCGATCGCGGGCGCCGCGCTATTGGTCGGCGCGATCGGCGCAGTAATAGAAGTGAGCGTGCTGAGGCGCATCTATCGCGCGCCGGAGTTGTTTCATCTGCTTGCCACGTTCGCGCTCGTGCTCATCATTCGCGATGCGGCGCTGTGGCTTTGGGGACCGGAAGATCTGTTCGGCCCGCGCGCACCGCATCTCGAAGGCGCGGTGCAGCTGCTCGGTCATGCGTTGCCCACCTATGATCTCGCGCTGATCGTCATCGGCCCGCTTGTGCTGTTCATGCTCTGGTATGCGCTCGCGCGCACGCGCTGGGGCACGCTCGTGCGCGCGGCGAGCGCGGATCGCGAGATGCTCGGCGCGCTCGGCGTCAATCAGGCGTGGCTCTTTACCGGCGTGTTCTTCGTCGGCGCGATGCTTGCGGGACTCGGCGGCGCGCTGCAGGTGCCGCGCATGTCGGCGAATCTTTCGCTCGATATGGAGACCATCGGCAATGCGTTCGTCGTCGTCGTGGTCGGCGGCATGGGCTCGATTCCGGGCGCGTTCGTCGCGGCGCTATTGATCGCCGAAATCAAGGCGATGTGCATCGGCATCGGGAACATAACGATCATGGGCGTCGGCTTCTCGCTGTCGAAGTTCACGCTCGTCGCCGAGTTCGTCGTAATGGCGGTCGTGCTCGTGCTGCGTCCGTGGGGACTCTTCGGCCGTCCGCAGACGATCGCACGTTCCGCCGCGCCCGCCGACCGGCCTTTGCTACCCGCCACGCGAAACATGAGGATCGCGGCGTTCATCGCCGTGATCGCGCTTGCGCTCGCGCCGCTCGCCGCCGATGCGTTTCCGTACATGCCCGTGCTGTTCGTCGAGATCATGATCGCGGTGCTGTTCGCCGCGAGCCTGCACTTCATCATGGGACCGGGCGGCATGCACTCGTTCGGTCATGCGGCGTACTTCGGCCTCGGCGCATACGGCGCGGCGCTGTTTCTCAAGGTATTCGCGTTACCAATGGAAGCCGCGCTCGTGCTCGGGCCGCTGATTGCGGGCATCGGCGCGATCGTGTTCGGCTGGTTTTGCGTGCGCTTATCGGGCGTGTATCTCGCGATGCTCACGCTCGCGTTCGCGCAGATCGTCTGGTCCGTCGTCTTTCAATGGGATGCCGTGACGGGCGGCAGCAACGGCATATTGGGCATCTGGCCGTCGCCGTGGCTATCGTCTCCCGTCGCGTTCTACTACCTCACGCTCTTCTTCGCCGTCATCGGCGTATGGCTTTTGCGGCGCATGCTTTTCTCGCCGCTCGGTCTCGCGATGCGCGCCGGTCGCGATTCGCCGTTGCGCGCCGAAGCGATCGGCGTGAACGTCGCGCGCGTGCAGTGGGCCGCGTTCATCGTCGCGGCGCTCGTGTGCGGGCTCGCGGGTTCGCTCTATGCGTTCTCGAAGGGCAACATCTCGCCGGAAGCGATCAGCGTGGGCCGCTCCGTCGACGGCCTCGTGATGGTCCTGCTCGGCGGCATCCAGACGCTTGCCGGTCCGATCGTCGGCGCGAGCGTGTTCAACTGGCTGCAGGATGCCGTCGCGCGTCAGACCGACTACTGGCAAGCGCTGCTCGGCGCGGCGATCCTCGTGCTCGTCATCGCGTTTCCGCAAGGCATCGCGGGTTTCGTGCGCGAGCGCTTTTTCAGGGAGGCGCAATGAGCCTGCTATCCGTCGCGCATCTCTCGAAGTCGTTCGACGGTGTGCACGCCGTCGACGACGTTTCATTCGATCTCGAAGCCGGTCAATTGCTCGCGCTCATCGGTCCGAACGGTGCGGGCAAATCGACGTGCTTCAACATGATCAACGGTCAGCTCAAGCCGACTTCCGGCGCGATCCGCTTCGACGGTCACGATATCGCGGGTATGCGTCCGCGCGATATCTGGCGGCGTGGCGTCGCGCGCACGTTTCAGATCGCCGCGACCTTCAATTCGATGACCGTACTCGAAAACGTGCAGATGGCATTGCTTTCGCGCGAGCGGCGCATCTACAGGCTGTTCGGGCGCGTCGAATCGTGGAGGGAAGACGAAGCGATGGCGTTGCTCGATCTCGTCGGCATGGCGATGCATGCGCGCCGCAGTTGCGCGGTGCTCGCATACGGCGACGTGAAGCGCGTCGAGCTTGCTATCGCGCTTGCAAATCATCCGAAGCTCTTGTTGATGGACGAACCGACCGCTGGCATGGCGCCACAGGAACGCAATGAATTGATGACGCTCACCGCGCGTCTCGCGAAAGAGCGCAACATCGGCGTGCTGTTCACGGAGCACAGCATGGACGTGGTCTTTTCACATGCGGATAAGCTGATCGTGCTCGCGCGCGGACGTCTCATCGCACAAGGCGATGCGGAAGCGATCCGCAACGATGCCCGCGTGCGCGAGGTCTATCTCGGCACGGGCGCATCGTATGCGCCGCGTGCGGCGTTGAATGCGGGGGCATCGTCATGACGCTGCTCAAAGTCGATGCGTTGAATGCGTTCCATGGCCGCGCGCAAATACTGTTCGATGTCGGCTTCGAAGTCGGACGAGGCGAAGTGGTCGCGCTGATGGGCCGCAACGGCGCGGGCAAGTCCACGACGATGAAAGCCGTCATGGGTCTTCTGCCGCGCATATCGGGCGCGGTGTCGTTCATGGGCGAAGACATCGCGGGCATGGCGCCGCATCGCATCGCGCGCAAGGGGCTGGGTTACGTGCCCGAAGATCGCCGCGTGTTCGGCGATCTCACGGTGATGGAGAACCTCGACACGGGCCGGCAGCCGCCGCGCGAAGATGCGCCATCGTGGACGCCCGAAAAGCTCTTTCGCGTGTTCCCGAATCTCGGCGAAATGCGCAATCGCCGCGCGAGCCGCATGAGCGGCGGCGAGCAGCAGATGTTGACCGTATCGCGCACACTGATGGGCAATCCGCGCCTCGTGTTGCTCGATGAGCCATCGGAAGGTGTCGCGCCTGTCATCGTCGAACAAATGGCCGATATGATTCTCGAACTGAAGCGCGAAGGGCTCGCCATACTGCTGTCGGAACAGAATCTGCATTTCGCGGAACTCGTCAGCGATCGCGTTTATGTGCTGGAAAAAGGGCAGATTCGCCATGAAGGCCCGATGCACGCATTCGCGAGCGACGATGCCGCGCGCCGCGAGTTGCTCGGTGTTTAAACGATCATTCAAACGGAGAGGAGAAGATTCAATGGCGCCAATGCGCTTCACTATCGCGGCCATCGCAGCGGGCATGGCGTTCGCCGCGCACGCCGACACCATCAAGATCGGCGAGATCAATAGCTATAAGGCGCAGCCCGCGTTTCTCATGCCGTACAAGAACGGCTGGAATCTCGCGCTCGACGAGATCAACGCGGCGGGCGGCATCAACGGCAACAAGCTCGAAGTCGTCTCGCGCGACGACAACGGCAATCCCGGCGATACGGTGCGCGTCGCGCAAGAGCTCGTCGCGCGCGAGCAGGTGAAATTGCTGTTCGGCGGTTATCTGTCGAATACGGGTCTCGCGCTCGCGGACTTCGCCAAGCAACGGCGCATCTTCTTCCTCGCAGCCGAGCCGCTCACCGACAAGATCGTCTGGCAGGACGGCAACAAGTACACATATCGGCTGCGTCCTTCGACTTACATGCAGGTCGCGATGCTCGTGCCCGAAGCCGCGAAACTCGGCAAGAAGCGCTGGGCGCTCGTCTATCCGAACTACGAGTACGGGCAATCGGCGGTGGCCACGTTCAAGCGCTTGCTGAAGGCCGCGCAGCCGGATGTCGAGTTCGTCGCGGAGCAGGCGACGCCGCTCGGCAACATCGATGCCGGCGCGGTCACGCAAGCGCTCGCCGATGCAAAGCCCGACGGCATCTTCAACGTGCTCTTCAGCGCGGACCTCGGCAAGTTCGTGCGTGAAGGCAATACGCGCGGCCTGTTCAAGAATCGCGCGGTCGTATCGCTTTTGACGGGCGAGCCGGATTATCTCGATCCGCTCGGCAAGGAAGCGCCGGTCGGCTGGATCGTGACGGGTTATCCGTGGTATTCGATCGATACGCCGGCGAACAAGAAGTTCGTCGCCGCTTACGAGGCGAAGTATCACGACTATCCGCGCCTCGGATCGGTCGTCGGCTATACGGCGATGATGTCGATTGCGAACGGCCTGAAGAAAGCGGGCTCGCCCGACGCCGACAAGCTCGCGGCCGCATTCAAGGGCTTGCCTGTCGATACGCCGTTCGGTCCGATCACGTATCGCAAGGAGGACAATCAATCGACGATGGGCGCGTATGTCGGCGTAACCGGGCTGAAAGACGGCAAGGGCGTGATGACGTCCTTCCGTTATGTCGATGGCGCGAGCGTGCAGCCATCGGACGATGAAGTGAAGAAGCTGCGTCCGGCTGACTGAAGCGTCAATCCTTCGGAAAGGGCTTGCTGACGAATTTCGAACCGGCAAGCCCGAAACGCCACGGCACGTCCATCGCCTTGCTGATGCCGATGCGCGGTCCTTGAACGATCGCGCATTCTTCCTCGGGCGGCTCGATATGAAACGGCGCTTCGAGCAGCGACATGCCATTGTTCTTGTGCGTGATGCCGAGCGCCTGCGCGACGCGGCCCGGTCCCGAGCACAGCAGTTTGATCGGCGCAAGGCCGCGCCGCTCGCGCATTTCATCGATGCCGACGAGCGGTTCGATCGCGCGAATCAGCACGCCCGCGCCATGGCCGGCTTCGCGGCACACGAAATTCATGCACCAGTGAATGCCATAAGAGCGATAGACATAGACATGCGCGGGCGGCCCGAACATGGCTGCATTGCGCGGCGTCGGACCGGAGAAGCTATGCGAGGCCGGATCTTCGCGGTCGTACGCTTCCGTTTCGACGATGCGGCCGCCGATACCGTCGACGGTCACGATCGCGCCGATCAGGCGTTGCGCGACGATCTCGGACGGCGCGTAGAAATCGATGGGTTTGGGCTTCGTGTTCACAAGCGGTATTCTAGCCGCGCCCCGTAGCAGATCCTCAAGCTCAGGAGACGCCGAATGAAGACTTCGTGGTTTCTCAGGTTCTCGAATGCGCTCGCGCAATTAGCGGGCCGCGCATCGACCTTCGTCATCGCCGTGGTGCTCGTGATCGTCTGGGCCGTCTCGGGACCGCTCTTTCACTTCAGCGATACATGGCAGCTCGTCATCAATACGTCGACGACGATCGTCACTTTCCTGATGGTGTTCTTGATCCAGAACACGCAGAACCGCGACACCGCAGCGATGCAGATCAAGCTCGACGAACTGATTCGCGCAATCGACAAGGCGCATAACGCGCTGCTCGATCTCGAAGAGCTCGATGAAAGGGAACTCACGGTTTTTCGCAAGCGTTATGAAAAGCTCGCGCAAGAAGCGCGCGATAATTTCCGCTCGGCAAGCAGCGATATCGACATGCCTTCTTTTCCACAAGACGAGAAGCGCGATGGATAAAGCTTGCATGGAAAGGCATGAAAGAGCGGCCCTGGATAATAATCTTGCGAGTTGCGCAAACTGCGTGACAAAAGCAGGTAATAAAAGGTAATCTTTCGGTTTCGCGGCGGCGCGCTCAGCGCTGCGCCGCGCGCCTGGCTCCGGAATCGCTCAGGTTTTGTCGAGCCGTTTCTTACGAGCGCATTTCGCCAGACATCAGTAAGCGGTTTCTCTAAAGTTTGCGGGATCTGCTTAAAACGATAGGGCGCCCGTCTTGTCGATTGGTTAAAAATAAAAAAAGAAAAAATCCACTCTCTAAAGTATTTCGGATTGTTGCCGACAAAGGGCGCGCGCATCGTTTTTCTAAACCTCGGAAAGAGGCCATTTCAGGCTTTAATTCGCGAAGTTATTCCTTCCCAAAATGGCTAGGATGGGTCCTGCCCGGTATTCCTTTTGCCGGGTCCACACCTACCTAAACCCTTGAAGGAAAGAAAAATGCGCAAACTGATGAAGGCATTCGTGCGCGACGAGCGCGGCGTCAGCGCGATGGAGTATGCAGTCCTGGCCGGCATCGTCGTGCTGGCGCTCGGCGCGATGGCGAGCACGTTCAGCACCAGTGTCGGAACGATGTTCTCGACCCTGTTCGACAAGGTCACGACGGCACAAAGCAGCGCGAACTAACAAGCGCCGGCCCACACAACAACGAGACCAACGTGCAGCTCTTGTCTCTTGCCATCCGCCTGATCGTGCTCTGCGTGCTGCTCTGGCTCGCGGTCATCGACGTGCGCTCCCGACGCCTGCCGACCAAAATCGTGCTGGTCGTCGGGGCGCTCTTCTTTGCCGACGCGCTGGCGCGCCGCATGCCGGTCGACGATGTCATCGTGCATCTGCTGCTCGCGATTGGCGTATTCCTGGTCTGCGCCGTGCTGTTCGCGGCGAAAATGCTGGGCGGAGGCGATGCGAAACTCGCCTCCGTGATTTTTCTCTGGGCCGGACTCGCTTTGTCCTTGCCCGCCTTAACCCTGATTTCCGTAATCGGGACCGTCGTGTCCCTCATCAGCCTCGCGACGCGCCACATGGACCCCGTGCAACGGTTCATGCCCATGAAAGCGCTCGCGATGTTCTCCGGCGCGCGCGGCGTTCCGTACGGCGTGGCCCTCGCGCTCGGCGGCGGTCTCGTGATCGTGCTGCCGGCGCTCATGCCTTTCTTTGCGATCCGATAGGACGGCGCGCTCATGTCCAACATCATCAAGTTCGCCATGCTTCTGATCGGCGCGCTGCTCATCGCGCTCATCGTGCGCGTCGTGGTCGCGAGCGCTTCGCGCCCGCCCAATCAGCCCGTGACGACCGAGAAGGTGCAGGTGAGCGCCGCCGATCTGCCCCAAGGCCTGCTTCTGCGCGACGAAGACCTCGCGTGGAAGGCGATGCCCGCCAACCAGATTCCGCCCAACGCGATCATTTCGGGCGCGCAGAACGCGCCCGACCTCAAGGGCGCGCTGCTGCGCCATCCGGCCGCGAGCGGCGCGGTGCTGACCGCGGCCGATGTTTTTTTGCCGAACGCACCCGGCTTTCTCGCCGCGACGCTCAAGCCCGACATGCGCGCCGTGTCCGTCGCGGTCGATGACGTCTCCGGCAACGCAGGTCTGATTCAGCCGGGCGATTACGTCGATCTGTTGCTGACGCAGCAAATGGAGCGCCGCACCGATTCGCCGGACATGGCCGTATCGAGCGAAACCGTGGTCGAGCACGTACGCGTGCTGGCCGTCGGCTCGGAGATCAAGCGGCCCAAGAACAACGGCGACAGCAGCGAGCCCATCGCGCGCGCCCGCACCGTGACGCTCGAAGTGACGCCGCGCATGGGTGAGGTCGTCGCCGTGGCGGCGCGCCTCGGTTCCCTTTCGCTCGCGCTGCGCAGCTTCGCGACCGACAAGCGCGATCCGAACGCATCGGCGACTGCGGCGGCGCCTGCATCGTCCGCGCAGCACGCGCCGATCTGGGCCGGCGACATCTCGCGCGCCGTGCGGGATCTGCCGCGCTCGCGCCAGACGCAGGTCAGCGCGCCGGTTCGCGTGGCGGCGCCCGCGCGTCCGGTCACGATCTATCGCGGATCGGAGAAGGGCGAAGCCGGTGCGACGGTCGCGCAGGTCGGCGGATCGTCGGACGCCGCGCCGCCGATTCCGAGCGTGCCGGCCCGATGAGCATCGTCCGCCGCGGCCGAACGCGGCGCCGATACGGAGCAGCAGCATCAAGTCACGGCAGCACAGTGCCAGGATCGAATCTCATGAGAACGCAGTTGGACTTCAGCAGCATCGAAAGACGGAGCGCGCGAACCGTGCGGAACGCACGAATCGCGCTCGCGTGCGCCGGCGCGCTGCTGGCGGGGTCCGTAGCGGCGGCGCAGCCGGTCATGTCCACGAAGCCGGGCGATGACGCGGCGCCCGCCATGCAGCTCGCGCAGCAGACTCGCGTGCGCGCCGGGGCGCCTGCGCGGACCGCGCTCGCCGCGCCGGCGGACGCCGCCGTCACGCTCGGCCCGCTTACGCTCGACGCGGGCAAGGGCACGATGCTGCGCCTGCCCGAGGATGCGACTTCGGTGTTCGTGGCCGACCCGTCGATCGCGGACGTGCATGTGCCTTCGCCCAAGACCGTGTTCGTGCTCGGCAAGAAGAACGGCACGACGACCTTGTATGTGCTCGGGCCGGGCAACAAGACGCTGCTTCAGCGCACCGTGGTCGTCGCGCGCGACATGCTCTCGGTGCGCAACATGCTCGCCGCGCGCTTTCCGAACCTGAACCTGCAGACGAGCTCGGGCCAGGGCTCGCTGCTCGTCTCCGGCCAGGTGCCGACTTCCAGCGATGCCGATGCGATCGTGCAGGCGCTGACGCCGTTTCTCGCCGACAAGGAAGTGCTCATCAACCGCCTGACGGTGGACCGTCCGCTGCAGGTGCAGTTGCGCGTGCGCATCACGGAAGTGGACCGCAACGTGACGCAGCAGCTCGGCATCAACTGGCAGGCGCTCGGCAATTCGGGCAACTGGCTCGGCGGGCTCTTCGCGGGCCGCGCGATCCAGAATCTGAGCCAGCCGATCGTCGGTTCGAACGGCGGCGTCGTGTATCCGATCAACCTGCCGTCCAACAACGCGTTCTCCGTTCTCGCGGGCTTCAAGGCGGGCAATACGGACATTCGCGCGCTCATCGACGCACTGAATCAGGAAGGCCTGCTCACCGTGCTCGCCGAGCCGAATCTCGTCGCGATGTCCGGCCAGACGGCGAGCTTCCTCGCGGGCGGCGAGTTTCCGATTCCCGTCTCGCAGACCAACGGCGCGATCTCGGTCGAATTCAAGCAGTTCGGCGTCAAGCTCGACTTCACGCCGACCGTGCTCAACGAACGCCGCATCAGCCTGAAGGTGCGCCCGGAAGTGAGCCAGATCGATTCGACCGCGAGCGTGACGACCGGCGGCGTGACCGTGCCGGGCCTCTCGGTGCGCCGCGCCGATACGACCGTCGAGCTGGCGAGCGGCCAGAGCTTCGCGATCGGCGGGCTGTTGCAGAGCAATACCACCGACATCGTTTCGCAGATTCCCGGCATCGGCTCGATTCCGGTGCTCGGCAAGCTGTTCTCGTCGTCGAATTACCAGAACAACAAGACCGAGCTGGTCATCATGGTGACGCCGTATCTCGTCGAGCCGACCGATCCCGCGAAGCTGCGTTCGCCGCTCGATTCGCTGATCTCGCCTTCGAGCGACGTCGAATACAGCTTCCAGCGCAAGGCGGGCGCGCAGCCGTCCGCATCCGAACCGCGTCTCGTCGGCGCGGCGGGCTACGTCTACTGAGCGCCCAGCCATGAAACTCGCACTTCGCCCGACCCGCGTCTCGACCCTCGCCGTGCTGCTCGCGCTCGCGTGCGGCCTGTCCGGGTGTTTCCACCCGCCGCGCAACATGCCCAACGAATCGGTGATCGGCTATGACGGCACCGGCGCCGTGCCGCCCGATTGCGCGGCGCTCTCGCGCCCGCCCGTTCTCTCCGATGCCGGCAGGCAGCGCCCGTCGATGCAATGGGGCTGCGCGACCTACACGAATCTCGCGGCGCAGCTCGCGCATCCGGCCGATATCGTCGCGCCGCAGCCGCTCGGCCCCGCCGACGGCGCGACCGCCGCCAGCGCGATGCGCCGCTACGAAACCGGCCACGTCCTCCAGCTCGACAAGTCGTCGACGCGCGATTCGAACTAGCGCCTTCACGGACCGAGAACATGAGCACCACCGAGATCAGCTTCTTCAAAGGCAAGCAGGGCGTCCGGATCGCCGACTTCATCGCGTTCGTGGCGGACCGCAAGACCGAGCAGGTCCTGAAGAGCTTCGTGCTCGAACAGGCGATGCCGCACGTTCACATCGCCGTCGGCAACGTGGACGACGCCATCGCGCATCTGTCGAAGATCGAGCGATCGCCGCTCTTTCTGCTCGTCGATCTGGAAGGATCGGTGATGCCGCTCTCCGACCTCGGCCGTCTCGCGGAAGTGTGCGAGCCCTCGGTGCAGGTGGTCGCGATCGGGGAGCGCAACGACGTCGGCCTGTTCCGCAGCCTGCTCAAGATCGGCGTGCGCGACTATCTCGTCAAGCCGCTGACGGTCGAGCTGCTCAAGCGCACCGTCAACGTCTCCGAGGGCAAGGTGAGCCCGGTGACGCTCGCGCGCGCCGGCAAGACCATCGCGTTCGCGGGCGCGCGCGGCGGCGTCGGCGTGACGACGCTCGCGCTCAATCTCGCGCGTTATCTCGCCGAGGACACGCATCGCCGCGTGGCGTACGTGGACCTGAAGATGTGCGGCGGCGCCGCCAACAGCATGCTCGGCACGCAGAGCAACAACGGCCTCGTCGACGTGCTGCAGAACGTGCATCGTCTCGATCCGCAATATGTCGAACGCACGCTGGTCTCGAACGGCAGCCGCCTCTTCATCCTGTCGGCGGATATCGACTACGGCACGACGAAGCAGTTCGAGCCGGGCGCGCTGCGCCGCGTCGTCGAGCTTCTGTGCGACAGCTTCCACTACGTGATTCTCGATATCGGCGATCCGAACGGCCCGCTCGCTGCCGAAGCCTTCGATCACGCGTCGCGCGTGTATCTCGTCGCGGACCGCTCGGTGCATGCGACGCGCGAGACGATCCGCATGCTGCGCTACATCGAGGATCGCGACAACAATCCGCCGACTTCCGTGGTGCTCAACAATCCGAACGCGGCGGCCGCAGGGAAGGTGCAGCAAACGGATTTCATGACGGCGATCGGCCGCACCGTGCTGCACGAAGTGCAGTTCGAGCCGAAAGCGCTCGCGACCGCCGAGAACCTTGGCGAAGCGCCGGTCGAGCGCGCGCAGAACGGCTTCACGCAGACTATCGCGCGCATCGCCAATGACCTCACCGGCCAGCACGCGACGGTCGAGCGCTCGTTCCTGAGCAAGTTCAAGCTCCGGAGGGCGTGATGTTCGGGCAAAAGCAGGTGCGCGCGGAGCCGCCGTCCGATTCCCGCGACGGCGCGAACGGACAGCCGCAAGGTGAGGCGCCGCCGCTTTCGCTCGTCGAGAAGCAGGCCGCCGCGCCCGCGCCTGCGCCCGTGCGCTCGCAGCAGCCGGACGGCAACGAAGCGCTCGTGCGCTCCGATCTCTTCAAGACGATCCGCGCGGGCGTCTTCGCGGCGATGAATCCGTCGGCGGCCGTCGGCAAGACGCGCGAGCAGATGAAGCCTGCGGTCGAAACGCTGGTGCTCGATGTCGCGGAGCGCGAGCGCCTGAACGTCACGATCGCGGAGCAGGTGCAGATCGTCGGCGAGCTGCTGAACGACATGTTCGGTCTCGGCCCGATCGAACCCTTGCTCGCCGATGAAACCATCACCGACGTGCTCGTCAACGGTCCCGATCAGGTCTGGGTCGAGCGGCACGGCCGGCTCGAACTGACCAACTGCAAGTTCCGCGACAACGCGCACGTCGTCAACGTCGCGCAGCGCATCGCGGCGGGCGTCGGACGTCGTGTCGACGAAAGCAGTCCGATGGTCGATGCGCGTCTCGCCGACGGCAGCCGGGTAAACGTCGTGCTGCCGCCGCTCGCGATCCACGGCGCGTCGATCTCCATCCGCAAGTTCTCGAAGCGCAACATCACGCTGCATCGCATGGCGACGCAGGGCAACCTGTCCGCGCAAATGGCGACCGTGCTCAAGCTCGCGAGCACATGCCGCCTCAACATCATCGTGTCGGGCGGCACCGGGTCGGGCAAGACGACGCTGCTCAACGCGCTGTCTCATTTCATCGGCCACGGCGAGCGCACGGTGACGATCGAGGATGCGGCCGAACTGCAACTCGTGCAGCCGCACGTCGTGAGTCTGGAGACGCGGCCGGAGAATGCCGAAGGTCTCGGCGCCGTGACGCAGCGCGATCTCGTGCGCAATGCGCTGCGGATGCGCCCGGACCGCATCATCCTCGGCGAAACGCGCGGCCCCGAAGCGTTCGACGTGCTGCAGGCGATGAACACCGGCCACGACGGTTCGATGACCACGATCCACGCGAACACGCCGCGCGACGGCATCACGCGTCTCGAATCGATGGTGATGATGGCGAACGGCAACCTGCCGCTCTTGTCGATCCGCCGGCAGATTGCGAGCGCCGTGCATTTCATCGTGCAGATCGAGCGCATGCGCGACGGCATGCGGCGCGTGACGCGCATCACCGAGCTCGTCGGCATGGAAGGCGACGTCATCATCACGCAGGATCTGTTCACGTTCCGCTACGACGCGAGCGCCTACAGCGAAGAAGTGAAGGGCGTCTTCGAAACCTCCGCCGTGCGTCCGGCCTTCGCGCAGCGCGCCGCGTACTACGGCCTCGAAGATGCGCTTCTGGAAGCGATGAAGCCATGAACCTCGTCAATCTCATCACCGTCGCTTCGTTCGTCTGCGTGATGCTGCTCGGCGTGATGGTCGTCATCGTGCAGGACATGCGCAACAATCAGCCGCCGTCGCGCATCCGCCAACGCATGCAGACATCGTTCGCCGGGCGCGGCGCGAACGTGGCGAAGGCCAGCAAGCACGATCTCGACATCTTCCACGTCAATCGCCACGAGAACGCTTTCACGCGCTGGACCGGGCCGCGCCTCGCGCGCCTGCGCACGGTCGCGGGCGCGAACGGCCTTCGTATCGTGATCGTCGCGACGCTCGCGGGCGAGCTCGTCGCCGTCATCGTCAACCGTTTCGCGCCGATGCCGGATTTTCTGCCGCCGCTCGTGTCGATCGGCCTGCCGGCGCTCGCGCTGACGCAGTCGTACCGCTTTCTCGTCGAGCGTTTTCGCAAGCGCTTTCTCGACGGCTTCCCCGATGTCATCGACATGATCGTGCGCGCGGTGCGTGCGGGCGTGCCCGTGACGCAGGTGATCGGCAGCGCGGCGAGCGAATGCCGCGAGCCGCTCAAGAGCGAGTTCCAATTGATGGCCGACTCGCTGCAGGTCGGCCTCGAGCTGGAAGAAGTGCTCGCGGTGGCGATGCGGCGCATCGAGATCGCGGATTTTTCGTTCTTCTGCGTATGTCTGCTGCTGCAGCGCGAAACCGGCGGCCAGCTCGGCGAGACATTGGAAAACCTGTCGGGCATCGTTCGCACGCGCCGCGAGATTCGCCAGAAAACCAAGGCGCTGACGGGCGAGGCGCGCATCACGACGAAGATTCTCGCGGCGATTCCGGTTGTCATCATGGGATCGATGTATGCGCTCAACCGCGACTATCTGATGGTGCTGTTCAACACCGATTCGGGTAACAACGTGCTCACGTTCGGCGTGATTTCCATCGTCGTGGGCCTGATCGTGATCGGCAAGATGTCGAAACTCGATACCTCGCGATGAACCAGAACCAGTTCGAAACGCTCATCAATCTGCTGATGCTGTTCGGCCTGTTCGCCGCGCTCGCCATCTGGTGGATGACCAAGCACGGCGGCACGCGCGGGCGCATCGCGGAGCGCGCGCGCATGGCCGCGGCCACGCACCGCTCGGACAACGTCGCGACGGACGACGACGGCGATACGATGACGCGCGGCGAGCGCGTGATGCGCCGGCTCGCGCGCATCGGCGACAAGATCCCGTTCTTCGATGCGAAATATCGGCTCAAGCTGCAGAAGGAAATGGTGCGCAGCGGCTATCGCAGCAACCTCGCGGTGTCGATCCTGCTCGCGGTGAAATTCTTCTGCGGGCTCGCCTGCGCGGCGGCCACCGTGATGCTCGGCTCGCGCATTCCGATGGTCGGCGCGTATCCGGCCGCACGCGGCATCGCGATGCTGATGGTGTTCATCGTCGGCATGATCCTGCCGGAGTACGTGGTCGCGTTCCGGGCGTCGCGCCGCCGCAAGATGATGGCCGGCTGCCTGCCCGATGCGCTCGATCTGCTCGTCATTTGCACGAACGCGGGCAACAGCCTGGGCGTGTCGATCCGGCGCGTGGCCAACGAGCTGAAGACGATCTGCCCGCCGCTCTCCGACGAATTCGCGCTCGCCGCCGACGAGCTCAAGCTATCCGGCGACAGCGCGCGCGCGCTCAACAATCTCGCCGAGCGCATCGATCTGCCGTCGATTCGCGCGCTCATCTCGACGCTCACGCAGTCGATGCGCTACGGCACGCCCATCACGCAGGCGCTGCGCACGCTGTCGCGCACCGAGCGTCTCGCGCATATCGTCTCGCTCGAAGAGAAGGCCGCGAAGCTCGCGCCGAAGATGGTCGTGCCGATGATGCTGTTCATTCTGCCCGCCATCATCTCGATCGCGGCGGGCCCTGCCGTCATTCAGTTGCTTGCGTTCATCGCGGGAAATAAATGAAGCCATCCATCCAACGCACCGCGCGTATCGCGGCACTCGCCTCCATGCTCGCACTCATGCTGGCCGCCACCGGCTGCACGACCACCGTGCGCCAGGTGACCGAAACGCGCCCCGTGCTGCGCAACTCCGCGCCGAGCACGATGAGCGAACTGCGCATCGCCGACACGGCGCTCGAATCGAACAACTTCGAGCTCGCGACTTCGCTGTACGAAAAGATCGTGCAGGCCGATCCGAAGTCCGTGCCCGGCCTGACGGGTCTCGGCAACACGCTGTACGGCGTCGGCGATTTCACGCGCGCGGGCGTCTACTATCAGCGCGCGAGCCAGATCGATCCGAAGGCGACGCCGCCGCTCATCGGCATCGCGCGCGTGGCGATTCATCAACGACGTTTCGCCGACGCCATCGCGACGTATCATCGCGTGCTCGCGATCACGCCGAACGATCCGCTCGCCTGCGCGGGCCTCGGCGCGGCGCTCGATCTCTCCGGCGATCACGCGCACGCGCAAGCGCTGCTGCGCGAAGCGCTGATCGCGAATCCGGGCGATCCGATGCTGTCGCTGAATCTCGGTCTTTCGCTCACGCTGTCGGGCGATCCGCGTCAGGGCGCGAACGTGCTGCTCGACGTGACGCGCTTTCCCGCCGCGCCGCCGCAAGCGCGCCAGAATCTCGCGCTCGCGTACGGCCTGCTCGGCAACGATGAAGCCGCCGCCGCGATCCTGTCGCGCGATCTGCCGAAGGCGTCGGTGCGCGACAACCTGCGTTACTACGAACTGCAGCGCGAGCGCGACGGACAGACGAGCGCGCAGCCGTCGAAGAGCGTCGCCGTCTCCGCGATCGCGACGCCCAAGGTCCAGACGGCGAGCGTGAAATGATCTTGCGCGCGCGGTCGCTCGGAAACCGCCGCTTCTGGAAGCGCATCGCGCGCGACGAGCGCGGCGTATCGGCGATCGAGTTCGCGATCGTCGCGCCGGTGCTGTTCATCCTGATTCTCGGCACGGTCGAAGTCGCGCTCGACATGATCGTCGACGCCTCCGTGCAATACGCGGCGCAGCAGGCCTCGCGCGCGGGGCTCACGACGACCGATCCGTCGAGCGGCACGCGCAGCCAGGAGGCGGCGCGCATCGTCAACAACATTCTCGGCGGCTGGAAGAACATCAACGGCACCGTCGATATCAAGACCTACGCGTACGACTCGTACAACGATATTTCCGCAGGCAACTACGAGGACACGATGGGCGGCTTCGGCGATGTCGTGCTCTACCAGATCACGGTGACGATGCCGACCTTCTCGGGCATTCCGAAGCTCTTCGGCATCAACTCGATGACCTTCCAACGCAACTATCTCGTGCAGAACGAAAAATGAAGCCCGTCAGCGCAACGATGCGATCCCTGTTCGCGGCGGCCGTCACGCGACGCGCGCGCTCGGTGTCGAAACGGCTCATGCGCTCGGAGCGCGGCGCCGTGACGATCGAATTCGTGATCGTCGTGCCCGTGATGCTGCTGATCCTGCTCGGCTTCACCGAGCTGTATCTGTACATGCGCGCCGTGAGTCTCGTCGAGCATACGGCGTTCACGCTCGCGGATTCGATCGGCCAGATGAGCAACGTCATCGACGACACGTCGGACAAGAACAACGCGACCAACGCGAACAGCCTCACGTCGATCTGGGCGGCGGCGGTCACGCTCGCGCAGCCGAACACGCTCGACAGCAAGGGCGGCGTCATCATCACGGCGATCTGCGACCAGAATGTGAACTGCAATTGCACGCAGATGGGCGGAACGCTCGCGCAGACCAAGGGCACGCCGGCGATCATGTGGAGCGCGAAGCCGAAATGGCAGCCGACGGGCATGACGTCGAGCGTCACGGCGACGAAGGTCGTGCCGAGCAACTGGCCGTTCCGCTACGGCGATTCGGCGGTGGCGATCGAAGTCTTCTACCGTTACACGCCGTTCTCGATGACCGCGCCGTTCTGGCGCAGCGCACCGGGCGAGACGACGATCTACGAGCGCGTCTTCGTTCGTCCGCGCAACGGGCAGGTGCTGGCGCTCTCGAACCCATCCTCGACCTTGTCGACATCGCAATGCGAAAGCAGCACGGCCCTCTGAGCGCGCGCAGCGCGCGCAATCTGGTGTGCGGCGACGAGGGCGCCGTCACGATGATGTTCGCGATCTGCGCGAGCATGATGATCGGCTCGATGTGCATGGCCATCGACTCGATCCACTACGAAATGACGCAGGCGCGCATGCAGATGGCGCTCGACGTCGCGACGCTCTCCGCGGGCGCGGATCTCGCGCACTACGACACCACCAAGCCCGCCGATCTTGCCAACTGGAAGACCGACGCGCGCGCGTTCTACGACGTCAACATGCCGTCCGGCTATCTGGCGCTGAACATGCCCAACGCGAATTTCTCGGCGTCGGTGACGGGCGCGCCCGCGACGGGGCAGACCATCAAGCTCTCGGCATCCGGCTCGATGCCGCTGCTCGCGCCGGTCTTCTTCGGCAAGGCCAAGACGGACACGGGTTCCGACAGCGGCAACAACCAGACTAATCCCGACACGGCGACCGTCAGCGCGAGCAACGCAGCGCTGCGCCTGCCCAAGAGCACGCTCGAACTGGTGATGGTGCTCGACAATACCGGCTCGATGTCCGACTACGCGAACACCAAGGACTACACGGCGGGCACGAAGATCACGGGCTTGCGCGCGGCCGCGCAGAATCTCGTCACCAGCATCTTCCAGTCGTCCACGACCGATTCGTATGTCGGCCTCGTGCCGTTCACGACGATGGTCAACGTGAAGAATGCGTTGCAGCCCACCGGCAAGTGGATCACGCCGCTGTTCGACAACTACAACGCCCAGCATATGTCGATGACCGCCAGCAAGAACTGGAAGGGTTCGGGCTGGGGCGGCTGCGCGGTCGAGCCGCGCGACGCGGGCGGCAACCTGCGCGCGGAGGCCTACGAGCCGGCGTCGTCGCCGAACTTCAGGCCCTTCTTCTGGAACGTGCCGAAGAACAGCTTCTCGGTCTACACGTACACCAAATCGACGAAGAACAAGATCACCACCTGCACGATCAACAGCAATCCGACCGTCACGGTCGGCGCGCCGCTCACGTATCTCACGAGCGGCAGCGTGACGACTTCGTGCGGTACGACATACTCGGGCGCAACGCCGCCCGCGATTTACGACCAGTGGTACGTCAATTCGAGCAGCAATTCGACTTCGACCACGACCTACGATCAGAACGGCAATACCAACTACGGCACCAACGGTCCGTGCAACATCGCGCCTGCGCTCTTTCTCACGAAGAGCCAGAGCGATCTGACGACCGCCATCACCAACATGAAGGCGGCCGGCTCGACGCTGATCCCGACCGGTCTCCTGTGGGGCTGGCGCATGCTGAAGTCGTCGTGGTCGGACAATGTGGCGGGCGCGGGCAACGGCTTCATTTCGACCGACACGTCCTTGCCGCGCCCGGAGACGACGCAGGGCTTGCAGCGCGTGGTCATCGTGCTGACGGACGGCGAGAACGATCCGGGCGGATCGACGGGCTTCATGCCGCCGCAAGCATTCAACGGATTGTCGGGCGTGGGCCGCGCGGATCTGACGTCGAGCACGGTGTTCCCCAAAGGCCCCGGCTCGATGGGCTCCGTCGACGACATCAATACGTACCAGCTCGCGGTGTGCTCGGCGATGAAGCAGGACGGCATCATCATCTATTCGATTACGTTCGGCACTTACGGAACGGATACGGCCAGCGTGAGCGCGCAGACGACGATGCAGAACTGCGCGAGCCCCGGCAACTACTATCACGCGCCGAGCAACACGACGCTCAATCAGATCTTCCAGCAGATCGCGGGCAATCTCGGCGTGCTGCGTCTTACGCAGTAAGGTTTCGGGCGAGGCGGGCACGCACGTTGCTCGCTTCGTCAGGGCAAGTCCACTTCACCAAGGAGGTCCGACATGCCCGAAAAGAAAACTCTCGAGCGCGCGGCGAAAGCCAAACGCGAAGGCAAGTCCCCGAGCACGCAAGCCGGCGCATTCGTGAAGGAGCAGATCGATCACGTCCGCGAGGGCAAGCACGGCGCGAAATCGGCGAAGCAGGCCATCGCCATCGGTTTGTCCGAGGCGCGTCGCTCAGGCGTGAAGATGAAGCCGCCGAAGAAGGGCACGGCGTCCGAGGCGACACGCAAGAAGGCCGCGCAGGACACCAAGGCCGCGCATCGGACGAAGAAGAGCCCGAGCACGGAGTCGAAGGCGAAGCGCTCGGCAACGTCCACGCGCGTGCTCAAGCGCGAAAGCACCAAGGCCGCTTCGCACAAGTCGCTGTCGCGGCAGACGCATGCAGCCGCGAGCCGGCGCTCGGCGGCGGATCGCTCGGCAGCCGCGAAGAAGGGCTGGGCGACGCGCCGCAGGAACGCGGCCGCGAAGTCCAAAGGCTCGCATGCGCGTCACGCATCGCGTTGAGTCGGCAGCATCCGGGCGTACGACACGGCCATCGTCGCGAGTTCCTGCGCGGCGGGCGTTAGCGGCACGCCCGCGCGGCGCAGCAGGCAGACGGGCGTTCTCCCCGCACGTTCGGCGATCGGCACGATCTCGACGTGCTCGCGAAAGAACGGATGTCCGGCGAGGCTCGCGGGTTCGAGCCCGAGATAATCGCTCGACGCAAGGCAATGCAGCGTGTCGAAGACCGCTTCGGTCGTCGCGGCGATGCGCGGCGGCGCGAGCTTCGCGTGCTCGAAGAGCGCCGATAGCTTGTTGGCCGGCGCGCCGCCGCCGCGCTGGCGTGTGCTGACCCATTCGGCGTTCTGCAAGTCGGCCAGTGCGCGCGAACGTGCGAGCGGATGACCGCGCCGCGCGATCACCGCGACGTCGGAAGCGAAGAGCGGCGTCGTTTCCATGTCGTGGATGTCCGCGCCCGGTGCGATGAGCGCGAGCGCGAAATCGAGGCTGCCGTCGCGTACCCACGAAGTCAGCATCCGCGACGTCGCGCTCGTCAGATGCACATCGATGCGCGGACAGCGCTCCCGATAGCTCGCCAGCAGCGCGGGAAAAAGCCGCATCGTCGCTTCGGCCGCGAGTCCGAGCGCGACGCGACCCGTCAGTTCGCCGCGCAACTGGCGCATCTCGTCTTCCGTCTTGCGGCATTCCCCCAGAATCAAGTCGGCGCGTACACGCAAGCGCTCGCCGATCGGCGTGAGCCGCGCGCCGCGCACGTCGCGTTCGAAGAGCGGCCCGCCCGCGATCGCTTCGAGCTTCTGCAACTGCTGCGTGATGCCGCTTTGCGCAACGTCGAGCCGGCGCGCGGCGGCGCGCACGCTGCCCGCATCGGCGACGGCGACGAACATGCGCAACTGCGTGAGAGTCAGATCCACGTTCGGCGTCTCCGTCGGTGATCTCAAAAACTGAACATGATAAGCAAAACGCCTCTTTTTACGAGCGTTTTGGGCCCGTACCATCGGTGGCCATAATCAGGAGGCACCGCGTTCATGCTCAGACTCAGCACGCTTTTTCTCGCCGCCGCGCTCGCCGCCGCCGCGCCGGTTCACGCTAAAGACGCCGACACCTTGCGCCTCGGCATCGATCCCGGTTATCCGCCGATGGACGTGAAGACGCCCGATGGCCACGTCGCGGGCTTCGACGTGGATCTCGGCGATGAAATCTGCCGCCGCATCGCGATGCGCTGCCAGTGGGTCGAACTCGAGTTCTCGGGGATGATTCCCGCGCTGCAGGCCCGCAAGATCGACGGGATCATGTCGTCGATGGCGATCACCGACAAGCGCATGAAGCAGATGGCTTTCTCCACCAAGCTCTTCCAGTTCCGCTCGCGGCTGATCGCGAAGCAGGGCGCGCCGCTCACGGCGAGCGCGCAGGGCTTGCGCGGCAAGCGCATCGGCGTGCAGAGCGGCAGCCAGTTCGAAACCTACGCGATGAAGAACTGGCAGCCGGGCGGCGTCGAAGTGGTCGCGTATCAGAGCATGGACGGCGTGCTCAACGATCTGACTGCGGGACGCATCGATGCCGCGCTGCTCGGTTCCGTCGAAGCGGAGCACGGCTTTCTGAAGACGCCGCGCGGCGCGGGCTTCGCGTTCGTCGGCGAGCCGCTGTCGATGGGCGATCACGGCGTCGGCATGGGTCTGCGGCAGGAGGATGCGGCGCTGAAGGCCCAGGTCGACAAGGCCGTGGGCGACATGCGCGCGGACGGCACGTATCAAAGAATCGCGCGCAAGTATTTCGATTTCGACGTCTACGGCGACTGAACATGCACACTCAACGTCATCCGCTCGTGTCGACGACGCTCGGCACGTCGCGCGAACTCGCCAGCTTTCATTTCGGCGATGCCGCGAATGGCGAAAGCGTTTATCTGCAAGCGTCGCTGCACGCCGACGAAACCCCCGCCATGCTCACCGCGTGGGCCTTGAAGCAGCGTCTCGCCGCGCTCGAAGCCGAAGGGCGCATGCGCGGCGAAATCGTGCTGGTGCCGGTGGCGAATCCCATCGGCTTGTCGCAGCATGTGCTCGGGCAATTCCTCGGGCGCTTCGAGGCGAACAGCGGCCACAACTTCAACCGCGATTTTCCGATGCCGTCCGCTGCCGCGCTGATCGAACGCGTGGGCGCGCGCTTATCGTCGGGCGATGCCGCGCACAACGCGCGTCTGCTGCGCGGCGCGCTCGTCGAGATGCTCGGCGAAACGACCGCGAAGAACGAGTTCGAATCGCTGCGGCTTGCGCTGCTCGGGCTGGCGTCGAAAGCGGATGTCGTGCTCGATCTGCATTGCTCGCTCGAAGCGACGATGCACATCTACACGAGTCCCGCGAGCTGGCCCGCGATCGAGCCGCTCGCGCGCTATCTCGGCGCGAACGGCGTGCTGCTGGCGACGGATTCGGGCGGTCAATCTTTCGACGAGGTTCATGCGCTTTTGTGGAACGAGCTGCGCGAGCGCCTCGGCGATGCAACGCCGCTCGGCGCGCCGAACATTGCGGCGACGATCGAGCATCGCGGCCAGCGCGATGTCGATTACGACACGGCGTCGCATGATGCGGAGGCCATCGTCGATTATCTGATCGCGCGCGGCGTGATCGAAGGCGAGGCGAAGGACGCGCCGCCGCTCGCGCAGGCCGCGACGCCGCTCGCGGGCAGCCAGCAACTGACGGCGCCGGCGAGCGGAATCGTCGTGTATCGCGCGAAAGTGGGCGCGCGGCTGCAAGCGGGCGATCCGGTGTTCGATATCGTCGATCCGGTCACCGACTCGGTGACGACCGTCACGACGGCCAACGACGGCGTGTTCTACATGCGACGCGCGGTCCGCTTCGTGTACGCGGGCGCGCCGATGGGACGCGTAACGGGTGAGAAGGCGATCAGGAGCGGGGTGTTGATCGGGGCGTGAGCGCGCCGAGCGCGTGTTTTCACTGCTCGCTAGAATGACTCCTCGCTTTCGAGGAGTCTCGCCATGCTGGATTTCGCACGCCACGCGCGCACGCTGACGCTCGATATCTCTTACGCCGATTCCGGTCCCGCCGACGCGCCCGTCGTGCTGCTGATCCACGGATGGCCGGATGCGGCGCGCGCGTGGAATGCCGTGGCCGCGCGGCTCAACGACGCCGGCTATCGAACCGTCGTGCCGGAGTTGCGCGGGGCGGGCGGCACGCGTTTCCTGCGCGACGACGCCGTGCGCGACGGCTCGGGCGTCGCGCTCGCGCGAGACGCCGTCGATCTCGCCGATGCGCTCGGCATCGCCACCTTCGATGTCGTCGGCCACGACTGGGGCGCGCGCGCCGCCTACACGATCGCCACGCTGTTTCCCGAGCGCGTGCGCCGCATGGCCGCGCTCGCGCTGGCGTATCAGCCGCGCGGCGTCTTCGAATTGCCCGACTTCTCGCAGGCGCGGCGCTTCTGGTACCAATGGTTCATGTCGCTCGACGGCGGCCCGGACGCCGTCGCCGCCGATCCCAAAGGCTTCGCGCGCATCCAGTGGGACACATGGTCGCCGCCCGGCTGGTTCGACGAAGCCGAATTCGCGGCGACGGCGCGCGCATTCGACAATCCCGACTGGGTGCCGATCACGCTGAACGCGTATCGCCGGCGCTGGCGGAGCGATCAGCCGTCCGATCCGGCGCTCGCCGATCTGTACGCGCGGCTTGCGACGATCGATCGCATCGGCGTACCGGCCTTGATGATTCAAGGCGGCGCGGACGCCTGCGACGAACCGGCGAGCTCGGAAGGCCAAGCGCGCTACTTCACGGCGGGCTATCGGCGCGTCGTTATCGATGGCGCCGGGCATTTTCCGCTGCGCGAGGCGCCGGATGCCGTCGCGGATGCGGTCATCGAACATCTGAAGTGATCGCAGAGCAGGCGAGCGCCTTGCGCAGTGTCACCGGACACTTCCGACACGTTTGGCGGCAAACACTGTATGCGTGTACAGTACTGATCGCTATGGCGGCCACGCACTTCCGAACACTCGTGCGACCTCGTCGAACACTTCGAGGATGCCGCCTAACTCATTGAACCGGTTGAAAAATTGGCATCGAATAACGCAATCCGCATTCGCGGCGCACGTCAGCACAACCTCAAGAATCTCGATCTCGACCTGCACACCGGCCAGATGACGGTCGTGACCGGCCCGTCCGGTTCCGGCAAGTCGAGCCTCGTGTTCGACACGCTCTACGCGGAAGGCCAGCGGCGCTACGTCGAAACCTTCAGCGCGTACGCGCGCCAGTTTCTCGACCGGATGGACCGTCCGCAGGTCGATCGCGTGGACGGCGTGCCGCCCGCGATCGCCATCGACCAGACGAATCCGGTGCGCAGTTCGCGTTCGACCGTCGGCACGATGACCGAACTGAACGATCATCTGAAGCTCTTCTACGCGCGCGCCGCCGAACTTTTCGACAAGAAGACGTCGCATCGCGTGCGTCACGACACGCCCGAGACGATCTACGCCGAACTGCTCGAACGCACGCGGGCCGATGATCCGCGTCTCGCGATCACGTTTCCGGTCGAATTGCCCGACACCGCGAGCGACGAGGAGGTCGAGCAGTGGCTCTCCGCGAGCGGCTATACGCGCGTGCAGGCGAAACGCCACGTCGAAACCGCAAGCGGCAAACGGCAGATGCTCGATGTCGTCGCGGATCGTTTTCGCTTGCAGAACATCGAGCGTTCGCGTGCGCTGGAGGCGATCGAAAGCGCGTTGCTGCGCGGCACGGGCCGCGTCGACGTCTATGTGCTGAAAGACGAAGGCGAGCCGGAGATCTGGCGTTTTTCCACCGGCCTGCACAGCCCGGAAAGCGATCTGCGCTACGCCGATCCGCAGCCGGCGCTGTTCTCGTTCAACTCCGCGTATGGCGCTTGCGAGACGTGCCGCGGCTTCGGACGCGTGATCGGCGTCGATTACGGTCTCGTCATCCCCGATGAAAAGAAGACGCTGCGCGAAGGCGCGATCAAGACATTGCAGACGCCCGCGTGGAAAGAGAACCAGGACGATCTCGTGCGCTACGGCGCGAAGGCGGGCATTCGCCTCGGCGTGCCATGGAAGGATCTCACGCAGCAGGAGCGCGACTGGGTCATCAAGGGCTCGCCGGACTGGACGGGCAAGTGGCAGAACCAGTGGTACGGCGTGCAGCGTTTCTTCGATTATCTGGAGTCGAAGGCGTACAAGATGCACATCCGCGTGCTGCTGTCGAAATATCGCAGCTATACGACGTGTCCGGTGTGCGCCGGCGCGCGCCTGAAAACCGAATCGCTGCTGTGGCGTCTCGGCACGAAGGAACAGGCCGACGCAGTGCTTGCGCCGCACGATCGCTTCATGCCGGAAGGCGTCGACTGGACGCGCGCGCAACTCGAAGCGCTGCCGGGCCTCACGGTGCACGATCTGATGCTGATGCCGATCGAGCGCATCCGCCGCTTCTTCGATTCGCTGACGCTGCCATCGACCTTGCTCGACGAAGCGCTCAAGCTCTTGCACGCCGAGGTCCGCACGCGCCTGAAATATCTCTGCGATGTCGGTCTCGGTTATCTGACGCTCGATCGCCAGTCGCGCACGCTGTCCGGCGGCGAAGTGCAGCGCATCAATCTGACGACCGCGCTCGGCACGTCGCTCGTGAACACGCTGTTCGTGCTCGATGAACCGAGCATCGGTTTGCATCCGCGCGATCTGAACCGCATCGTCGAAGCGATGCATCGTCTGCGCGACGCGGGCAATACGCTCGTCGTCGTCGAGCACGATCCGTCGGTGATGCTCGCGGCCGATCGTCTCATCGACATGGGACCGGGTCCGGGCGAGCGCGGCGGGCAGATCGTCTATGACGGCGCACCCGACGACATTCAAGTCACCGACACACTCACCGGCGCGTATCTCGGCGGCCGCAAGCATGTCGCGCATGCGTCGAACTGGAATCGCCGCGTCGTCGATGCGAACACGCCGCGCCTCACGCTCGAAGGCGCGAGCGATCACAACCTGCGCGACGTCACGGTCGACATTCCGCTGCAACGTCTCGTGTGCGTGACGGGCGTATCGGGCTCGGGCAAATCGACGCTGATCCAGGACGTGCTCGCGCCCGCGCTGATGCGTCACTTCGGCAAGGCGACGGAAGCGCCCGGCGCGTATCGCGACCTGAAGGGCGCGGAGCATTTGAGCGACGTCGTGTTCGTCGATCAGTCGCCGATCGGCCGCACGGCGCGCTCGAATCCGGCGAGCTATGTCGGCGCGTTCGACGAAATTCGCAAGCTCTATGCGAAGGCGCCGCTCGCGTTGCAGCGCGGCTATAGCGCGAGCATGTTCAGCTTCAACTCGGGCGATGGACGCTGCCCGACGTGCGGCGGCTCGGGCTTCGAGCACGTCGAGATGCAGTTCCTGAGCGATGTCTACTTGCGTTGCCCCGATTGCGACGGACGCCGTTATCGCGCGGAAATCCTCGAAGTGAAGATCGAGCGCGGCGATCGTCAGTTGAGCGTCGCCGATGTGCTCGAACTGACGGTGAGCGAAGCCGTCGCGCTGTTCGCCGGCGACAAGGAAGTGCTGCGCGTGCTGCAGCCGATCGTCGATGTCGGTCTCGAATACGTGAAGCTCGGCCAGCCCGTGCCGACGCTTTCGGGCGGCGAGGCGCAGCGTCTGAAGCTCGCGGGCTTTCTCGCCGAAACGTCGCAGACCAGCAAGAGCGAAAGCCGTCTCTTCATGTTCGACGAGCCGACGACGGGCCTGCATTTCGACGACATCGCGAAGTTGATGCAGGCACTGCGGCGCCTGCTCGAACGCGGTCATTCGCTGATCGTCATCGAACACAATCTCGATGTGATTCGCGCGGCCGACTGGATCATCGATCTCGGTCCGGAAGGCGGCGATGGCGGCGGGCAGCTCGTATGCGTCGGCACGCCGGACGATGTTTCGGCATGCGAACAATCGCATACGGGCCGCGCGCTGGTCGAATACGAAGAAGCGATGGCGCCCGGCGCGGCTCAAAAGCGCGCGGGCGTGCCGCTGCAACTCGCGGCGGAAGTCGCGAGCGCGCGGCGTGCGTTGCAGGGCGAGAACGTGGTGCGGATCGTCAACGCGCGCGAGCACAATCTGAAGTCGCTCGATGTCGATATTCCGCATAACAAGTTCAACGTCGTGACGGGCGTGTCCGGTTCGGGCAAGTCGACACTCGCGTTCGATATCCTTTTCCACGAAGGTCAGCGCCGTTACCTCGAATCGCTGAACGCGTATGCGCGCTCCATTGTGCAGCCGGCGGGCCGTCCGGAAGTCGATGCCGTCTATGGCATTCCGCCGACCGTCGCGATCGAACAGCGCCTGTCGCGCGGCGGACGCAAATCGACGGTCGCGACGACATCCGAAGTCTGGCACTTCCTGCGCTTGCTGTACGTGAAGCTCGGCATTCAGCATTGCATTCACGATGGCACGCCGGTCCAGTCGCAAAGTTCCGAATCGATCGCCGCGCAGATCATGCGCGATTTCAAGGGGCAGCATGTCGGACTGCTCGCGCCGCTCGTCGTCAATCGCAAGGGCGTCTATACCGATCTCGCGAAATGGGCGAAGGCGCGCGGCAATACGCATCTGCGTGTGGATGGCGAATTTCTGCCCGTGAGTCCGTGGCCGAAGCTCGATCGTTTCCGTGAACATACGATCGAATTGCCGGTTGCGGATCTCGTCGTGTCGGCGGACAACGAAGCGGAACTGCGGCGTTTGCTCGACGACACGCTCGAAATCGGCAAGGGCGTCATGCATCTTTGCGCGCCGCTCGATGAACTGCATGGGTCGTGGCACGACGGCGCGCGTCGCGGCAAGGAAGAAACGCGCGTGTTCTCGACGAAGCGCGCGTGCCCCGTTTGCGGCACGAGTTATCCGGAGCTCGATCCGCGCATGTTCTCGTACAACAGCAAACACGGCTGGTGCAACACATGCGTCGGGACGGGCGTGAAGCTCACGCGCGAACAGCGCGCCGCGTTCGACGACACGCTCTTCGCGCAAGACGATCGCGGACGCGAGCAGAGCATCGGCTCGGTCGATCAGGAACCGGACGATATCGTGGATCAGCCCTGCCCGGAATGCGAAGGCACGCGTCTGAACGATGTTGCGCGCGCCGTCACGTTCGGCAATTATCCGATCACGGAAGTCGGACGTTGGACCGTCAGCGATACGCGCGAGTGGATTGCATCGCTCAAGCTCAAGGGCCGCGATGCGGATATCGCGCGTGACGTGGTCAGTGAAATCGAAGGGCGCTTGCAATTCCTCGAAGAAGTCGGGCTCGGCTATTTGAGCCTCGATCGCGCCGCACCGACGCTTTCCGGCGGCGAAGCGCAGCGCATCCGTCTCGCGGCGCAACTCGGCAGTAATCTGCAAGGCGTGTGTTACGTGCTCGATGAACCGACCATCGGTTTGCATCCGCGCGACAACCTGATCCTGCTCTCCGCGCTCAAGAAGCTGAACGACAAGGGCAATACGCTCGTCGTCGTCGAGCATGACGAAGACACGATTCGCCGCGCGGATCACATCATCGATATCGGGCCGGGCGCGGGCAAGCGCGGCGGTACGGTCGTCGCGCAGGGCAACGTGACGGATCTCGCGGCGCACAAGGCGTCGCTCACGGGCCAGTTCCTCGCGAATCCGATCGTGCATCCGTTGCAGCCGCGCCGCGAAGTGCGCGCGGCGACCGCGAAGCGCGCCGCCGTGCCGGAGCAATGGCTGACGGTCGAAGGCGCGACGCTGCACAACTTGCGCAACGTGACGGCGACGATGCCGCTGAATCGGCTCGTCGCGATTACGGGCGTGTCGGGTTCGGGCAAATCGACGCTCGCGCGCGACGTGCTGATGACGAACCTGCTCGATGCCGTCGGCCGTTCGGTGTTGTCGTCGCCTGCGGTGCGGCGCGCGCGCAAGGCCGCGCAAGCGGACAAGCCCGCTGCCGGGTCGCGCGCCAGCGTGCTCGCGCGCGAAGCGCCGCGTCCGACGTTCGATGTCGCGCATGCGTGGCAGGGTTGCGCGGGCGTCACCGGTTTCGAGGCTATCGATCGCGTGCTCGAAGTCGATCAGACGCCGATCGGCAAGACGCCGCGTTCGTGCCCGGCCACCTACATCGGCATGTGGGACACGATCCGCAAGCTCTTCGCCGATACGCTCGAGGCCCGCGCGCGCGGCTACACGCCGTCGCGTTTCTCGTTCAACACGGGCGATGGCCGTTGCCCGGCATGCGAAGGCCAGGGCGTGCGGACCATCGCGATGAGCTTCCTGCCCGATGTCAAAGTGCCGTGCGACGTGTGCCACGGCCAGCGCTTCAATCCGGAAACGCTCGCGGTGACATGGCGCGGCAAGAACATCGGCGAAGTGCTGACGATGGAGATCGACGAAGCCGTCGAGTTCTTCGCGTCGATGCAGAGCATCGCGCATCCGCTGCAATTGCTGCGCGATGTCGGCCTCGGCTATCTGACGCTCGGCCAGCCGTCGCCGACGCTGTCGGGCGGCGAGGCGCAGCGCATCAAGCTCGTCACCGAACTGTCGAAAGTGCGCGACGACGTCACGCGGCGCGGCCAGAAGCCGCCGCACACGCTTTATGTGCTCGATGAGCCGACCGTCGGCCTGCATATGGCGGACGTCGCGAAGCTGATACGCGTGCTGCATCGTCTGGTGGATGGCGGGCATAGCGTGATCGTCATCGAACACGATCTCGATGTGATCGCCGAAGCCGACTGGGTGCTCGATCTCGGCCCGGAAGGCGGCGTGAATGGCGGCACGATCGTCGCGGCGGCGGACCCGGACACGCTCGCGACGCATCCGCGCAGTCATACCGGCGCTGCGCTGCGGCCGGTTTTGGCGCGGACACGGGAGACCGAAGATGCTGCGTGATCTCGATACGCTGATCGCGTCGATGGAGCCCGAACTGCAGCCGGGCGCGTACGTGTTCGCGTCGCTGCCGCACGATGCGGTGGCGAGCGGCGCGGGCATCGTCGCGACGTTCCGCGAGCGCGAGGGATTGACGGTCGTGATGGAAGAAAGCGCGGCGCAGGCGGCCGGCGTCGCGCCGCTCTTTCGCGCGGCCTGGATCACGCTGACCGTTCATTCGGATCTGAACGCGGTCGGCTTGACGGCGGCGTTCGCGCGTGCGCTCGGCGAGGCGAACATCAGTTGCAATGTGATTGCGGCGGCGTATCACGATCACATCTTCGTTCCGGTCGAAGAGGGCGAACGCGCCGTCGAAGTCCTTCGGGATTTGCAACGCGCTGCTGGTAAGCTTTCGGCCTCATCAAAACCATGAAACCGACATAGATGGAAACGCAGGACAAAGCCGTCGCGCTGAGAAGGATGAAATGGTTCGCCGCCGGGCTGCTCGTCGCGGCCGGCGCCTTGTTCGCGCTCGCGAAAAGCCAGCACGATGCGGGCGCGTGGGCGTGGGTGTCGTCGTTCGCGGAAGCCGCGATGGTCGGCGCGCTCGCCGACTGGTTCGCGGTGGTCGCGCTGTTTCGGCATCCGCTTGGCGTGCCGATTCCGCACACCGCGATCCTGCCCGCGAACAAGGCGCGCGTCGCGGACAACCTGGCCGTGTTCGTTCGCGACCGTTTTCTCGGCACCGATGCGCTCGTCGCGCGCGTGAATGCGTTCGATCCGGCGAGCCGTCTGTCGATGTGGCTGGCCGAGCCTGCCAATGCCGAGTTGCTCGGCAAGAAGGCCGTGGGCGCGGTCGGGCAACTGCTGTCTTTCGTCGATGACGAGCGCGTGAAGTCGATGCTCTACGAGACGCTGCGCCGTCGCGCGGAGTCGTTCGATCTGGCGAGCGCGACGGGAAGCGTGCTGTCGACGCTGATATCGGACCGGCGTCATCAGTTGCTGCTCGATGAGGGCCTGAAGCAACTGGCCGGGTGGCTCGACAAGCCCGAAGTGCAGGAGATGCTCGCGACGCGCATCGTCGCGGTGGCGGGCGAGGAGTATCCGAAGCTCGTCGGTATGCTGGGATTCGTCGGACTGAATGCTGAAGACCTTGGCAACAAGTTTGCGGCCGGTCTCGTGCGCGGCGCGAATCAATGGCTGCACGATGTAAGCAGCGATCCCGAGCACGAACGTCGCAAGGCTTTCGATGCGGCTGTGGAGCGGTTTGTCGAGCGGTTGAAGACGGATCCGGCGTTCAAGGCGCGCATCGACGAGCACAAGCGTGAGTGGCTGGAGCGGCCCGAGTTGCGGACATACGTGAACGGGCTGTGGGACGAGTTCATCGCGTGGCTCGATGCGGATATCAAGCGGCCGGATTCGGCGCTGCATGCGAAGGTCGTCGCGATGGCGGGCGGTTTTGCCGAGGCGCTCGGCAGCGATCCGGCATTACGCGAGTCGATTAACGAGCATATGCGCGATGCTTTGAAGGCGCTTGCGCCGGAGTTGCGCGATGGGATCGCGAAGCATATTGCCGCCACCGTCAAGCAGTGGGACGATGCGACGCTCGTCAGGGATGTTGAGCTTAATATTGGGCGGGATTTGCAGTTCATTCGCGTGAATGGGACGCTTGTGGGAGGCGCCGTCGGGATTTTGATTCACGCTGTGAGTGTGGTTCTTGGTTGATTTTGTTTCTTCGCTGGATCCCGTGATTGTGTCGGGTCGGGGTTTCGCCGGATCCCGTATTCGCGTCGGTCTATTAGCGTTGCCCCTGTGCGGGGCGGCACTTACTTTCTTTGCTGCTGCAAAGAAAGTAAGCAAAGAAAGCAGCTTCCGATACGCCCGCGGTCACACGCAATTTGGGTAGTCCTCTCGTCCATCGTGGGCTGCCTAAAGAGTGCCCTCATAGGCCCCATCGGGCTTGGCTCGCGCACGGTCTGAACCATCGCACCACACACCAAACTGGTTCAGCACCAAATAGCTCCAGCCCGCTCCGCGGCCGACCGGTCCATCGGGGATGCATGTGCTTCTCTACTAACGTCTCCATCTCACTGCAATCGCCGCCCTTTGGTTTCCCTCGCATACCGGGCGGCAGCGCGTAGCGCTGTGCCGGATGTATGATTGCTGGACCCGCGCGTTGTAACTACTAGCTAGTCAGACCGTGCGCGAGCCAAGCCCGGTGATTGTGATGAGGGCACTCTTTAGGCAGCCCACGATGGACGAGAGGACTACCCAAATTGCGTGTGACCGCGGGCGTATCGGAAGCTGCTTTCTTTGGTTACTTTCTTTGCAGCAGCAAAGAAAGTGAGTGCCGCCCCGCACAGGGGCAGTGCTAATAGACCGACGCGAAAGCGGGATCCGGCGAAACCCCGAGCCGCCACGAAAGCGGGATCCGGCGAAACCCCGAGCCGCCACGAACACGCAATCCAGCAAAAAAACAAAAACCATGACACGCATCGAACGCACCGATGAATCGCCGATCGACGCTGCGCGTCTGGAAGACGAATGGCTCGAACCCGATGCTTACGGCGGTTTCGCCTCCGGCACGGTCGGCACGATGCGCACACGTCGCTACCAAGCGCTGCTGCTGACGGCGACTCAACCGCCCGCCGGCCGTGTCGTGCTCATCAACGGCATGGAAGCATGGCTCGAAACGGGCAACGCGCGTATCCCTCTGACGATGCAGCGCTACGCCCCCGACATCCTCTATCCCGACACGACCGCAAGCCTCCTTTCATTCGATACAGATCCGTGGCCCACATGGCGCTACCGCATCGGTCACGACGACGCAACAATCATCGTCGCAGAAGCGTTCGTTGCAAAGGAAGCCCGCCAAACCGTCCTGCGCTGGCGTCTCGAGGGCGCATCGAAAGCGGCCAAGTTGGAAGTCCGCCCGCTGCTCTCAGGCCGCGACTACCACGCGCTGCACCACGAAAACGCGGCATTTTCCTTCGATGCCACACTGGAAGGCGAGCGCGTGCAATGGCAGCCGTATGGCGATTTGCCGACGATTTGCGTCACGTCGAACGGCGCTTACGATCACGCCCCCGACTGGTATCGCAACTTCTGCTACGTGCGCGAACGCGAGCGCGGACTCGATTTCACCGAAGACCTCGCGACGCCCGGCATCTTCAGCTTCGATCTCGCGCGCGGCGAAGCCGTGATGATCCTCCACGCGCACGCGGGCCACGACAAGCCGTTCGAAGACAGCGCGCTCGCGCACGCATCGCATCTCGCCTCGCGGGAAAAAGAACGGCGCGCGGCGTTCGGCTCGCGGCTCGCACGCAGCGCCGATGCGTACGTCGTCACGCGCAATGTCGGCAAAACGATCATCGCGGGCTTTCCGTGGTTCACCGACTGGGGCCGCGACACCTTCATCTCGATGCGCGGCCTCCTGCTCGTGTCCGGCCGGCATCAGGAAGCGGAATCGATCCTGCTCGAATGGGCCGATACGATTTCCGAAGGCATGGTGCCGAACCGCTTTCCGGACAGCGGCGGCCTGCCCGAATACAACTCCGTCGATGCCTCGCTGTGGTTCGTCGTCGCCGCGCACGATTATCTGGCGACGGGGCACGCGCACGCGGCGACGACGAGCCGCCTGCAAAGCGCCGTCGATGCGATTCTCGACGGCTATTCGCGCGGCACGCGCTTTCGCATCGCCGCCGATGTGGACGGTCTGCTGCGCGCGGGCGTGCCCGGCGTCCAGCTCACATGGATGGACGCGAAGGCAGGCGACTGGGTCGTGACGCCGCGTATCGGCAAGCCGGTAGAGGTGCAGGCGCTGTGGATCAACGCGCTCACGATCGCGAGCGCGTGGAATCCGCGCTGGCAGGCGTTGCGCGATCAGGCGCAGTTGTCGTTCGCCGCGCGTTTCGTCGATCCGGACACGCATACGCTCTTCGATGTCGTCGACGTCGATCACGAACCCGGTCGCGTCGATCGATCGATTCGCCCGAATCAGATCTTCGCGGTCGGCGGCTTGCCGTTTCCGCTCGTCGATGGCGATATCGCGCGCGCGGTCGTCGATCAGGTCGAAACGCAACTTCTCACGCCGCCCGGTTTGCGCACGCTCGCGCCGTCCGATCCGGCCTACAGGGCGAACTACGCGGGCGGCGTGCTGGATCGCGATGGCGCGTATCACCAGGGCACCGTCTGGCCGTGGCTGATCGGCCCGTTCGTCGAGGCGTGGGTGCGCGTGCACGGCGCGGCGGGCGCGCGCGAGCGTTTTCTGACGCCGCTCTACGCGCATCTCGATCGCTACGGTCTCGATCACGTCAGCGAAGTCGCCGATGCCGATGCGCCGCACACGCCCGGCGGGACGCCGTTCCAGGCGTGGTCGCTCGCGGAGCTCCTGCGCATCGAAAAGCTGCTCGGCGCAACCTAGCGCGGCGCGCGCGGGCCGGCGTCAAAACGCGCTAAATTACGAGACTTGCCCGTCGTTCAGCACGCCGCCATCGAGGAGTCGCCCATGTCGAAATCGCGCCCCGTCAACCAGCTCGAAACCGTCGAGGGCCTGAGGCTCCATTCGAAGGACTGCCCACGCTGGCAGCGCTGGGGACCGTATCTGAGCGAACGCCAATGGGGCACCGTGCGCGAGGACTACAGCGAATTCGGCACCGCGTGGGAATACTTTCCGCACGATCATGCGCGCAGCCGCGCGTATCGCTGGGGCGAGGACGGTATCGCCGGTTTCGGCGACGACAAACTCAACTGGTGCATCTCGCTCGCGCTCTGGAACGGCTGCGATCCGATCATCAAGGAGCGGCTCTTCGGTCTGACGAACCAGGAAGGCAATCACGGCGAGGACGTGAAGGAACTGTACTTCTACATCGACGGCACGCCGACGCATTCCTACATGCGCATGCTCTACAAGTATCCGCATGCGGCGTATCCGTATGCCGATCTCGTCGATGAAAACGCGCGGCGCGGCGCCGACATGCCCGAATACGAAGTGCTCGACACGGGCGTGTTCGACGACGCGCGTTACTTCGACGTGCAGGTCGAATACGCGAAGCACACGCCGGACGACATCGTGATGCGCGTGACGATCGAGAATCGAAGCGACGTGCGGGCCGCGCTCGACGTGCTGCCGCAAATCTGGGCGCGCAATACCTGGTCGTGGAAGCCGACGCCGATCAAGCCCTCGCTGAAGGTGGAAACGGTGCAGGGCGAAGGCACCTACGTGCTCGCCGAACAGGGCGCGCACGAACCGATGGTCGTCACCGCGTGGTCGCCGGACGCGAGCGCGATGGAATGGCTCTTCTGCGAGAACGAGACCAACGTCAGGCGTCTCTTCCACATGGAAGGCACGGGACCGTTCAAGGACGGCTTCAACGATTACATCCTGCAAGGCGACGAAGACGCGATTCGCCGCGACAAGGGCACGCGCGCGGCCGCGCACGCGCATCTCGAACTGGAGCCGCTCGGCAAGGCGGTCGTGTATCTGCGCTGGCGGCCCGAGTCCGCGCCGGACGCCGTGCCGCTCGACGTCGATGGTCTCTTCGCGCGACGCATCGCGGAAGCCGACGAGTTTTACGGCGCGCTGCAGCACGATATCGCCGATGCCGATCAGCGGCTCGTGCAACGCCAGGCACTCGCCGGCATGCTGTGGTCGAAGCAGTACTATCAGTTCGATGTGACGCGCTGGCTCGACGGCGATCCGCTTCAGCCGAAGCCGCCGAAGCAGCGGCGCATCGGACGCGATTCGGACTGGCGGCATCTGTGCAACGCGGACATCGTGTCGATGCCGGACAAGTGGGAATATCCGTGGTACGCGTCGTGGGATCTCGCGTTTCATGCGGCGGCGTTCGCGCTCATCGATCCGGAGTTCGCGAAACGTCAGTTGCTATTGCTCGTGAAGGACCGCTATCAGCATCCGAACGGTCAATTGCCCGCGTACGAATGGGCTTTCGGCGATGCCAATCCGCCCGTGCACGCGTGGGCGACGTGGCGCGTCTACGAGATCGACCGCGCGATCACCGGCAAGGGCGATCGCGATTTTCTGGAACTCGTGTTCCACAAGCTGCTGCTCAACTTCTCATGGTGGGTGAATCGCAAGGATGCCGACGGCAAGAACATTTTCCAGGGCGGCTTTCTCGGCCTGGACAACGTGGGCATCTTCGATCGCTCGTCGCCGCTGCCGACGGGCGGCCACATCGATCAGGCCGACGGCACCGCATGGATGGCCGCGTACGCGCTCGATCTGATGCGTATCGCGCTCGAGCTCGCATACGCGAACAAGGTGTTCGTCGATATCGCCGTGAAGTTCTTCGAGCACTTCCTGTATATCGCGGAAGCGGTGAGCTGCGAGGACGATTGCGACACCGGTCTCTGGGACAGCGAGGACGAGTTCTTCTACGACAAGCTGCGCCTGCCCGACGGAACCAATGTGCCGATGCGCGTGCGGTCCATCGTCGGGCTGATTCCGCTTTTCGCCGTGCATGTGCTGGAGCCGAAGGTGTATCGCTCGCTGCCGGAATTGCGCGAACGGCTGCACTGGTTTCTCGAACATCGAACGGATCTTTCGAGGCTCGTGTCGCGCTGGAACGTGGCGGGTCAGGGCAACAGCGTGCTGCTGTCGCTGTTGCGCGGGCATCGCATGAAGGCGCTGCTCAGGCGCATGCTCGACGAAACCGAATTCCTTTCCGATCACGGCGTGCGCGCGCTGTCACGCGTGCATCTCGATAACCCGTTCGTCTTCTATCACAACAGCGAAAGCTTCGGCATCCAGTATCTTCCGGCGGAATCCGACTCGCGCGTGTTCGGCGGCAATTCGAACTGGCGCGGTCCGGTGTGGATGCCGGTCAACTATCTGCTGATCGAATCGATCCACGAGTTTCATCGCTATTACGGCGATGATTTTCGCGTCGAATATCCGACGGGCTCGGGACAGAAGTTTTCGCTCGCGCAAATCGCCGACGAACTCGCGCGCCGCGTGACCACGCTCTTTCTGCTCGACAAGAACGGCGAGCGTCCGGTGATGGCTGCCTATCCGCTGCTACAGGCCGATCCGCGTTCGCGTGATCTCGTGCTCTTTCACGAGTATTTTCATGGCGACAACGGGCGCGGCGTGGGCGCGTCGCATCAGACGGGCTGGAGCGGGCTCGTCGCGCTGTTGCTGCATCCGCATGCGACGGGGCCGTCCGGCGTCGTGCCGCTCGCCGGCGAAGCCGATGCCGATGTTCAGGAGTTCGCAGGAGCGAAATGAGGCGTGAATCGCGGTGGCATCGCGTTTTGCGGGGTTCGGCGAAAGTCAAGCGCCACAGGTCGAAAGCGTTGTTAGGAATTGTCTGGTATTACTGATCGCTCCAACTGCGTAAGTTTGTGGAAACACAAATTGATAACAGTCTGGAGGACAAAATGGCGCAGTCCATTAGCGCATATTCTCTCAGCGGCTACCAAATGGGCTTGGGCGCTGGCGGCCGCGCTCATATCGAACACGAACATTGCCCCCCGTTCGCCATCGTCATGCTGGTGTTCGCCGCCGCAATGCTCGGCGGCGTCTGGTTCAGCGGCGAATTCAACAGCTTCGCCGCCGGGTTGATCGCGTGGGCCGGCATCCTCGCCATGCTGGGCGCATGCGCCGATCGCTGGTTCAGCGGCGCCGCCGCGCTCGAACGCCGTATCCGTCAGCGCGAGAGAGCGCGATGCCGCGTGCTTGGCGGCATCGCGTCGCGCAGCGGTTTCAGGCAGCAATGGCCTGACTGGACGACGTCAGCAGCACGGGAATGGACTTCGACGTCGGCGTACCGGCGCCATCCGCAACCGATGACAGCGGCACGAGCGGGTTGGTCTCCGGATAATACGCACCGAGACAGCCACGCGGAATGTCGTATTCGACGAGCTTGAAACCGTCTACGCGACGCTCGATGCCGTCGTCCCACACGCTCGTGATATCCACCAGTTCGCCCGGCTCGAACCCGAGCATGTCGATGTCCTCGCGGTTCGCGAACAGCACGCGCCGCTGTCCGTACACGCCGCGGTAGCGATCGTCGAGACCGTAAATCGTCGTGTTGTACTGATCGTGCGAACGCGTCGTCATCAGCGTCATGAGACGGTCGCCGTACAGCGCACGGGCGCGGTGGATCGGCGTATCGATCGCGATCCTGTGCACGATGAACTGCGCCTTGCCGCTCGGCGTCTTCCAGACGCGATCGCGCGACGCCACGCCGAGATGAAAACCGCCCGGCTGCTTCAGGCGTTCGTTGTAGCGCTCGAAACCGTCGAGCACTTTTTCGATGCCATCGCGGATCAGCGCGTAGTCGCCCTCATGTGCGCGCCAGTCGACCTTGGCCGAGCCGAGCGTCGCGTGCGCCATGCGTGCGACGATCGCGACTTCGGAAAGCAGATTCGCCGAGGCCGGCTTGTTCATGCCGTACGAAATGTGCACCATGCTCATCGAATCCTCGACGGACACGCCTTGCGGCACGCCGTTCTGAACATCGATCTCGGTGCGGCCGAGCGTCGGCAGAATGAGCGCGTCGCGGCCGTGTACGAAATGGCTGCGGTTGAGCTTTGTCGTGATGTGCACCGTGAGATCGCACGAGCGCATCGCTTCCCAGGTGCGCGGCGTGTCGGGCGTCGCGATCGAAAAATTTCCGCCCAGGCCGATAAACACCTTCACCTTGCCTTCGAGCATCGCGTGAATCGTTTCGACGACGTCGTAGCCATGCTCGCGCGGCGGCTCGAAATCGTAGGCCGCGCCGAGCCGGTCGAGAAACGCCTGCGTCGGTTTTTCCTCGATGCCGACCGTGCGGTCGCCCTGCACGTTCGAATGGCCGCGCACCGGACATAAGCCCGCGCCGCGCCGTCCGATATTCCCGCGCATCATCATCAGGTTCGAAAGCAGTTGAATGGTCGGCACGGAGTTCTTGTGCTGCGTGAGGCCCATGCCCCACGTCGAGATGACGGCGCGGCCTTTCGCGTAGATGTCGGCGAGATTCAGCAGATCGTCCATCTCCACGCCCGATTCCGCGATGATCGCGTCCCAGCTTTCGGCGCGCAGGTCGTCGGCGAAGGCGTCGAAGCCGACCGTGTGCTCCGCGATGAAATCGACGTCGAGCACGCGCTCGCCACCGTTCGCGCGCGCGGCGTCGTCGAGTTCGATCACGCGCTTCGCCACGCCTTTGATCAGCGCGAAGTCGCCGCCGACTTTCGGGCGGATGAACACCGAACTGATCTTCACGCCCTTCGGCGAGAGCATGTCGAGCGTGTGCTGCGGGCTCGCGAAACGTTCGAGGCCGCGCTCCTTCAGCGGATTGATCGACACGATGGTCGCGCCGCGTTTCGCGCACTCGCGCAACTCGCCGAGCATGCGCGGATGGTTCGTCGCCGGATTCTGGCCGAAGAGCAGCAGCGTGTCGGCGTGTTCGAAGTCGTCGAGCGTGACGGTGCCCTTGCCGATGCCGACGGTATGCGGCAAGCCGCGGCTCGTCGCTTCGTGGCACATGTTCGAGCAATCGGGGAAATTGTTCGTGCCGTACATCCGCACAAACAATTGATACAGAAAAGCGGCTTCGTTGCTCGCACGGCCGGACGTGTAGAACGCGGCGCGATCGGGATCGTCGAGTTTCTTCAGATGCGAGGCGATGAGTTCGAACGCATCGTCCCAATCGATCGGCACATAGCGGTCGCGCTTTGCGTCGTAGACGAGCGGATCGGTCAGCCTGCCGTGCTGCTCCAGTTCGTAATCGCTCTGCGTCATCAGCGACGAAACCGTGTGCTCCTCGAAGAACGCGGGCGTCACGCGCTTGCTCGTCGCTTCGGCGGCGACGGCCTTGACGCCGTTCTCGCAGAATTCGAAGGTCGAGCCGTGCTCGCGGTCGGGCCACGCGCAGCCGGGGCAATCGAAGCCGTCCGGCTGATTCTGCTTGAAGAGCGTCTTGTAGTTGCCGCCCGCCACCTTCTCCTTGACGAGATTGATGGCAACCTGCTTCAGCGCGCCCCAGCCGGCGGCGGGATGCGTATAGGGTTCGATGCGTTCTTCGGGCTTCTTGAACATGGCTTGGCGGATGATGCTTTTTGGCTTGCGATGTCCGAAGCGTACTGTGATCCGAATCGCGCGCGGCGCACAGAAAATGCGAAATAGAAGGAGTACAGTTGCGTCGATTTGCCCTAGACTTGACGCATTGCCGCTTCAGAACGAAATCCAGTTGAAACTCTACGAAAAGCTCGCCGATGAAATCGAGGAAGCCGTGCGGCGCGGCGTGTTCACGCCCGGCGAGAAGATTGCGTCGGTGCGGCAGGCGAGCCAGCAGCACGGCGTGAGCATCAAGACGGTGCTGCATGCGTACGCGATCCTGGAAAGCCGCGGGATTCTGGAGACGCGTCCGCAGTCCGGCTATTTCGTGCGCGCAAAACCGCAGGCGGGCGCGGCGCACAGTCAGCCGACGCGCGTGATCGCGACGGCATCGGAAGTCGATGTGAGCCGGCTCGTGCTTTCGACGTTGCGCAGCATCCGCGCTCACGACGCCGTGCCGTTCGGCTCGCCGTATCCCGATCCCGAGCCGTTTCCGTGGCGGCGCATCAACCAGTACGCGAACGCGATCGCGCGGCGGCAGGCGAGTTGGAATCTCATCGACGATCTGCCGCCCGGCAATCCCGAGCTGATTCGCCAGATCGCGCGGCGTTATGCCGAAAACGGCGTGCCGGTCGATCCGGAGGAGATCGTCATCACGGTCGGTGCGACTGAGGCGATTAACCTGAGCCTGCAGGCCGTCGCGCAGCCCGGCGACACGGTGGCCGTCGAATCGCCGACTTACTACGCGATGCTGCACGCGATCGAGCGTCTCGGGATGCGCGCGATCGAAGTGCCGACGCATCCGGCGGAAGGCATCGACATCGACGCTCTGGCGCGGATCATCGGACGAAGAAAGATCGCCGCGTGCATGGTGATGCCGAACTTCCAGAATCCGCTCGGCTTCCAGATGCCGGACGAGCGCAAGCGCCGGCTCGTCGAATTGCTGTCCGCGCACGATATTCCGGTCATCGAAAACGATGTCTATCACGAGCTTTATTACGGCGATGCGCGCCCGTCGACGCTCAAGAACTTCGATACAAAAGGGCTCGTGCTGCATTGCGCGTCGTTTTCGAAGAGTCTGACGGCGTCGTACCGGATCGGCTGGGCGATGCCGGGACGGTATCGGGCGCAGGTCGAGAAGCTCAAGTTTCTGAACACGTTGACGACGCCATCGGTGCCGCAGGTCGCGATCGCGGATTATCTGCGGCAGGACGGCTACGACCGGCATCTGCGGCGCGTGCGCAAGCTGTATCGGCAGCAGTCGCGCATCATGAGCGCGATGGTCGAGCGCTTCTTTCCGGCGGGCACGCGCACATCGGCGCCGCAGGGCGGCTATGTGCTATGGGTGGAATTGCCGGAGCGCGTCGATTCGATGCGGCTCTATCGCGCCGCGCTCGACAGCGGCATCACGGTCGGACCGGGCTACATGTTCTCCACGCGCAACGCCTTCAGCCATTTCATCCGGCTGAACTACAGTTATCCGTGGACCGCGCAGAGCGAGGCCGCGTTGCGGCGGCTCGGCGAACTCGCGGGCAGGGAGATAACTATGGGGATTCGCGCATGAACGATGACATCGATCCGGCGCTCGTCGCCGTGCTGACACAGCTTTGGCGCGCACAGACGGAAACGCCGGAACGCGCGTGGTCGCTCGCGAAATTGGCGAAGCAGTCCGGTTTGCCGATGAGCGCGTTGCGTCGGCAATTGACCGGGCTCGAGGAAGCGGGATTCGTCGAGGTGCGGATGAACGAGGATGGGACGGGCAGCGCGGGGTTGAGCGAGCAAGGCGTGACTTTGTGTCAGTCGATTTTCAGCGCAGGTGAATAAATGGGCTATGGTGATATACCATATGTATATCGTATAGCGAGGTATCTATGGGAAGGATCTTGATCGATTTGCCCGACGAACAGATAGACGAACTCGCCGCGATCGGCGAAGAGCAGCAGCGCCCGCGAGCCGCGGTCATTCGGGACGCGATCAGCGCGTACGTCGCGAGCAACAAGCGCCGTGCTGCCGTCGATGTGTTCGGCTTATGGCAAGAGCGAAAGATCGATGGATTGCAGTACCAGCGGGAGCTGCGCGAAGAATGGTAAGAGCGCTTTTCGACACGAACATCCTGATCGATTACCTGTCGGGAATCGATGCGGCACGCAAGGAGATCGAGCGTTACGAAGAGCGGTCGATCAGCATCATCACGCTCATGGAAGTTCTAGAGGGCGCCAAACCCGACAGTGAAGCGTCGCTGCGCGCCTGGCTGTCCACCTTCGATCTCGTGCCGCTCGATTCGGCCGTCGCGAACCTCGCAATCGGAATTCGCAGGAAATCGCGCATCAAGTTGCCGGATGCGATCGTGTGGGCGTCGGCGCAATCGGTGAATGCGCTGCTCGTTTCGCGCAACTCGAAGGACTTCCCGCCCGACGATCCGGGCGTGCGGATGCCCTATCAACTGTAGCCGCGTCGGTCGCCAGCACCCTTGGACATCCACATCACCCTGCACGGCCGCCGCGACCTGACCGGCCAGATCTACGGCCAGCTACGCGCGGGCATCATCGAAGGGCGGCTCGCCGCGAACGCGCGCCTGCCGTCCACCCGCGATCTCGCCGCGCAGCTCGGCGTCTCGCGCAAGACCACGCTCGATGTCTTCGAGCGGCTGATCGCGGAAGGCTTCTTGCGCACGCGCGCCGGCGACGGCACGTTTGTCGCTGAAGGGCTCACGCGCCTGCCGACCGCGCGCACCGAACCCGTATCGGCCCGCGCCCGCGCCACCGGCATCTGGCGCAAGATGCCCGAGCGCATGACGATGCCGATGCCGCCCGCCGACGAAACGCTCGACTGCGATTTCAAGGGCGGCGTAACCGACAAATCGCTCTTTCCCTACGACGCCTGGCGACGCTGTCTGAATCAGGCACTGCGCACGCAGGCGCGCGCGGGCGGCGGCGTCGCGGGTTATCGCGATCCGGGCGGCGAGCAGGCGTTGCGGCTCGGCATCGCGCGTTATCTCGCGTTCAGCCGCGCGGTCGTCTGCAACTGGCAGGACGTGATCGTCACGCAGGGCGCGCAACAGGCGCTCGATCTGCTCGCGCGCGTGACGATCCAGCCGGGCGATGTCGTCGCGGTCGAAGAGCCGGGTTATCCGCCGGCGCGGGCGCTCTTCGCGGCGCTCGGCGCGCGCATCGCGCATGTGCCGGTCGATGGCGAGGGCATCGTCGTGAGAAAGCTGCCGCGCAACACGCGGCTCGTCTACGTCACGCCGTCGCATCAGTTTCCGCTCGGCATGCCGATGAGCCTCGAGCGGCGCGTCGAGTTGCTCGAATGGGCGGGCAAGCGCGGCGCGGTGATCGTCGAGGACGACTACGACGGCGAATTCCGCTTCGAAGGGCGGCCGGTGGAATCGCTGAAGAGTCTCGATCGCGCGGGACTCGTCGCGTATGTCGGCACGTTTTCGAAGACGCTCTTTCCCGATCTGCGGCTCGGCTACGTCGTGCCGCCCGCGACACTCTCCGAACCGCTCTGGAACGCAAAGCAGATTTGCGACTGGCACAGCGGCATGCTGACGCAAACCGCGCTCGGCGCGTTCATGCTCGATGGCGAATACGCGAAGCATCTGCGCCGCATGCACAAGGCTTACGCGGAACGCCGCGCGCTGTTGATCGAACGTCTGCAAGGCGAGCTCGCGCCTTGGTTCGAGCCGCTGCCCGCGACGGCGGGCATCCATCTCGTCGCGCGGCTCGCCGGTTCGGTGCGGGAAGACGAGGTCGTCGCGGCGGCGCGCGCCGTATCGGTCGGGCTGTACGGCATACGCGCGTTCTACGCGGGCGAGCCGGCGCAGCAAGGCGTGCTGCTCGGCTACGGCGGGACGAACGTCACGGCGATCGAGCGCGGCGCGACGCGCCTCGCCGCGCTCATGCCGACGCTCGTCCGCTAGCTTCGCGGCGTCACTGATCGCACAACAACAGCAGCTTTTCCTGCGCGGAACACGCCGCTTTTTTCGGCTTTTGCGCGGCCGCGTCGGCGTCGCGCGTCGCGACCTTGCGCGTCGGATTCTGCGCTTGCTCGGCGGCCGCCGTGCGCTGCGCGATGCACGCGCGCAAGTGCTTTTCCATCGGCGGATAGTATTTCCAGCCCTTCGTGAGCGGCGGCAGTTCGAGATGCACCTGCTTCCACTTCGGATGGCCGTTCGCCTGCAGCGTGTCGAAGTTCGAGCACAGCGAATCGGCGAATTTCGACAGCGCGCCGACCGTGCCGCGCAAACCGTAATCGTAGGTCACGAGAAACGCCTTCACGGTGAGCGTCGGCGTGTCTTCCTGAATCCAGTTCGGATAACTCGTCGTGCGGATCGTCGCCGGGAAATAGGTCTGCTTCGCGCGCGCGGTTTCCTGCGCGTTCGGATCGAGGCGCAGCAGCCTGATCTGCTTGAGCAGCTCCGGATTCATGTCCTGAAAGAGCTTCGCCGGCTGCCCCGCGACGATCACCGCCACGTCGATCTTCCCGACGATCAGCCGCGCGAGCGAATCCTCGTTGTTGAGATGCTGCTCGTTGGCTTCGGCGATCGGTTCGCCGAACATCAGCCGATACAGCGTCTCCGCCGATTGCGCCGTGCCGCTGCCGATCGGCCCGACGCTGATGTTCTTGCCCTTGATCTCGTGGATGTACTTCATCGGCGAGTCCGCGCGCGTGACGAAGTAAATCTCTTCGTCGTAGAGCGGCATGATGAGCCGCAGCGGCTTGATGATCTTGCCCGCGTCCGCATTGCCCGAGGTCGCCATGTCCATGTACGCCTGATACACGTCCGACTGCACCAGCGCGAACTTCACGCCGGGCTCGTAGCGCATGCGCTGCACGTTCTCCGCCGACCCTTTCGACGGCAGCACTTCCAGTTCGATGCCGGCCGGCTCGGCCACGTACTTCGACAAGTCCTGTCCGATCTGGATATACGTGCCGCGTTCCTGGCCCGTCGTGATCTTGTAGGGAATCGGATCGGCGGCGAAGCTCGATCCCGCGCCGATCATCCCGGCGATGGCGAGAAGCGTCAGCGCGCCCCGTGCGGCGTTGCGCATGTATTTCGTGGTGAACATGATTGACCCTTAGTCGGAGTTGGACGGGTGCTTTTTGAAACTCGCACGATGCGGGAATCGTCCGCGTCGCGCGCAATCTGCTCATGCGCGGGCACTCGCATGCGGCCCGGCGCGAAGATGCGCGGCGCGTGCTTGCGGTGCGTCGGTGTTGTCTCTGCGTGTTCTTGTAGTTGCGTCGTTCTTGCGTCGTTCTTGTGCGTTTTTTTGCGTTTTTTTGCCGTTTTCAGCGCGACGGCGGCTTCGAGGCCGAATCGCCGCCGCTCCAGCCGTATTGCTTGATGGCGCGTTCGAGTTCCTCGGACTTGTCGGAGTCGACATGCGAGCCGGCCGGCATCGTGGCGAACTGCGGCGACGCGCCGGTCGTGGCCGCGGCCTGCGTGCTGCGCGTCGCGACGTTCGTCTGCACGACGGGCTGGGCGACGGCTTGTGCGACGGCCGCGGGCGGACGGGGCACGGCTGCCTGCATCGGCGCCGTCGGTGGCGGAAGCGCGCTGCTCTGATTGCCCGATTGCGGTGGATGCGGCACGGCGGTGCGCGTCGGGGGCGCGGACGGCTGCGGCGGATCTTCGCCGAGGTAATACGCGCCGCGCGGATTGGCCGGACGAGCGGCTTGCTGCGGCGGCTCGTCGCCGATGTAATAGGGCGCGCGCGGGTTCGCGGCACGCGAATTCGCGGCGGAAGGCTGGGCGCTTTCTTCACCGAGATAATAGGGCGCGCGCGCCGCTTGCGTGACGGGCGGCGGAGCGGCCTTCGCAGCGGCCGGTTGCGACGGCGCGGGCACGGCGGCTTGTGTCGTGGCCGGTTGTGGCGTCGCCAGGGGCGTCGGCAGGGGCGTCGGTTGGGGCGTCGGTTGCGTGGCCGCTTGCGGCGCGGGCGTGGGCATCGTCATCGTCGTGGCGACGGTCGGCGCGGGCGGCGGATTGATCGTCGTCGCGGTGATCGCGGCGGTCGCCGCCTGGCCACGCGCGATTTTCTCCGCGCGCGATTCGTAGGCAGCGTCGTCGTCGGCCCAGCGCGCGGCGGTGCTGCGTTGCACCGTGCGCCTGTCCGGCGTGGGCTTCTGAGTAAACCCGTTCGTCTTCGCGGCCTGCGCGGCCGCCGCTGCAACGTTTGCCTGCGCGGGAAGCTGAGCGGGCGCGGCAGCCGCCGTGTTCGCGGCATCCGCGGCGGGCGCCGTGCCCGGCACGCGTTTGGCGAGCGCGGCCACTGCCGTCGGCGCGAGCCAGCCCGCGTGCGAAATCACGCGTTCGAGCATGGCTTGCGATTCGATGTTGCTGCCGTCGAGGGCGAGCGCCTCGCCCGCGTTCTGCTGCACGCACGCCCACGCGGACGTGCGCTCGCAGGCGCGCGCGAGTTGCAGCGCGGCGTCGCGCTGCGCTTCGCGCTTGACGAGCTCGTCCTTCAGCGATTCGTAGTCGGCGCGCGCCTGTTGCTGCGGCGGAAGCATTTTGAGCCGCGCGCGGGCCGTGGCGAGATCGTGCTGATCCAGCGCGACGCGCACATCCTGCAGCGCATTGCCGGACGGAGCGGCGGCCAACGGGCGCCGGTCCGCCGCGGCCGGTGCGGCAGGCGTGCCGGGCGCGTCGGTTGCGCCGCGCATCAGCGAACCGACCTTGGAGTCGATCACGCCCGAAACGCTGTGATCCGCGGATGGCGTGCTCGAACCGCCGTCCGAATCGCCAAGCTGGTAATAGAACGTCGCGCCGAGCAGCAACACGAGACCGCATGCACCGGCGATGACTGTCTTCTTCGTGTTCCACCGCTCGGAACCGGGCAGGGCGTCGGGATCGTTGCTGGAATCGGCGAAGGCGTTGCGTGCGGATTCCTCGGCGCGGCGCGCGCGATACTCCGCCGCCTTTTGCGCGATGCGCTCGCTCGCGCGCTCCGTCCAGCGCGAGCGCATGCCCGGCTCGACGCGCCCGGCGCCATCCGAGTCGAGGGAAGCGGAAGAACCGGATGCGGACGCACCCGCCGATGCGAGCGGCGCCGATGCCTCTTCGAAAACGTTCTTGCGCGATTTGCCCGAGGCGGCCTCGCGCGTCTGGCCGAATGCGGCGCTTCGGTCTGCGCCGCAATTGGGGCAACTGTCGGCGTTCTTGCGCACCGTGCTGCCGCACCGCTGGCAGACGACGGAGAACATGGATGCGGGAAACGTCAGTCGCGTGGTCATGCTAAAGCCCTCGAAGGACGTGTGCGTGAGGTTGCCAAAATCGCGTGGCCGCCAATGCGCGCCGAGCCGTCGCGCCTGTACGCGGGAACGGCGTCCCGCGGCAGCAATCCTTCGTATTCTTTGTCCGCGCGGCGCGCGCGCCAGCGGGAAACGACTATCCGACTATGGTTCAACCACTATCGGACGTCAATTGCCTTTCGCCCCTACTCCGGGCGGTGCTCTCGCTCACGATATTTCTGACATTTTGGGATCGCGGCGGCGGTTTTGAATCGCCAATCCTTAGCCGAAAAAAGACAACGGGGCGCGATCGCCGGATAACCCACTGATGTGAAAGCGATTCGAGCGCGTGATGAAACGTTGTAGCGAGCCCACGCCGAGTATGTCAATGCGGATCGCCCGAAGCGGCGGACGTTGCCGGGAGATTGGTAAGGCTTCCGAATCATCGTTCGAAAGGTTTGCCTTTCGTGCTCCGGCGTTGCGCAGAAGCGAAAAAGCCGCGGCGCGAATGACGCGCCGCGGCTTTCATCAGACCGACCCGAAGCGTTATTCCGCCAGTTGCAGCTTGCCGTCGATGCGGCGGTTCAGGCCGAGCGGATTCGCCGTCTTCAGCGCGTCGGGCAGAAGCGCGTCAGGCAGATCCTGATAGCTGACCGGGCGCAGGAAACGGTTGATCGCGAGACTGCCGACCGAAGTCGAGCGGCCATCCGCCGTCGACGGGAACGGGCCGCCGTGCACCATCGCGTGGCCGACCTCCACGCCCGTGCCGAAGCCGTTCACCAGCAGGCGGCCGGTGCGGCGCTCGAGCGCGGGCAGGACGCGCTTCGCATCGGCGTAATCGGCCTCGTCGATATGCAGCGCCGAGGTCAACTGGCCTTCCAGCGATTCGATCAGATCGATCATCGCGTCGAGGCTCGGGCAACGCACGACCAGCGACGATGCACCGAAGATTTCCTCTTGCAGATCGTGATTCTTGCGGAACGCTTCGGCGGTGGTGACGAACAGCGCCGACTGGCCCTGATTGTCGCCCTTCGCTTCGAGGCCGCGCGCGGCGGTGGTCACGTCGGCGTTATCGGCGGTCTTCGCGACCGAGTTCGCGTACGTCTTGCAGATGCCCGGCGTAAGCATCGTCTGCGCGGCGGTTTCCTTGAGCGCAGCGGAAGCCGCTTCGATGAACTTGTCGAGATCCGGGCCGTCGACGGCCAGAATCAGGCCCGGATTCGTGCAGAACTGGCCCGCGCCGAGCACGAGCGACGAGACGAACGCCTTGCCGATGGCTTCGCCGCGATTCTTGAGCGCGTTCGGGAACAGCAGTACCGGGTTGATGCTGCTCATTTCCGCGTAGACGGGGATGGGTTCCTTGCGCGCCGCCGCGATCTTCATCAGCGCGACGCCACCGCCGCGCGAGCCGGTGAAGCCCGCCGCCTTGATGCGGTTGTCGGCGACGAGGCCCTGACCGATGTCGCGGCCGCTGTCGAAGAGGAGCGAGAACGTGCCTTCGGGCATGCCGCAGTCCTTCACGGCCTTCTGCACCGCGCAGCCGACGAGCTCCGCCGTGCCGGGATGCGCCGAGTGCGCCTTGACGATGACCGGGCAACCGGCGGCGAGCGCCGACGCCGTGTCGCCGCCGGCGACGGAGAACGCGAGCGGGAAGTTGCTCGCGCCGAACACGGCGACCGGGCCGACGCCGATATGACGCAGACGCAGATCGACGCGCGGCAGCGGCTTGCGCTCGGGTTGCGCCGGATCGATCCGCACGCCGAGAAAATCGCCATTGCGGACGACATCGGCGAACATGCGCAACTGGCCGACCGTGCGGCCGCGCTCGCCTTCGAGACGCGCGCGCGGCAGGCCGCTTTCGATCATGCAGCGCTCGATCAGGTCGTCGCCGATATCGAGGATGTTCTGCGCGATCGTTTCCAGGAACTTCGCGCGCGCTTCGGGCGCGGTTTCGCGGTAGACGTCGAACGCGGCCCACGCGAGGGCGCACGCGCGGTCGAGGTCCGCGAGCGTCGCGCCGCCGAAAGCCGGTTCGATGGCCGCGCCGGTCGACGCGTTGACGGCCTTGATCGAGCCGTTCGAGCCGAAGACCGATTCCTGACCGATGAGCAGGTTGCCAGTGAGTTGCATGATGTCTCGTCCTTGCTTGGAGTGATTCGCGGCAGCCGCATGTACCGGTTGTACGATGACTGCACCTTGCCCGACTATACGGCTTCGCGCGTGCGCCTGTATAGTGAAACCTTTCCATCGCTTGATCGCTTTTTGGAATCACCCCGCGCTTTCCCGCACGCCGAAAGATGAAGAACACACTCGATGTATTGATGTCGCGGCTGCGCATGAAGCAGCTTCAACTGCTGATCGCGCTCGACGACCACAAATCGCTGCACAAGGCGTCGAGCGCCATGGCGATGACGCAATCCGCCGCGAGCAAGGCGCTCGCCGAACTCGAATCCATGCTGGAAGCGCCGCTATTCGAGCGTGCGAAGAGCGGGCTGATCCCGAATCCGTTCGGCCGCTGCGTGGTGCGCTACGCACGCGTGCTGGCCGCCGATCTCAACGCGCTCTGCCAGGAAGTCGCGCAGATTCGCGCGGGCACGGGCGGGCGGCTGACCGTCGGCACGATCATGGGCGCGGTGCCGGGCGTGGTCGCGCCGATCGTCAACGAGATGCACGCGAAGCATCCGGATCTGGCGATCGAAATCGTCGAGGATACGAGCGCGCGCATGCTGCCGATGCTCGACGACGGCCGCGTCGATCTCGTCATCGGGCGCTCGAGCGTGTCGGATCAGCCGTCGAAGTATCAGTATCAGCCGCTGGCGGACGAGCCGCTTTGCATCGTCGTCGGTCAGGGTCACGAGCGCACGGGCGAGCCGGAAGTCGGTTTCGCCGATCTCGCGCGCTATCGCTGGGTCACGTATCCGAGCTATATGCCGATGAGCGCATTGCTGGAACGCGAACTCGATCTCGCCGGCCTGCCGATGCCCGCCAATCCGATTTCCACCGCCTCGCCGCTGATGACCGTGACGCTGCTGCAAGAGAGCGCGGAACTCGTGTCGATTCTGCCGGCGAGCGTCGCGAAAGTGTTCGAGCGCCACGGCATGCTGCGCATTCTGCCCGTTCGCATGAAGTCGAAATCGCAGACCTACGGCATCGTCACGCGCAGGGGCGGCGAGCTTTCGCCGGCGGCGCGGCAGTTCGTGCAGATGTTGCGCGAGCAGCGCCGGCCGAACTGACACTCAGCGCGTCGCGACGATGAACAGACGCGGGAAGGGCAGGAGCACGCTGCCGTCGTCGAAAACGGTATATGCGGTTTTCAGGCCGGCGCGATAGCGGTCGAGGAACGCGGCCGCTTCCTTCTCGTCGAGCTTCGCGAGGAACGGCCGCAGCGCCGAGCCCTTGAACCATTCGATGATGGCATCGACGCCGCCGTCCAGCGGATGATGGTACGTCGTGCGCCACACGTCGACGCGCGCGCACAGCGGCTTGAGCAACGCGTAATACCAGTCCGCCCGGAAGCGCGCGGTGCGCTCCACGCCCTTCAGCTTGTCGCGCCAAGGGCCATCGGCGGCGGCTTCGCGCATCAGGCGGTGCGCGGGTTCGTCGAGATTGTCGGGCATCTGCACGGCGAGCTGCCCGCCCTTCGCGAGCTTGCCGGCGAGCGACGGAAACAGCGTCTCGTGATCGGGCACCCACTGCAGCGCCGCGTTCGCGAGAATCAGATCGAACGGTCCTTCTGCCTGCCACGCGGAAATGTCGGCGAGCGCGAATTCGACTTGGGGCAGGCGCTTTTTCGCCGCGTCGATCATGTCGCCCGAATTGTCGACGCCGATCACGCGCGCGTTCGGCGCATGCGCGATGAGCGTTTCGGTTGAATTGCCGGGGCCGCAGCCGAGATCGACCGCCGTGCGCGCGGCTCGCGCATGAGTCGCGTTCAGCAGATCGCGGACGGGGCGCGTGCGCTCTTCCTCGAACAGCGAATATTGGCGAGCTTGCCATTCGGGCGATGATGTCGTCATTGAAGGCTCCAGTCGATGTTCGTCGTGATATCAGACGCGATTCTAGATGCGCGGGCCGCGCCGATCCAAAGCCGCGCGACGGCCTTTGAATGGAACGCTGAATCCGATGTGCACGCGAGTCATTGAAAAAACTCGGATATGTCCCTTTCGCGCGGGCATCGCGCCTATACTGGCGAAGCATTCGCGGGCGGTTCCAGGCAATATCGGAACTTGCTTTCGCATGCATATCACGAACATCATTCGCGCCGCCCTCCGGCGCCTTAAGCACTCGGGGACTCGCAGATGAGCGACACGTCAGTCGGCGGCTTGAAGGGTCTCGTGGACGCGCTGCGCGCGCAGCAAGACGCGCTCACCGAACGCTGGATGAAGCTCGTGTTCGGCGATCAGGAAGTCGAACATTCGGATCAGCTCACGTATCGGCAGCTTGCGGATCATCTGCCGAGCATCTTCGATGAAATCTGCATCGTGCTGGAATCGCGCAATCTGCGCGACCAGGAAGGCGCGATCGAGCGCGACGCGCGCCAACACGGGCAATGGCGCTGGCAGCAAGGCTACCGTATCGATGAACTCGTGCGCGAACTCGATCTTTTTCGTCAGGTGTTGCTGCTCGCGATCGGCGAATACGCGGGCGCGCATGACGATCTTTCGCGCGCCGACGAAGAGCACGCGCGCCTCATGACCGATGAAGTCGTGAGCTTCGTCACGCTGGCGTCGATTCGCGAGGCGATCGGCGAGCGCGATCGCAAGATCGACGAATACACCGGCATGCTGGAGCGCGCCAACTACGAGCTGACGCTGCGGCAAAAGCTCATCAGCGATTTGTACGAGACGCGCATGCAGGTCACGCGACGCGTCGCGCACGATCTGCGCAATTTCCTCAACGTGTTCTCGACGGCGCTGCAACTGGCCGCGCGCTCGGCCGCGAAGCGCGAGACGGCGCTCGGACTGGCGAACCGGCAAGTCGCCGACATGGCGTCGCTCGTCGACGAGATGGTCGAATATTCGAAAGTGCTGGGCGACGATTCGGTGCTGACGGTCGAGCCGTTCGATCTCGTCGGTCTCTTCGACGAGCTGATGCAGGCCTGCCGCGTCGCGACCGAATCGAAGGGATTGAAGCTGATCGGCCATCTCGATCCGGCGCTCGGTGAGGTGACGTCGAACCGGCTGAAGGTGAAGCAGGTCGCGCTGAATCTGCTGTCGAATGCGATCAAGTACACGTCGTCGGGCGAGATCGCACTGTCGATCGCCGCCGCGCCCGATCAGCGCTGGAAATTGCGCGTCGCCGATACGGGCGTCGGCATCAGCGTGGCGGATCAGGAGCGCGTGTTCGAGGAATTCGAGCGCGCCGCCGATGACGACATTCCCGGCGCCGGGCTCGGCCTTGCGATCGTCAAGGAGTTGTCGCGCACGCTGGAAGGGGAACTGCGCTTCCAGTCATCGAAAGGGCGCGGAAGCGTGTTCGAAGTGACGTTCCCGATGGTGCTGGAACCGAAGGCTTCCGACGCTCAATAAGCGAAAAAAGGCGGACGGGTCGCCCCGTCCGCCTTCCGGTCACCACGACGCCTGAACGATGCTCAGGCCGCCGCTTCTTCTTCGACCACTGCTTCGTCTTCCACCGACGCGCGGATCAGATGGTCGAACGCCGAGAGCGCCGCCTTCGCGCCTTCGCCGACCGCGATCACGATCTGCTTGTACGGCACCGTCGTCACGTCGCCCGCGGCGAACACGCCCGGCAGCGAGGTCGCGCCCTTCGCATCGACGACGATCTCGCCGTGCTTCGACAACTCGACTACGCCCTTCAGCCATTCGGTGTTCGGCACGAGGCCGATCTGCACGAACACGCCTTCCAGCTCGACGTGATGGCTCGCGCCCGTCGCGCGGTCCGTGTACGTGATGCCGTTGACCTTCTTGCCGTCGCCGGTGACTTCGGTCGTCTGTGCCTCGGTGACGATCGTCACGTTCGGCAGGCTGCGCAGCTTCTTCTGCAGGACCGCGTCGGCGCGCAGCTCGTTGCCGAATTCGATCAGCGTCACCGCCGACACGATGCCCGCGAGGTCGATCGCCGCTTCCACGCCCGAATTGCCGCCGCCGATCACGGCGACGCGCTTGCCCTTGAAGAGCGGGCCGTCGCAGTGCGGGCAGTACGCCACGCCGCGTCCGCGATACTCGCGCTCGCCCGGCACGTTGATTTCACGCCAGCGCGCGCCGGTCGACAGAATCACGGTCTTCGCCTTCAGCACCGCGCCGCTCGCGAGATGGATTTCATTGATGCGGCCCGGCACCAGCTTCTCGGCGCGTTGCACGTCCATGATATCGACTTCGTAGCTCTTGACGTGCTGCTCCAGCGCTGTGGCGAACTTCGGCCCTTCGGTTTCCTTGACCGAGACGAAGTTTTCGATGGCCATCGTATCGAGCACCTGACCGCCGAAGCGCTCGGCGACGACGCCCGTCGCGATGCCCTTGCGCGCCGAATAGATCGCCGCCGCCGCGCCGGCAGGACCGCCGCCGACGATCAGCGTGTCGAACACCGGCTTGTTCTCGAGTTCCTTCGCCGCGCGCGCCGATGCGCCCGTGTCCAGCTTCGCGAGGATTTCCTTCACGCCCATGCGGCCCGAGCCGAAGCTCTCGCCGTTGACGAACATCATCGGCACGGACATGACCTGGCGTTCCTCGACTTCCTGCTGGAACAGCGCGCCGTCGATCGCGACATGCTTGATGCGCGGGTTGATGATCGCCATCACGTTCAGCGCCTGCACGACTTCCGGGCAGTTCTGGCACGACAGCGAGAAATACGTCTCGAACGCGAAGTCGCCGTCGAGATTCTTGATCTGCTCGATGATGGCGTCGTCGAGCTTGATCGGATGGCCGCCGGCTTGCAACAGCGCGAGCACGAGCGACGTGAATTCGTGGCCCATCGGGATGCCGGCGAAGTGGATGCCCGCAGCCTTGCCCGCCTCGCCGATGGTGAAGGACGGACGACGCACGCTGGCGTCCTCTTTCTCGACGACGCTGATCCGCGCAGACAGCGTAGCGATCTCGTCGAGCAGGCTTTTCAGCTCACGCGACTTGTCGCTGTCGTCGAGGAAGGCGACGAGTTCGATCGGCCGGGTGACTTTTTCCAGATACGCTTTTAATTGATTCTTGAGATTGGCGTCGAGCATGGCGATGTCCGTTCCTTGACTTGGGATATTGCAGACGTGTTCCGCCGCGGCGCTGCGAAATTCGCAGCGCCGGACGAACACGTTTTTTGGGGTGAACCTGCCGCAGAACCGCGGCAAGTTCGATACAGCGCTCGTGAAGTACGAGACTTAGATCTTGCCGATCAGGTCGAGCGACGGGGTCAGCGTTTCAGCGCCCGGCGTCCACTTGGCGGGGCACACTTGACCCGGATTCTTCGCGATGTACTGAGCAGCCTGAACCTTGCGGAGCAGTTCGCCAGCGTCGCGGCCGATGCCGTTGTCGTGCACTTCGCACAGCTTGATCTCGCCTTCCGGGTTGATCACGAACGTGCCGCGCAGCGCCAGGCCTTCTTCTTCGATCAGAACGTCGAAGTTGCGCGAGATCGCGAGCGTCGGGTCGGCGATCATCGGATAGTTGATCTTCTGGATCGTGTCCGACGTGTCGTGCCATGCCTTGTGCGTGAAGTGCGTGTCGGTCGAAACCGAGTAGATTTCCACGCCGAGCTTCTTGAATTCTTCGTAGCGGTCAGCCAGGTCGCCCAGTTCGGTCGGGCAGACGAACGTGAAATCGGCCGGGTAGAACACAAACACCGACCACTTGCCCTTCAGGCTTTCATCGGTGACGGTCACGAACTCGCCATTGTGATAGGCGGTTGCTTTGAACGGCTTGACTTGACTGTTGATGATGGGCATTACCAGTTTCCTTTTGGAGTGGTGTTGAAGAAGTAAGTGAACTATACAGGAAAGCTATCGTACTTGCGAAGTGGATTGATTTTATTGTCGGGATAGCGCGGGGCTATCGACGCGATATTTTGGCGTTTTCCCGCACAAGGCATTCTGATTGCATGCGCCTTCGCAGGTTCCTTAAACAGACTTGGTCGCTTTCACTTTCATTTCAAGGAGGCAGTATGAAAATAGGAATCATCGGAGCGGGGAATATCGGTTCGGTGCTGGCACTGCGCTTCACCGAGAAAGGGCATGACGTGCGTATCGCGAATTCGCGCGGCCCGGCGTCGCTCGCGGATATCGAGCGCGAGACCGGCGCGAAGGCCGTCGAAGCGCGGGACGCGGTGAAGGACGCCGAAGTCGTCGTCGTCACGATTCCCGAAGCCAAGGTGCCGAACCTGCCGAAGGATCTGTTTGCGGGCGTGCCGGCGAGCGTCGTCGTGATCGACACCGGTAACTACTATCCGCAGCAGCGCGACGGGCGGATCGAAGGCATCGAAAAGGGCACGCCCGAGAGCCGCTGGGTTGAGCAGCAGATCGGTCGGCCGGTCGTGAAAGCGTTCAACAATATCTATGCGGATCACCTGAAGAACCGCGGCAAGCCGCCGGGAACGCCGGGCCGCATCGCGCTGCCGGTCGCGGGCGATGACGCGAAGGCAAAGGCCGTCGTGATGAAGCTCGTCGATGAGATCGGCTTCGATCCGGTCGATGCCGGCCAGATCGACGATTCTTGGCGTCAGCAGCCCGCGACGCCCGTCTATACCGCCGACCTCGACGCCGCCGGCCTGCGCGCGGCGCTTCAGAAGGCCGATCCGGTGCGCAAGCCCGAATGGCGCGCGACGGACAAGAGTCCCGGCACCTTCGACCAACCCGCGTAGAAGCGAAAGACCGTACGGTAAAGCGCGGGAACGCGCGCGCGCCGTGAGACAATCTGCAAACTTTCCCGATGGGCTTTAACATGACGAACCGGGCTGGCGCAAAAATGCAGCCGCCGTCCGGCGTCGTGGACTCGCAGATTGACTATGAAAACCGCTTCTCCTACGCAGGACGTGCAGAACCCGCAACACCGCTTCGGCGAGTGCGACGAGTGCGCGGACGTCGAACTCGTGGCGACCGCCACCATTCCGACCCGCTACGGCACTTTCGCTTCGTACGTCTATCGCGTGAAGCACACGGATGTGGAGCACATCGCGTTCGTGATGGGCGACGTGAGCAGCGGCGAACCCGTGCTGACGCGCCTGCACTCCGAATGCGTGACCGGCGATGTCTTCGGCTCGTACCGCTGTGACTGCGGCGAGCAGCTCGATCTGGCATTGCGCTATATCGCCGCGGAGGCTCGCGGGATTCTGCTGTATCTGCGCGGCCACGAAGGGCGCGGCATCGGCCTCGCGAACAAGATCCGTGCATACGCGCTGCAGGAACAGGGGCTCGATACCGTCGATGCGAACCTGCATCTCGGCCTGCCCGACGACGCCCGCGAATACGATTCCGCCGCCGCGATCCTGCGTTCCATGAACGTGAAGTCGGTGCGATTGATGAGCAACAATCCGTCGAAGTTCGACACGCTGCTCAGGCACGATATTCCCGTATGCGAACGCGTCGCGCTCGCCATCCCGATGCGCGAGGAAAACGAGCGCTACATCAAGACGAAGCAGGCGCGCTTCGGGCATTACTTCGACGAGAACGAGTAAGCCCGACAGTGCGCGCGCTCACTGCGCGTCGTGAAAAATTACCCCGAGCATATGCCTGCGTCCCGAGCGCAGGCGGCTCACGCCGTGCTTCATGTTCACCCGATACGGCCCGCGCGTGCCCTGCACCGGCCGATGATGCACCGCGAAGAACACCGCATCGCCTTGCAAAAGCGGTACGACTTCCGCACGCGACTGCATGCGCGGACGCTGCTCCGTCATCACGAATTCGCCGCCGGTGAAATCGTGGCCGGGCGCGGAAAGCAGGATCGCCATCTGAATCGGAAAGACGTGCTCGCCGTAGAGATCCTGATGCAGACAGTTGAAATCGCCGGGCACGTAACGTAGCAAGAGCGGCGTCGGCCGTGTCTGCCCCGCGCGATGACAGCGCTCGATGAACGCCGCATGCTCGCGCGGATAGCGCGTCTCGATGCCCATCACCTCGTTCCAGCGATTCGCGACCGGCGCGAGATGCGGATACACCGCGCGCCGCACGCGTTCGAGCGCGCCCGGCAACGGATACGCGAAGTATTTGTATTCGCCGCGCCCGAAGCCGTGGCGCTCCATCACGACGCGGCTGCGAAAAATGCCGTCGCGATCGTAAAGCGCCGCGAGCGCCTCGCATTCGTCGCGCGAAAAAAGCGCCGACGCCGTCGCGCAGCCGAAGCTATCGAGTTGCGCTTCGAGATCGGCCCAGTCGAGCGCGTCGATGCGATCGCCGATATCGTCTGCCGTCGCGCGTTCGAGCACCTTCATGTCGTTCCTCCGGATGTGCGTGAATTCGAATGAAGTGTGCGCCCGCGACGCGACGCACGCACTCCGGCTCTTGCTGTGCAATTCAATGCGCGGCCGCAGTCTCCGCGATGCGTTCGTGCAGCGCGGCCTTGCGCGCGGCCATCTTCGCGCCGATCGCGACGAGATCCATCTGCGTCTTGCGCACGGCCGGGAAGAGTACGGTTTCCTCTTCCTCGATGTGATGCACCGCGTTTTCCTTCAGCACCTTGAACGTCGCGTCGAAACCGTCTTCGCCGGCGCGCAGGTTCGCGAATCGTTCGATCAGCGTCTTCACCAGAAAATGCTCGACGTAGGCTTCGTCCACGTCGATGCGCCGGTCCGCTTCGAGCGCGTTCTGCGCGCCCGGATACAACAATTCCTCCTCGACGATCGTATGGATCGTCAACAGTTCGCACGCGCGCTGCACGAGCGAGTTCTTGCGCTCGAAATCGTCGTGGTCCGCGCGTTCGAAGGCATCGAACAATTGTTCGATGGCGCGGTGATCGGCTTCGAGCATGTCGAGCGCATCGATGGGTCGCGGGGTTTGAGCGGTGGACATGGGGTTCTCCAATAGTGGGCTCTGTCGGCCCGGTAGCGACATCTGCGTGTCCCCAAGGTGCCGTAAAAAAGCAAGACGAATGCCCGCTATGGATCAGTTAACGGCGGCGGTGCGCGCGTCTAGATAGTGGTATTTCTCGATTCGCTCAAGTCGCGTTGGCGCAGCACTTTCACCTGCCACCACGCGGGCAGCAGCCGCCGCACTTCGGCGCGCGCGAAGCGGTCGTCGATCAGATAAAGCACGCCGCGATCGAGCGGTCCGCGAATCACGCGTCCCGCCGCCTGCACCACTTTCTGCAAGCCGGGAAAAAGATACGTGTACGCATAGCCCTCGCCGAACGCCTCGTGCATGCGCGCTTTCATTTGCTGATTGACGGGATTGAGTTGCGGCAGCCCGAGCGTCGCGACGAACGCACCGATGAGACGCGTGCCCGGCAGATCGATCGCCTCGCCGAACGCGCCGCCCAGCACCGCGAATCCGATACCGCGTCCATCGGCGACGAAGCGCGCGAGAAACTCGCGTTGCGCCGCCTCGCTCATCGCGCGGGACTGCTGCCAGCAGGGAATCGACGGATGACGCGCCGCCAGCGCCGCCGCCACTTGCGTCAGATAGTCGAAGCTGCTGAAGAAGCTCAGATAGTTGCCCTCGGCGCGGAAGTATTGCGCGGCGATGAGATCGGCGATGCGATCCACCGAGCGCTCGCGATCCCGATAGCGCGTCGAAAGATCGGCGATCGCGCGCACGTCGAGCTGATCGGCGGAGAAGGGCGATTCGACGTCGATCCGCACGCTCGATGCCGGCAAGCCGAGCGTATCGGCGTAAAAGTGCGCGGGCGTGAGCGTCGCCGAAAAGAGCGCGACGCTGTGCGCGCGCGCCAATCGCGGCGCGAGATGCGGCGCGGGAATCACGTTGCGCAGGCAGAGCGTGGCATTGCGCTTCTTCGCGTTTGCGCTCGCGTTTGCGTTCGCGCCGGAAAGCGTGATGTCGAAGATCGAATGCGACCCGAAACGCTCCGCGATGCGCGTGAAATGCACGGCATCGAAATAGAAGCGCAGCGTGTCGGGCGTGAAGGCGTCGGGCTGTTCGCCGAGCGTTTCTGTCATCAGCGAAACGGCTTGCCCGAGCGCGGTCAAAAAGCGCGCGGGCAGCTCCGTATGCGCCGCGTACTCGATGCCCGACGCGTGCTGCTCGCTCGCCGTCTCGCTCCAGCTTCGCGCGACGCGCCCAAGCGCCTTCTTGAGCACGCCCGGCGCGCCGCGGCGCATCGCGTTGAAGGCGGACTGATCGAGTGTCGCGGAATACATGCCGCGCGCGCGTTCGACGAGGTTGTGCGCTTCGTCGACGAGCACCGCCACGCGCCAGCGATTCGCCTCCGCGAGCGCGAAGAGCATCGCGCTCGTGTCGAAGTAGTAGTTGTAATCGCCGACGATCACATCGCTCCAGCGCGACAATTCCTGGCTCAGATAGTACGGACAGATGTCATGCCGGCGCGCGACCTCTGCGACCGACGCCCGATCGAGCTGCGTGCATTGGAGCGCGGCGGCGCGCGCATCGGCGAGGCGATCGTAGAAGCCGCGCGCGAGCGGACACGATTCGCCGTGACACGCGCGATCGGGGTATTCGCAAGCCTTGTCGCGCGCGACGAGTTCGACGACGCGCAACGGCTTCGCGGCGAGCGTCGTGAGCGCGTCGAGCGCGAGTTGCCGTCCCGCGCTTTTCGCGGTGAGAAAGTAGATCTTGTCGAACTGCTGGCCGGGCCACGCCTTCAGGAGCGGAAAGAGCGTGCCGACCGTTTTGCCGATGCCCGTCGGCGCTTGCGCGGCGAGACAGCGCTTCGACACCGCCGAGCGATACACCGCTTCCGCGAGCGCGCGCTGGCCGGGGCGGAAATCGGCGTGAGGGAACGCGAGCGTCTTCAGCGCTTCGTCGCGTGCCGCCCCGTGCGCCAGTTCCTGCCGCGCCCACGCGATGAAGCGTTCGCACTGCGCCTCGAAATGCACGGCGAGCGCTGCGGCCGTTTGCGTCTCGACGAGCACGCTTTCGGTTTCATCGACGATATCGAAATAAACGAGCGCGATGTCGATGGCTTCCAGCCCGAGCTTTCGGCACATCAGATGTCCGTAGACGCGCGCCTGCGCCCAATGCAGATGCCGATGATTCTCCGGCATCGATTCGAGCTTGCCGCGATGCGTCTTGATTTCCTCGAGCCGGTTGAGCGCGGGATCGTAGCCATCGGCGCGGCCGCGCACGAGTAGCGGGCCGTAGGTTTCCGAAAGCGAAATTTCCTTTTGATATCCGTCCGGCCGACGGTTCGTCACCGTGACATGGCCGGCGACGCCTTCCTGCGCGCTCGGCGTCGGCGTAAAGCGTAGATCGAGATCGCCCTGTTTCGCCGTGAACTCGCACAGCGCGCGCACGGCGACGGTGTAGGCGGGCTCGGGTACTGTATGCATGTACAGGAGTCTAGCACGCGCCTTTCACGAAGCCGCGCGCAGCAGTTCTCCGAGCGTTTTCATCGCGTTGTCGATTTGCGGCGACCATGGATGACCGAAATTGACGCGCACATGATTCCCGAAATCGTGACGCGCGGAGAAGATCGGCCCCGGCGTCACGTTGATGCCGTGTTCGAGTCCCCGCCGATGCAACTGCATCGCGTCGACGTGATCGGCCAGTTGCAGCCACAGGAAATAGCCGCCGTCCGGCCGCCGATATGCGACGTCGGACGGCAGCCAGCGCGCGATGGCGTGCTCCATCGCATCGCGTTGCGCGAGAAGCGCGCCGCGCAGCTTGCGTAAATGCTTGTCGAAGCCGCCGTGCTGCAAATAATCGGCGATGCCCGCCTGAATCGGGACGCTGGTGGAAATGCTCGTCATCAGCTTGAGACGCCGGATCGCATCGGCGAAACGGCCCGCCGCGACCCAGCCGAGCCGATACCCCGGCGCAAGCGTCTTCGACAGCGATGCGCAATGCATCACGAGCCCGTTCGTATCGAAAGCTTTCGCGGGCGGCGGACGATCCTGCGCGAAATGCAGTTCGCCGTAGACATCGTCTTCGATCAGCGGAACCTCGTGCTTCGCGAGCAATGCGACGAGCGCGCGCTTTTTCTCGACGGAAAGCGTCGCGCCGGTCGGATTCTGAAAGTTCGTCATGAACCAGCACGCGCGCACCGGATGCTTGTCGAGCGCTTCGGCGAGCACGTCGAGATCGAGACCGTCTTGCGGATCGACCGGAATCTCCACCGCGCGCAAGCCGAGATGCTCGATAGCCTGCAACGCGGCATAGAAGCACGGCGATTCGATCGCGACGACATCGCCCGGCTGCGTGACGGCCATGAGGCAAAGCGTGAGCGCTTCCATCGCGCCGTTCGTGACGATGAGTTCGTCCATCGGCTGCGCGATGCCCATGCCGATATAACGCAGCGCGATCTGTCCGCGCAACGCCTCGTTGCCCGGCGGCATGTCGACGACGGTGCTCCACGGATCGAGCATCCGCGCCGCGTGCGCGAGCGACTTCGCAAGACGCTGCAACGGAAAGAGCGCCGGCGATGGAAACGCGGAGCCGAGCGGCACGACGTCCGGGCGCTTCACGGCGTCGAGCACGGAGAACACGAGGCTGCTTACGTCGATGGGCGCGGGTTCTTTCAGCGTCGCGCTCTCTTTCGGCGCGAGTGCGGCGCCCGGCGCGACGTAATAGCCGGAACGTTCGCGCGCGCGAATCAAGCCCCATTCTTCGAGCAGGTAGTACGCGCGAAAGACCGTCGACTGGCCGACGCCGTATTGCGTCGTCAAATGCCGCACCGAAGGCAGCCGTGCACCGACAGGCAGGCGGCCCGCGCGTATCTCGGCGGCCATCGTGTCGGCAAGGGCTTGGTAGCGCTTCATCGCGGGTATCGGTGAAAGGGCGCGAAATTGTCTCACGCTTTATCGACGGAATATCGACACCCCGCCGCGCGTTTAATGAATAAGCGGCTTAATCGCCGTGCCCGCTTTTCAATCTTTCGGAGGTGGTTCCATGAAGCTCGCCAGAATCGCAACAGTCATGCTCGCGCTGCTCGCCGGCCTGCTCGCAGGATGTCAGACCGATGGCAGCTCGGGCGCGTCGGGCACGACATCGAACAGCGGCAGCAGCGGCGGATATTGATGCCGTATTTGCCCGCGGCGCTCGCGGCGTTCAAGTCGGCGCTCGGCAACGATGCGGTGCTCGCGGACGATATCGCTTCGTATCTCGATCCGTTCGCGCCCGGCGATGCATCCGCACACGCGCCATCTGCTGTCGTGTTGCCGAAGGACGTCGAAGGCGTGCGTGCGGCATTGGCGGTCGCGAATCGATATCGCGTGCCGCTCTGGACCGTATCGACGGGGCGCAACTTCGCTTACGGCGGCGCCGCGCCGCGTATGCCTGGTTGCGTCGTGCTCGATTTGCGGCGGATGAATCGCATCGTCGAGATCGATGAAACGCTGGGTTATGCGCTCGTCGAACCGGGCGTGACGTATTACGACCTGTATCGCGCGCTCGGCACGCCGCGGCGCTTCTGGCTCGATCCGCCCGCGGCCGGATGGGGCAGCGTGATCGGCAACACGCTCGAACGCGGTTACGGCACGACGCCATACGGCGACCATGCGGCGAATCAGTGCGGCATGGAAGTCGTGCTCGCGAACGGCGATGTCGTACGCACCGGCATGGGCGCGATGTCGTCGAGCCGCGACTGGCAGGTATTCAAGAGCGGCTTCGGGCCTTCGTACGACGGCATGTTCATGCAATCGAACTTCGGCGTTGTCACCAAGCTCGGCGTCTGGCTCATGCCCGCGCCCGAGGGCTACATGATCTGCCGCTACGCATTCGCGCGCGAGGACGATCTCGAACGCGTCGTCGATACGCTGCGCCCGCTGAAGATGGACGGCACCATCCAGAGCAATGCGGTCATCGAAAGCGCGGTGCGCTGGGCGGCAGGCGTGTCGACGCGCAAGCAATGGTTCGACGGCGACGGCGCGATGCCCGACGACGCCATCGACGCCATGGCGCGCAAGATCGGCATCGGGCGCTGGAACCTGCGCTTCTGCCTGTATGGGCCGAGAGCGCTCGTCGAGGCGCGGCGCGATATCGTGCATGCGCGCTACAGGCCGATCGCGGGCGCGACGCTCTTCGAGATGCCGTATCGCGATGCATCGGTCGAGCCGGAAGGCGGCGGCGATCGCGCGCAAGTCGGCATTCCGGGACTCGAAGCGTTCAATCTGCTCAACTGGCGCGGCGGCTCGGGCGCGCACATCGATTTCTCGCCGATCTGTCCGCCCATCGGACGCGATGCCGTGAAGCAGGTCCGCATGGTGCGCGAGCGCGCCGCGCAATTCGGCTTCGATTATTACGGCGGATTCACGGCCGGCGAGCGCGCGATGCATCACATCTTCGCGGCGATTTTCGATCGCGACGATCCGAAACAGTCGCGCGATGCCGGCGCGCTCGTCGAAACGCTGATCCGCGATGCGGGCGCGGCGGGCTACGGGCAATATCGCACGCATCTGTCGTACATGGACCTCGCCGCCGCGCAATACGATTTCAACGATCACGCGCTGATGCGGCTTTCGAAGACGATCAAGGCGTCGCTCGATCCGAACGGGATTCTGTCGCCCGGCAAGCAGGGGATCTGGCGATGACGACACGGCGCGCGTTTCTTATCGCGATGGGCGTCGTCCCGTGGATGCCGTTCGGCGGCGCGACGCGGACATCGGCGCGCACGTGGGTCGTCGACGGGGACTTGCCGCAAGGCGGCATCATCGTGCGGCGCGCGCGTCTGACGGGCGCGCAGATCGCATCTCTGTCGGGCGATGCGGGCTGGCTGTGGATCGAACGCCTGTCGTCGTCGCATGCGATCGGCGGCATCACGCGCTACGCCGATGCGTTCGTGTTGTCTCAACTCGGCGCAGGAGTCGGCATGCGCGCGACGCATCATCGAACGTTCGATGACGGCGCCGTGCTCTGGACGCTGGAACGTTGCTGAACGCGGTTCGCTAAAATGACACGCATCTCAATATTGCCGCGCACGGACGAAACGATGAACGCCACGGACACACGCACGATCGCCGACTGGCACGCGCATGTCTATTTCGATGCCGCGAGCCGCGACGCCGCGTGGCAGCTTCGGCTCGTGATCGAGCAGCGGTTTGCGACCGAATTGCAGGATGGCGCGCTGCGTCTGGGCCGCTTTCACGAGCGCCCGGTCGGACCGCATCCGATGTGGTCGTTCCAGTTGGGATTCGGCGATGCGCTGCTCGCGCCGATGCTCGCGTGGCTCACGCTGAATCACGGCGCGCTCGATGTCTTCATGCATCCGAATACGGGCGACGCGCTCGTCGATCATCGCGACTCGGCGGTGTGGATCGGCCGGTCGCACGAACTCTCGCTGAAGAGTCTGGGCGGTTGAGACGTAAAAAAGGCGGACCGCGTCCGCCTTTTGCTGGATCGCCGGCGAGTTACTTCTTCGCGCTTGCCGTCTTCGACGACACCACGCGCACGGCCGTCTGGCCAGCCACCGAGGCGTCGTTTTGCGCGGCCTCCACCACTTGCTGCGCGGCCTTCTTCGCCGCTTCGTAAGCGGAATTCGCCGATTCCGTTGCGGCATCGATCGCCGTGCGCCACGCCGTCACGACGGCTTCGCTGCCGACCGGCGCATTGCTCGCGAGACTCTCGACGAACGCTTGCACATTGCGCTGAGACTTCGCGATCTGGTCCTGCGCGGCTTCCAGATAGCCGCCGCGCACGCCCGACGCGATCTCATAGACGCCGAGCCAATAGGCCTGAACGCGCTGGGCGCTGTCTTGCAGGTGCTGGTTCTGAAGCGCGAAGAACGCCTGCGGATCGCGCACGGAGAGCGTTCTGGCGATGAGCGCCTGATGCTCGTCGAGCGCCGTCCTGACCGTACGCACGTTCAGATCGATCAGCTTTTCGAAGCCTTCGACGGCTTGTGCGGCGACACCGAACGTGGTGTCGACCCCCGCCTTTTGTGACGCGATTACATTTTCGGGCGCAAGACTGCTCATGCTCGACTCCATATGGAAATTGCCAATTGATTGCCGATGTATTTGTGCAATGCAGCGAACGACTTATTTTAAGGCAAGCGTGTGGTGTGTCAATTACGTTTTCCCGGCTTGACTTTAAACCACTCAGCCGTTTATTCAAAAATAACAGTGAGCGCAAAGTAAATGATCGGAGCGATTAAGGACTCGTCACCATCACACGAATGCCGGTAGAAAAGAAATAATCCCGACCAGTCGGCCTGCGAACGTGCGTTCATTAAACGCTTGTTGCAGGCGTCCAGGCGCGGCCTGTCGTAAACCCCTAAGACAAAAGTTACCGAATGCGTTGTTTCCCCACTTGACGCATTGATGCGTTAATTGGAAGAATCTCGCACTGCAACATGCGCGACGGGCTTTCGGTAGGACGGACGATTTTCCGGTATTTCTGTCACTGCCGCGTCATCGTGAATCAGTAGGATTCACCTCGCGCTAATGAGCCGGCGCTGAACGGCATAAAGATATAAATCGAGAGACTTGAAGAAAATGGGGCGACATTCCCAAACCCTTGGCCACCTTGAACGCAGTCACGAAGACAACGCCTTGCGGCGCGCCATGGCCGCACGACTCGACCGGGCCTTGCAGAAGGCAAACATCAGTTCCGCAAAAGCCGCTGGCTGGCTCGACGTGAGCGAGCACGACGTGCAATTCTGGCGGCGCGGCATCACGGTTCCGCCGTTCGCGGCATTCAATCGCATCGCGAAGGCGCTGGACATCGATCCGCATTGGCTCTGCACGGGCCAGGCCGAGCGCGCGCACGCCGCCAACTGAGCGTTCCGTTATCGTCAGACATCCGCCGATACGGCCGGCGCCGCCTTGCGTCCATGCAGGAGCACTGTGCCGATGCCGCTCGCCGCGATCACGCACATGCCGATCGCCATCCAGAAGTCGGGCACTTGTCCGAACAGCAACCAGCTGAAAAGGGCGGCGAACGCGAGCTGACCGTAGCCGAGCGGCGTCAGCACGGAGAGCGGCGCGCGCTTTAGCGCCTGAAGCATGAGTCCGTGGCCGGTGGTCGCCATCGTCGCCATGAAGACGACGAGCAGCCAGCTTTCGAATCGTACCTGCGCGAGCGCGGGCAGCATTTCGGCTTGATCCATCCACACGAGCACGCACAGCATGAGCGTCGCGACGAGCGCCGTGAGGAAGTTGGTCGTGATCGCGTCGTCGACGCGCGAAAGATGGCTCGACACCACCTGGAAACACGCGAACGTCGTCGCCGCGCCGATCGGATAGATCACCGTCCAGCTAAACGAGCTGCCGCCCGGCCGCACGACCAGCAGCATGCCGACGAAACCGATCGCGACCAGCGCCCACTTGCTGCGCGGCACGTCGTCTTTCAGCACGAGCGCGGCGAGCAGCGTGGAGATGAGTGGCGCGAGCATCGCGAGGGACGTGCTGACGGGCAACGGAAGATGCCGCAGCCCTGCGAAGGTGCACGCGGAATTGGTCAGCAGCAGCACCGCGCGCACGATCTGCAACTTGACGCTGCCCGTGCGAAAGAGGCCGAACGCGCGGCGGCGTATCTGCCACGCGCCCATGACGATCATCTGGAAAAGATAGCGAACCCAGAGCAAAGCCAGCAGAGGGACGGCGGTGCCGATCAGCTTGACGGTGGAATCGCTTGCCGCGAAGGTCGCGGTCGTCAGGATCATGATGGCGATACCGGCTGCCGTGTTATCGGTATCAATGCGGTATTGCGCCTTGCCCTCTAAGGTTGCCATCGAACTCTCGTGGTAGTGAAGGAACGGTTTTTAGGCCGTTGCTTCAATTCTCCCGGCATCGCAGGACGCTGGCAAGGCAACAGTAAAGTTCTTTTCCGCCGTGTTGCGCACAGGGCACGACGCGGGAAATGTACTAGACGGTTCGAACAATCGCATGCTGCGCTCATGCCGATTGCTGGCGGTCGTGCTTTTCGCTCCTAGTTTTTTGTGCCTTGAATTAAGACGCGGATTAGCGCTTTCCTATCTTCGACGCTCTACTATTCGTTGCACGCCAAACGAGAGAACGAATAGCAGCCATGCAAAAGAAGCGCATCATCCTTGCGGCCGCCATGATGTCGATGAGCCTTATCGCATTCATGTCGATGAGTAACAGTTACAGCGCCGCCGATACGTTCCCGATCGCTCGTGCGGCCCCGGAGCAGGTACGGGTGTTTCAGCAGTAGAAGCAGTAGAAGCAAGGCAGTATCCGCAGCAGCAGTAAAACGTGACGTGAAAGTGAGAAAAGAGCCGGACGTGTGCGCAAGCATCCGTCCGGCTTTTTCATGCGCGTCCGAAACGCATGCACGCGCATGCGCCGGCGCACATTATTTCGATGGAACGCCTTGCGCCTGAACATTTGCCGCCTACACTTAAAGTAGTTTCTCAACTGCTTCGAAGGAGGCAACAATGAGAACGAGAACACGCGAAGTCGTTCGCATGCTCGCGACGTTCCGCCACTCGGCGCGCTGTCGCACGTTGCGTGCGGCGGCGGCGGCGCAGGAAGCGCGCGATCTCGCCAACGAGCCTTCGTCCGACGACCCATCGGAAGACGATGAGCGCGCCGAGTCCGAAGCGCCGTCCGTCGTTCGCAAGCCTCATCCGGGCATGCACTGAAAACGCTGCGCTCAGACGCCCGCCGGATTCCTGAACGGCGAGAAGCGCCAGTGGCCGCTCGCGTCCTTGACCGCGATCGCGCCGTGCTCGTGCAGCATTTCGCCGATCGCGCCCGGCTTGATGTCATCGTTGATGCGGATGACGAGCAGCGTGCGCTGTGGCGTGGCGTCGTCGGCGGCATGAGACGCGGGCGGGCGCGGCGAGACGGGCTCGTGCGGCACGAACCGATTGCGCGCGCAGATCACGCCTTGATGCTCGCCATGAGCGACGTACTCCGCATCGTCCTCGTCGTGCGCGGGCGGCAGCAGAGCATCGATATCGCTCTCGCCACGTCCGGCCCGATAAAGATGCGCGTCGTCGCGTCGCAAACCCGCGAGCTGCAATGCGCGAAGCGCGTCGTGTCCGTCCCGATAGGATCCGAACACACCAACTATGACCTGATTCATCGTCGCCCCCTCTGTCAGTCCGAATGAGTCGCGGACCGGCAATGTCTTCATGCGCGGTCTTTCGCAGTCATGATCCGCGCTCTTTCGATTCGTCAGATGAAGTGCAGCAACACGCGTTCCCGAATGAAGGTTTTGAAAGGAGCGCCGAGGATGACCATTCGTCCGCAGGTTGCGACCCCAACGCCGATCACCTAAAGTAACTGAGCTTCTTTCCCGGATCCGCGCGTCACGCGACGCGCTCTTCGCGAGGTTCGAATGATTGCGAAAGCCTGTGCTTGGGTGCTCGTGCTGATGGCAGGCTCCGCAGCGGCGGCGCCTTGCTATAACGATGGCGATGTCGTCACGCTCGAAGGCACGGCGACGCGCCAGGCCGCACGCGAAGGCGATGCGTCCCCCAAGCCCGCGTGGGTGCTATCGCTGTCGCGTCCGGTGTGCGTGATGAGCGCGAGCACAGGACAAGGCGGTCGCCAGCAGACGAATGTGTCGGCGGTGCAGATCATCGATGCGACGCCCACGGAGAACGCACGCATTCAACTGACGGGCAAGCTCGTCACGGGCAATGTCAGCGCTTACTACGCAGTGCCCACGGCAATCTGGGTGCTGAAGCAGCGGGTGCTGTCGGGACAATAGCGGGTACATAGCGCCGCGCGGCCCGCAGGGCGATGCTTCGAAACCGGCGAGAAGTACGAACGATCAGGCGGCTTTCGCGTGCGCCTGATAGCGCCAGTATTCAGCGACGACGATATGCAACGGCTGATTCTCCAGCTTGCGTTCCTCGCCGAATCGCAGGATGGCGTCGAGTTGTGCGCCAGTGCAACGGAACGCTTCGCGGCGCATCGCCGTCTGGTTTTTCTTGTGCGTGGTCATGGCAATCCTTTTTCTAGGACCTTCCCCGACAGGGCAGGCTCGTTCGAACGGGGCGGCCCGTGCGCGCGAACACTGTCTGCTGCTTCCACATTAGGCCGGAGCCGCGCACGCGCGACCGGTCGTTAGCGCACATAGCCGTCGAGACATTGCAAACAGCGCAAAGCGCGGGCCAGGGTGCGGAATCGCTTCGTTTCCTTGCGCCGCTGGAATAAAGCCTTCGGTTGCGACGTTTAGTATTCATGGAACCGCGCTCCATGACAGACGCGGAACGAGGAGGAGCCTGTGAGCGTCGATCAGCTCGCGCAGGAGGAACTCGCGCACATCGGCCGGATGATCGCGGAGCTTGAGCGCGTGGCGGCGAAAGCACGCGGGGAGCCGATGCGGCATGCCGTCATGCAGCAGGCGTACTGGCAACGGCGTATCGATGCGTTGATCGATGCGTCGGCGAACGCGCCGTTGCGCCGCGACGCCGACGCGCTGCGCGAGCGTCTGGCCGATGTTTTCGCCGATGCGCGCGCACGAAACACGGGGTACGCGGGACAAGCGGCGCGGGAGACCGGCAGCAGGAAGTGAAGCGAAGCGTTGGGAGGCGGCGCGTGTGCATCGAGGCACGCGCCGCCGCCGCGTCAGCCCGTCTGCTCGACGGGCGTCACGTCGATATCGAGCTTCTGCGTGCCGCGCAGCACCGCGATCTTCACCGGCCTGTCGATGCGCGATGCGTCCAGCGTGCGCTGCAAACTGTCGACGCTATCGATGGCGACGTCATCCACCGCGACGATCCGATCGCCTGTGCGCAGGCCGCCGAGCGCGGCCGGACTGCCTTTGACGATCTCCATCACATGCACGCCGCTTGCCGACGGAAGCGCGAAAAAGCGCTGCACGCGCCGCGAGATCGGCGTCGTCGTACCCGCCACGCCGATATACGCGCGCCGCACGCGCCCGTACGCGAAGATCTGCATGATGACCCACTTCGCCGTATCGATCGCGGTCGCGAACGAGATGGCCTGCGCGCCGGCGATGATCGCGGTGTTCACGCCGATCACCTGGCCTGCCGAATTGATGAGCGGCCCGCCCGAGTTGCCGGGATTGAGCGCGGCATCGGTCTGGATGACGTCATAGATCATGCGGCCCGAAGTCGAGCGCAGCGTTCGGCCGAGCGCGGAGACGACGCCCGTCGTGACGGTCTGCGCGAGCCCGAGCGGATTGCCTACCGCGATCGCGATCTGTCCTACGCGAAGGCGGCCCGAGTCGCCCAGTTCGACATGCGCCAGCGGCTCCGGCGAGCCGATGCGCAGCACCGCGAGATCGCTTGCGGGATCGTCGCCGACGAGATCGGCGTCGAAGCGCGTGCCATCGGCGAGCGTGACGACGATATGCGTCGCGCCGTGCACGACGTGACTATTGGTCAGCAGATAGCCGTCGGGCGTGAAGATGAATCCCGAGCCCGTGCCGCCGACACTGCGTCGCGCGCCGCGCGCGTCGGCCAGTTGACGTTCGACGGAAATGAACACGACTGCTTGCTGCACGCGCTCCAGCGCGCCGATGACGGTGCGCGAATAGGCGTCGAGCAGGGCCCCATCGTCGATAGCGTCGATGGGGTCGAGCGGGGTGGAGGGCGCGGCGTCCTGCGCCCCGCGCGCAAGATCGTCGATGAATTGAGGCCGGCTTCCCATGTTCCTTGAACTCCCGATGTCTGGATGCGGACATGCGGGTCGCCGGAGCCGATTTCAAGAGATAGTTGCGTTTGCAAGTAGTTTCATCGGACCCAGCGCTTCGACGACCTCGCGCTGTGCGTCGTCGCGAACGAAGAGCGAGCCGGCGAATCCGAGCGCATTCACCGCGACGCCCTCGACATGCGATACGCTGCGCGGCACCGCGAGCATCCATCGACGCGTGACGAGCAGGTTATAAGGCGCGCTTTGATGTTCGACGCCCATGACATCGAGCGGTCGCACGCCGATCGCGTTCAGCAGTTGCAGATAGGTTGCGTGCACGTTGGCGATGCTGTCATCGTCGAGCCATGCGGCTGCGTGCGCGAACGCGAGTTGCGGCACGCGAAAGATGCCGCTCGTGCGCGCCGCTTCGATGGCCGCTTCGATCGGCAATGCCTGACCATCGAGCGGCAGCGGCACCATCTGCAGATGCTTGTGCGGCTGGCTCGATCCGGCGATGCTGCCGCCGTTATAGAAGCCGAGTGCATCGAAACGATCGAGGCAGGCAAAGAGCGCGGCGAAGTCGTCCTCGCTGATGAGCGTCTCTTGCGGCTCGAAGTCCGTCGTCACGATCAGCAGATGATGCGCGAGCACGTTGAACTTGTTGAGCAACAGAAAATGCCGCTCGCCGATATCGCCGACACGCAGCGCTTCCTCGCATGGCGAGAATGGATCGCGCCATGCGCTCGCGGCATCGGCGGCGGACTTCGCCGCGAGTTTCGATGCCTGCTCCTTGCGCGCGATATTAGCGGCCTGTCGTACGAGAAAGCGCACGCCGCCATCTTCGATCACGCTTTGCGCGGTATCGAACGAACGCAGTGCGCCGCATGCGAGTGCGCGTTCGGTTTGCATGATTACGTCCTGCCACGAAGGGGTGTTCATGTGCGTCATGCTGCTCCTTTTCCGAATGCGAATCGTTCGAACGAATCCGGAGATACTCGCATAAGCGTGCGCTGCCTGCATGGTGATACCCAAGCACGGTGACTTGCCTCGTGCGTGTTGAAAAGCGTTCCTGTGCGCGTCGTCTATATTGGATTCATGACGCTCCGATATGGAGGTGCGAGATGAGGCGCATCTATTTTCTGCTGCCGAGTGTGGCGAGCGCGAAGGGGATCATCGACGAATTGCTGCTGAAGCGACTCGAATGGCGGCATATCCATGTGCTTGCGCGGCCTCATGAACCGCTGGAGGATTTGCCTCGAGCGACACTCGTTCAACGCACCGATCTCTTGCCTGCGCTTGCTCGCGGAACGGCTGCAGGAGGCGTGACGGGCGCGCTCGCCGGACTTGTTGCGATGGCATTTCCGCCTGCGGGTTTGACGATTGCCGGCGGCGCGGTCGTTTGCATGACGCTCGCGAGCATGGGCTTCGGCGCATGGGCCGCGACGATGATCGGCGTGGGCATTCCCAATACGCGCTTGCGGCGGTTCGAGCAGGCTATCGACGATGGCGAATTGCTGATGATGGTCGATGTGCCGAAGGATCGTGTCGAGGAGATCGAGGCGCTGGTGAAGAGTCATCATCCGGAGGCCGATGTCGAAGGGGCCGATCCTACGATTCCGGCTTTTCCTTGATTTTTTCGCTTTCGCCGGATCCCGTTTTATTAGTGGTCTATTAGCACAGGGGCAGTGCCAATAGACCGACACGAATACGGGATCCAGCGACACCTCCCGAACAAACGAACAAAAACCCAAAGCCAAAAACCGCAACCATATTGATGCGATAAGATCACATCCCTGGAACCGCTCAACCCCAGCCAGAACGCACAAAGAAACGAGCGTTCACAAACCCAGGAAGAAAAACCCGATGCGCCGTGTGGTCTTCAATCAAAAGGGTGGCGTAGGCAAGTCCACCATCGTCTGCAATCTCGCCGCGATCAGCGCTTCCCGGGGCCTGCGCACACTCGTCATCGACCTCGATCCGCAGGGCAATGCAAGCCAGTACCTGCTAGGCGAACAAGCCCGCGATGCACAGCCGAATCTCGCAAGCTTCTTCGAATCCGCATTGAGCTATAGCTTTCGCGAACCGGCGTTCGAGTCCTTCATTCATGCAACGCCATTCGAGAATCTCGACATCGTGCCGTCGCATCCGAATCTCGAAGCGCTGCAAAGCAAGCTCGAATCGCGCTACAAGATCTATAAGCTGCGCGACGCATTGAAGGGACTGCAACACTACGACGCCGTCTATATCGACACGCCGCCCGCGCTCAACTTCTTCACGCGCTCCGCATTGATCGCCGTGGAGCGCTGTCTGATTCCATTCGATTGCGACGACTTCTCGCGCCGCGCGCTCTATTCGGTGCTCGATAACGTGCAGGAGATCCGCCACGATCACAATCCGGATCTGAGCGTCGAAGGCATCGTCATCAATCAGTTCCAGCCGCGCGCAAGCCTGCCCCAGCAACTCGTCGACGAACTACGCGGCGAAGATTTGCCTGTGCTCAATTCGCATCTGTCGCTCTCCGTGAAAATCCGCGAGAGCCATCAGCACGCGCGGCCGATGATCTATCTCGAACCGCGTCACAAGCTCGCGCAGGAATACGTCGCGCTGCACGAGGAACTGAACGGCTGACGCGCCGCACTACACGAGAGCGCGGGTAAGTCGGGAATAAATCGGCATCACGCACGTTCTTGCAGAAGACAGGCGCAATCCGTCGCGCCTTCTTTTTCGCCAGAACATGAATATGACCACCGTTCCATCGCAGGCTTCGCACGGGTCTCTCACGGCGACTTCGTCCGGGGCGCCTCCATCGACAGAAAGTCTTTCCGGCATGGTCGCGTTCGTGCGCGCCGCCGAGTCGGGCAGCTTCGTCGCGGCAGGGCGCGCGCTCGGATTGTCGGCTTCGGCAGTAGGCAAGAGCGTGATGCGGCTCGAAGCGAAGCTCGGCGTGCAACTGCTCAATCGCACGACGCGCAGGATCGGCCTCACGCACGAAGGCGCACGTTTCTTCGCGCGCTGCAAACGCATGCTCGCCGATCTCGAAGAAGCAGAGAACGAGCTGTTCCATTCGACGTCGTCGCCGCGCGGACGCCTGCGCATCAGCGCGCCGTCGCTCGGCACGCGGCTATTGATGCCGCTCGTGCCGGACTTCAGGCGGCGCTATCCGGACATCGAACTGGATATCGAATTCAGCGATCGCGTAGTCGATGTCACGCAGGAAGGGTATGACGCGGTGATCCGCACAGGGCGTCTCGCCGATTCGCAATTGCTCGCGCGCCCGCTCACGCAATACGGTCCGGTCGTGATTGGCTCGCCCGCATACTTCGCGGGTCATGGCGAGCCCGCGACGCCCGGCGATCTCGATGGCCATGCGTGCATCCGCTTCCGTTCTCCGGCGAGCGGCCGTCCCGAGCCCTGGCGTTTCGCGCGTGACGATCACACGTTCGCAATCGATCCGCACGCGACGCTCACGTTCAACGACATGGAAGCCGTGCTCGCAGCCTGCATCTCCGGATTGGGGCTCGCGTGCGTGCCGGATTTCGTCGCGAAGAGCGCGATGGACGGCGGCATGCTGCGCGCGGTGCTCGGCGCACACATGCGTACGGAAGGCGTGTTTCAGATTCTATGGCCGCCGAGCCGTCACGAAGCGCCGCGCTTGCGCGCGTTCATCGATCACGTCGCGCAACGTCTGGGCGGCCTGCCGTCGCACGAAGTGCGGTTTCGCGCGGCTTGAAGTTCAGCTTTTCTTCGTGGTCTTCGCGACGAACGGCGCCGGTGCGTGCGCGACTTTCTCGCTGCCGCACTTCGGGCATTTGAGTTGCACCGTTGCATGCTCGACGATGTGCTCCGCGTGCTCGAAGGTCTCGCCGCAATCCTGACAACGGTATTGATAAGTCGGCATGGCATCCTCCCGCGCGCGACCGGTGATCCGGCGCAAGGCACGCCGGTTCCACTCATTCTAGTTCAGCATTCGCGCGTGAAAATCAGTTGACGACGCGGCGCACGAGCGGCGTTTCCGGCGTCGGATAGCCGGCTTGCCTGAACGTTTCGATGATCGCGCGATTGGTGTCGAAATAGACCTGCCAATAGTCGCTGGTATTGGTGTAAGGCCGCACGCACAGAAGCGGTCCTTCCGGCGTGAACGACAGCACTTCGACATCGGGCGGCGGCGTGGTCGCCACGTTCGGTATCTTCGCGACGGCTTCCTTCAGACGCGCGATGGCATCGAGCGGATCGACGCCATTCGCGATCTTCGCGCTCAGTTCGACGCGCCGATGCGGCAGCAAGCTGAAATTCCAGATCGTGTCGGAGAAGATCTTGTTGTTGCCGATGATGGCCGCGACGTTGTCGGGCGTCGTGATGGTCGTGCCGAAAAGACCAAGCTCAGTGACGGTGCCGGTCACGCCGCCCGCGGTCACGAAATCGCCCACTTTGAAGGGCCGCAACACCTGCATGAACACGCCTGCCGCGAAGTGCGCGAGCAGCCCGCCCCATGCCGTGCCGATAGCGAGACCGAGACCCGCGAGCAACGCCGCGAAAGACGTCGTCTGCACGCCAAAAATCTGCAGAATCGCGAGTACGAGCAGCAGATTGAGAATGACGCCGACGATGGAGCCGAGATAATGCGCGAGCGTCGGATCGACGCGGCCGTTGCGCGAAAGAAGCTTGCGCATCGTGCTCGTGACGAGACCGATCAGCCAGCGCCCGATGATCCACAGCGCGATCGCGCCGATCACCATGATCGCGAAATCGACGCCGCGCGTCATGATGAATACACGTACGGTTTCGATGTTCATGTCTTTCTCGCGTGCGTGGTAATTCGTCGGAGAACACGTCAAGCCGGGAAAACATGCCGCACAGGCCACACGAGTTATAGGCGATGCACCGCGTCATCGCAAGAATTACAGGAATGTTTAGTGCTGTCGGAAGGATCGACCGCTCGTTGCACTATCCATCAGGTCCATTCTGCCTCGTCGGCATTCTGATCGGGCAGGGTCAATCCCGACGCGGGCAACGGCAGCGCGGTTTTATAGCGCACCTGTTTGAGCGCAAAGCTCGAACGAATGTTGGAAACGCCTGGCATCTTCGTGAGCCGTTCCAGGATGAAGCGCTCCAGCGCGGCGACGTCGGGCAATACGACGCGCAACAGGTAATCGGCATCGCCCGTCATCAGATAACACTCCATCACTTCGGGCCGCTCGCTGATCGCTTGCTCGAAACGCGCAAGCGCATCCTTGATCTGCTTTTCCAGACTGACCTGAATGAAGACGTTGATGGAAAGCCCGAGCGCTTCCGGATTCAGCAAGGTGACGTGCTGCTTGAAAAGGCCCGCCTTCTCCAGCGCGCGCACGCGGTTGAAGCAGGGCGTCGGCGAAAGATTGACGGCGCGGGCGAGTTCCGAATTGGTGATGCGCGCGTTTTGCTGTAGCTCATTCAATATGGCGATGTCGATGCGGTCGAGGCGCTGCTTCGAATGTGCTGTCATAGTCGAAAGATTCCGGTTTTTGGCGTTTCCGAAGAATAAACACACTACAGCAAAGCGAAAAGGCAGCCAAATGAGACGCACATTCTGCGCATCAATGGATATGCTTGAGCGTATTCTCTAGCCAACGCGGAGTCGCGCCATGACGGACTTGTCGAGCGGTACCACCCAGCTTCTTTCCATTGCCAAGGGACGCGAGGACATCGATCCCGGCGAGACCGCCGAATGGCTGGAGGCGCTCGATGCGGTCGTCGAACACGTAGGCAAGGATCGCGCGCAGTATCTTTTCGACCGGCTCGCGGAGCACGCGCTGTCGGTGGGCGTCGAATCGGCGCGGGCGCGCGCGACGCCTTATGCGAATACGATTCCCGTGGCGCAGCAACAGCCTTATCCCGGCAATCTCGACATCGAGGAAAAGCTCGCCGCGGTGTTGCGCTGGAATGCACTCGCGATGGTCGTGCGCGCGAATCGGGCTTATGGCGAACTCGGCGGCCATATCGCAAGTTATGCATCGGCGGCGGATCTTTTCGAGGTCGGCTTCAATCACTTCTTTGAAGCCGCGAATGAAACGCATGGCGGCGATATCGTCTACTTTCAGCCGCATTCGTCGCCGGGCGTCTATGCGCGCGCCTTTCTCGAAGGCTTTCTCGGCGAAGAACATCTGAAGCATTATCGGCGCGAGATCGCGGGACCGGGCTTGTGCTCTTATCCGCATCCCTGGCTGATGCCGGATTTCTGGCAGTTCCCCACTGGGTCGATGGGCATCGGTCCTATCAATTCCATTTATCAAGCGCGCTTCATGCGCTATTTGCAGAACCGCAATCTCAAGAACACGGAAGGCCGCAAGGTCTGGGGCTTCTTCGGCGATGGCGAAATGGACGAGCCGGAATCGATCGGCGCGCTGTCGCTCGCAGCGCGCGAGCAGCTCGATAACCTCGTGTTCGTCATCAACTGCAATCTGCAGCGGCTCGATGGCCCTGTGCGCAGCAACGGGCGCATCGTCGATGAACTCGAAGCGCAATTCACCGGCGCGGGCTGGAACGTCATCAAGGTCTTGTGGGGCTCGGACTGGGACGCGCTGTTCGCGCGCGATCGCTCCAATGCATTGCTGCGCGCATTTGCGCATACCGTCGACGGCCAATTCCAGACTTTCTCGGCGAATGACGGCCGCTATAACCGCGAGCGCTTCTTCGGGCAGAATCCGGAACTCGCGGCGCTCGTCGCGCATATGTCGGATGAAGATATCGACCGTTTGCGCCGTGGCGGTCACGACGTGCGCAAGCTCCACGCCGCTTATGCGAAGGCGCTTTCGCACAAGGGCCAGCCGACGGTGATTCTCGCGAAGACGATGAAGGGCTTCGGCATGGGCGCGGTGGGGCAGGGCCGCATGACGACGCATCAACAGAAGAAGCTCGATCTCGACGATCTCAAGCAGTTCCGCGATCGTTTCCGCCTGCCGCTCTCCGATAACGATGTCGAGCAGCTCAAGCTCTACAAGCCCGCGGATGACGCGCCCGAAATGCGCTATCTGCACGAGCGTCGTGCGGCGTTGGGCGGTTATCTGCCGCGACGGCGCGCGAAGGCTTCGCTTGGCATCACGCCGCCCGCGCTCGCTACGTGGGGCCAGTTCGCGCTCGACGCATCAGCGAAGGAAATGTCCACGACGATGGCTTTCGTCCGCATGCTCGGCAGCTTGCTGAAGGACAAGACGCTCGGACCGCGCGTCGTCCCTGTGGTCGCGGACGAGGCGCGCACGTTCGGCATGGCGAATCTCTTCAGGCAAGTGGGCATCTATTCGCCGCTCGGCCAGTTATACGAGCCGGAAGACATGGGCTCGATGCTCTATTACCGCGAGGACACGCGCGGGCAGATTCTCGAAGAAGGCATTTCGGAGGCGGGCGCAGTGTCGTCGTGGATCGCGGCGGCGACTTCATACAGCGTGCACGATCTGCCGATGCTGCCGTTCTACATCTATTACTCGATGTTCGGTTTTCAGCGCATCGGCGATCTGATTTTCGCGGCCGCGGATCAGCGTTCGCGTGGTTTTCTCATCGGCGCGACGGCGGGACGCACGACGCTCGGCGGCGAAGGCTTGCAGCATCAGGACGGCACGAGCCATCTCTCTGCATCGACGGTTCCGAACTGCCGCGCTTACGATCCCGCGTTCGCGTACGAAGTCGCGGCTATCGTCGATGAAGGCATGCAGGAGATGATGGAACGCCAGAACGACGTGTTCTATTACATCACGGTGACGAATGAAAACTACGCGCAGCCTTCCGCGCCCGGCAGTGCGCTGAATGCGTCCACGCGCGAAGGCATTTTGCGCGGCATCTATCGCATCGGCGGCGATGCCAATGCGCAAGTGCAATTGCTCGGCTCGGGCGCGATCCTCAACGAAGCGATCGCCGCGCGCACGATGCTCAAAGACGACTGGAACATCGACGCCGCCGTGTGGAGCGTGACGAGCTTCACGGAGCTTCATCGCGATGGCGCGTCATGCGAGCGCGCGGCGCGCCTCTCCGACGACGATGCGAGCGTGCCCTTCGTCACGCGCGCGCTCGAATCATCGCGCGGGCCGGTGATCGCGGCGACGGACTATGTGCGCGCGGTGCCCGAACTGATTCGCGCGTATGTGCCGCGCCGTTACGTCACGCTCGGCACCGATGGCTTCGGCCGCAGCGATACGCGTCAATCGTTGCGTGAGTTCTTCGAAGTGGATCGCGTATCGATCGTCATCGCCGCGCTGAAATCGCTCGTGGACGAAGGCGTCATCGAGAAGCAGTCGTTGAAGGCCGCGCGTGAAAAATACGGCAAGACGCAGGAATCGCACGACGCGCCCTGGCTGCGCTAAACATCCTTGCGGGCCGCATCGAGCAACTCGCGCACTTCGTCGTCGCTCGTCTGATCGAAGTCGATGTAGAACTGCCCGACGCCGAAGTATCGATGCGGCCGCATCACGCAGACGAATTCATCGACGATATCTTCCACGCGCGCTTCCGAATCGAGCGGCGCAACGGGCAGCGCCGCGACGATCTTCGACGGGCGCGCATGACGCAAGGACATCGCCGCGGCCTTCATCGTTGCGCCGGTCGCCATGCCGTCATCGACGACGATCGCCACGCGTCCGTTCATATCGAGCGGCGGCATGTCGCCGCGATACAGCGCCTCGCGCCGCTCGAGCTCGGCGCGCTCCATCGCGATCACGCGATCGAGTTCGTCTTTCCCGACGCCTGCATATTCCACGATGCGCTCGTCGAGAAAGAACGCATCGCCGGATGCGATCGCGCCCATCGCGAGTTCCGGCTGCACCGGCACGCCGAGCTTGCGCACGACGAGCACATCGAGCCGTGCGCGCAATGCACGTGCGACTTCGTATGCCACGGGCACGCCACCGCGCGGCAATGCGAGCACGGTGACGTCGTCACGGTCCGCATACGCGCCGAGATGCTGCGCGAGCTCGCGGCCCGCTTCCCTACGGTTCTCGAACACTGAGTTCATGTCGCTCGTCCTTTCAGTCCCGATGTCTTGCGATGAAACGCGTCGCGCCTTCGAGACCTTCATCGCACACCGCGCGATATCCGCTCGCGCCTTCGCGCTGCAAGGCGCGGCCCAAGTCGGCATCGAACGCGTTGTCGTGCGCGGAGCATAAGTCGGCGCGCAACGCGGCCTGCGGCAGCGCGGCCAGTTCGCATGCGAGCGCTTCGGCGACATTGCGCGCTTCGCCCGCCGGCGCAATGCGATTCGCAAGGCCGATAGCGAGCGCTTCGTCAGCATCGACGGCGCGGCCAGTGAGGATCAGATCGAGCGCGCGCGACATGCCGATGAGACGCGGCAGCCGTATCGTGCCGCCATCGATGAGCGGCACGCCGACGCGTCTGCAGAACACGCCCAGCACCGCGTGTTCCTCGACGACGCGCAGATCGCACCACGCGGCAAGCTCGAGTCCGCCCGCGACCGCATGACCGGCGATGGCGGCGATCACGGGTTTGTGCAGCGTGAGCCGCGTCGGTCCCATCGGGCCGGGGCCGCTGCCGTCGGCATGGATCTCGTTGCGGCGCGCGTCATCGTTGAGTGCGGACAGATCAGCGCCCGCGCAGAACGTGCCGCCCGCGCCCCATAGCACGGCGACGGATAACGCATCGTCGGCATCGAAGCGCTCGAACGCCTCTCGCAATGCGTCGGCCATGGAACGATCGACGGCATTGCGACGCGCGGGCCGATCGAGCACGACCGTGACGACACGCGGATCGCGCTCATGCGATTCCATGCGTACGTGCTCGCCAAATCGTTCGATGCGTGAGGTCATGGCCACTCCGTTTTGCACGCGACCAGTCTTCAGAATACTCGCCGCGCAACGCGAACGTGCATCGCATCGCGTGCTTGCGATAAGCCTACGGCGTCCCTTCGCATCGAAATATTTGGCTCTTGCGCGGTGCATTCAATGCCATGCAACGGGGCACTGCACCAAGATCGGGCGCACCGAAAAAGTTAGCGTCACGGCCCGTTGCACCATGCCAATCCGCGCTGCGCAAAGCGTCTGCACCGTTTGGATGCCGTCTGCGCCAAGTTGGCCCGGAACTTGCAAAACGTGCGCCTCTTCTAGACCAATCGCTCGAATCATGCAGGCACTCCAATCCGGAACCGACACTCTTTTTCTGCTGTTAGGCGCCGCGATGGTGCTTGCGATGCACGCAGGTTTCGCCTTTCTCGAACTCGGAACCGTCCGCCGCGAGAATCAAGTGAATGCGCTCGTGAAGATCCTCGTGGACTTCGCCGTGTCGACGCTTGCGTACTTCTTCATCGGCTACAACATCGCGTACGGCGTGCAGTTCATGCACAGCGCCGATATCCTCGCGCAGCACAACGGCTATGCGCTCGTGCGCTTCTTCTTTCTGCTGACCTTCGCCGCGGCGATTCCGGCGATCGTGTCGGGCGGCATTGCGGAGCGCTCCAAGTTCAATCCGCAACTGTTCGCGACCTGCGTGATCGTCGGCTTCATTTATCCCTTACTGGAAGGCGTCGCGTGGAACGAGCGTTTCGGCATTCAGGCGTGGCTCACGCACACGTTCGGCGCGCCGTTTCATGATTTCGCCGGCTCGGTCGTCGTGCATGCGTTCGGCGGCTGGGTCGCGTTGCCCGCCGTGCTGCTGCTCGGGCCGCGTCACGGGCGTTATCACAAGGACGGGCGCATCGCCGCGCATCCGCCGTCGAGCATTCCGTTTCTCGCGCTCGGCGCGTGGGTGCTTGCGGTCGGCTGGTTCGGCTTCAATGTGATGAGCGCGCAGACCGTCGACAAGATCAGCGGCCTCGTCGCCGTCAACTCGCTGATGGCGATGGTCGGCGGCACGCTCGCCGCATGGTTCGCGGGCCGCAACGATCCGGGCTTCACGTATAACGGGCCGCTCGCGGGTCTCGTCGCGGTATGCGCGGGCTCGGACCTGATGCATCCGCTCGGCGCGTTGATCGTCGGCGCGGTCGCGGGCGTGCTTTTCGTACAGATGTTCACCTGCGTGCAGAACCGCTGGCGCATCGACGACGTGCTCGGCGTGTGGCCGCTGCACGGCATGTGCGGCGCGTGGGGTGGCATCGCGGCGGGCGTGTTCGGGCAGAAGGCGTTCGGCGGCATCGGCGGTGTATCGATCGGGTCGCAGCTCATCGGCACGGCGGGCGCCGTCGTGCTCGCGCTCGCGGGCGGTGCGCTCGTGTATGGCGCCATCAAGATGACAGTGGGCCTGCGGCTCGATCGCGAAGAAGAGTTCAATGGCGCCGATCTCGCGATTCATCGCATATCCGCGACGCCCGATCGCGAAATGGTCGGCTGAAGCCGACGCTCGCGCCGGGTTCACAAGCCCTGCGACGAGTGGCCAGGCATGCGCCTGGCTAAATGAGAAGAAAGGCCGCCGGCGACCGATGCGCTCGCCGCGTTTAAAGAGAATGCCGGCGTTTTCTTCATTCTTCATACCGCTCCGACTCCTCGCCGGTTACGATATGCCGGTCGACTTCCTCGGAGACGCAACGCTTGGACTCCACAGAGACCGCGACATTCGATCTGCCGCTGCCTGCCCGCCATTTCGCATCGATGCGCAAGGTGCTGCTGCTCGTATTGGGCGCATCCATCGTCATTCCGGTCGCGTGCCTTTGCATCTACGGCTACTACGATCATCAGCGCCGCTTCGCCGATGCGCGGGAACTCACGGAACGCCTCACGCGCGTCGCCGACGAGCACGCGCTGAAAGTGATCGACCTCAATCAGCAACTGGAGACGCGCATCGTCGATCTGCTCGGCGATAGCGACGACGCGCTCATCAAGAGCCGCGAAGCGGAGCTGCATCGCACGCTCGACGACATGAGCGGCACGCTCGCGCAAATCGCGGCGATCTCCGTGTTCGGCGAGAAAGGCGCGCTGCTCGCCAATAGCCGGTGGTATCCCGCGCCCGCGATATCGATCGAGGATCGCGACGATTTCCAGTCCGCGCGTGCGGTGGCGCCCGTCACGTACTTTTCGTTGCCCTTGCGCGGCAAGGTGGCGCGCTCGGATGTCTTCACGACGACGATGGGACGCATCGGCCGAAACGGGAAGTTTCTGGGCGTCGTGTCGATTGCGTTGAAGCGCGACTACCTCACCGATTTTTATCGCGAACTCGCGGCGGGCGACAAGGCGGTCGTCATCGGGCTTTATCGGCGCGACGGCAATATCCTCGCGCGCTTTCCGGGCGCCATGGAGAGCAGGCAACCCGCGACCAATACACCCTTTACCGCCGCGTTTCGCAACAACGAGCTTTACGGCAGCATGCGTCTTCGTTCGACCGTCGATCACGTCGATCGCTTGCTCGCGTTCAGACGCGTGGGCGACTATCCGCTCTATGTGTCGACGGGCTATGCGGCCTCCGCTGTTCTCGCTCGCTGGCGCAATCACCTTGCGCTCGTCGCGACGATGGCGCTCGTGCCGTGCATCGCGGTGTGGCTGCTGATCCTGTTCTCGATCCGCCGGCTCAATGCGGAGCAGGCCGCATGGGAACGCTGGCAGGCCGAAGTCGCGACACGCCTTTCCGTCGAGGCGTCAAGCCGGCAATTGCGGCGCATGGGCGCGCTCGGCAATCTCGTCGCGAACGTCGCGCACGACTTCAACAATCTGCTGATGGTCGTCGGCTCGAACATGGAGCTTGCCCGACACAAGCGCTTCAACGACGTCGAAAGCGAAGTGCTCGCGGTGGAACGTGCCACGGCCGGGGCCGAATCGCTCGCGCGGCGGCTGATGAGCGTCGCGCGCAAGCAGCCGCTGAAACGCGAGCTCGTCGATCCCGCCGACTGGCTGCGAAGCGTGCTCGATCTCGTGAAGAAATCGGTGCATCCGTCCGTCGCGGTGACGCTGGAGTTATCGCCCGATCTGTGGCGCGTCATGGCCGATCGGGTCGAACTGGAGATCGCGCTCGTGAACGTCGCGGTGAATGCGAGCGATGCGATGCCGCACGGCGGGCGCGTGCTGATCCGTTGCCAGAACGCGCGCGTGCGCGGCGCGGAAACGGATATTCCCGATGGCGAATACGTGCTCGTCTCGATCACCGACAACGGCGAAGGCATGACCGAGCAAGTGCAGCGCCGCGCGTTCGAGCCGCTCTTCACGACGAAGCAGCGCGGCGCGGGCACGGGCCTCGGCCTCACGCAGGTGCTCGCCGCGTGCGAGCAGGCGGGCGGCACGGCGCGCATCACGAGCGTGGCGGGATCGGGCACGACCGTGCGCCTCTATTTGCCGCGCCATCATGGTCCGGCACCGAAGGAATCGAAGGCCTATGTGCCGCCCGATGTCGAGACGCCGCCGATCGTGCCCGTATCCGATGAAGAAGACGAGCCGTTGCGCGGCACGTCGGTGCTGCTCGTGGAAGACAACGCGGATGTCGCGGCGGGCGTGACGGCGGTGCTCGAAGTGCTCGGCTGCGCGGTGCATCACGAAGAAAGCGCCGATGCCGCGTTCGCGCTATTGGGCGAAGGTTATGGATTCGATCTCGTGTTGTCGGATGTGCAGATGCCGGGCCGCATGAACGGCATCGATCTGGCCGAGCAGATCATGTCGCGTTTGCCATCGCAGAAGCTCGTGCTGATGACGGGTTATGCCGATGAACTCGAACGCGCGAAGCATCTCGGCGTGCCCATTCTCGCGAAGCCATTCGACATGGACGATCTGCTCGATCTCATCGCGCCGGGCGTGCCGCATTGATCGCGACAGGCGCGTGCCGTGATGCCGCTACTTGCGCACGGCACGCGCGCCGACGAGCGGATTGAACGCCGCGCGCTTCGGCTCGGCTTCTTCTTCCGTGTTCTTCTTCGCGGCGCGCGCCTTCGCGCGCGGCGGCGATGGGTCGCCGCCCAGTTGAGTCAGGAGATCTTCGTCGTCCTCGGCTTGCGCTTCGTCCTGTTGCATCTCGCGCGCGCCGCCCGCGAGATGCTCGACCACGGAGATGAAGTCCTTGCGTGCGTTCTTCAACGCACGTCCCGGCATCATCACGAGCACGACGGCTTCGTGCACCGTATGGCCATCGACGGTTTGCAGCGTGCCATCTTCGTTCCAGTCGATGCTGCTATTCGCGTAAGCCGCGACGACGTGATGCAGCACCGCAGGCGACATCACGCCCGCATCGTAAAGCCCGACGATCTGCTTTTCCGCGAGCGCGAAGAGACCCGGCGCGCCGCGTGCCGACTTTCGCGCGGCCATTTATTTCGCGGCGGGCGCGACCCGCCACACCGTATTGCCGATATCGTCGGCGACGAGCAATGCGCCTTTGCCATCGATCGCCACGCCGACAGGACGGCCGAGCGCATGACCATCCGACGACAGAAAGCCCGTCAGAATATCTTCGGGCGGTCCTGAAGGCTTGCCATTGTCGAAGGGCACGAAGATCACCTTGTAGCCACTTCTCGGCTTGCGATTCCACGAACCATGTTGACCGATGAACGCGCCATTTCGATAGCGTTGCGCAAATGCGGTGCCGTCATAAAACGCGAGACCGAGCGAAGCGGTGTGCGCGCCGATCGCATAGTCCGGCGCGATCGCCGATTGCACGAGATCCGCGCGTTGCGGCTTCACGCGATCATCGACATGCTGACCGTAATAGCTGTATGGCCAGCCATAGAAAGCGCCGTCTTTCACGGAGGTCAGATAGTCCGGCACGAGGTCGTTGCCGAGTTCGTCGCGCTCGTTGACCACGGTCCAGAGCGCGCCGCTCTGCGGCTGCCACGCCATGCCGTTCGGATTGCGCAAGCCCGTCGCGAAGAGGCGCGACTGCTTCGATTCGATATCGACTTCCATGATCGCCGCGCGGCCGTTCTCCGCGTCGATGCCGTTCTCCGCCACATTGCTGTTCGAGCCGACCGTCACGTAGAGCTTCCTTCCGTCGCGGCTCGCGATGATGTTCTTCGTCCAGTGATGGTTGATATCGCCGGCAGGCAAGTCGATGAACTTCTCGCCCGGCGTCGTGATTTGCGTCGTGCCGTTTTCGTACTTGAAGCGCAGGATCGCGTCGGTATCCGCGACGTAGAGATCGTCGCCGACGAGCGCCATGCCGAACGGCGAATGCAGCTTGTCGATGAACACGCTGCGCGTTTCAGCGATTCCGTCGCCATCGGCATCGCGCAGCAGCATGATGCGGTCCGGGCTTGGAACGGCCGCGCCCGCGCGCTTCATCACCTTCTTCATGACGAAGCCTTTGATGCCGGCGTTTTCGTCGTGCTTCGCGGGCGCATTGCTTTCGGCGACGAGCACGTCGCCATTGGGCAGCGTCGCGAGCCAGCGCGGATGTTCGAGCCCAGTGCCGAACGCGGTCACATCGAAACCCTCGGGCGCGATGGGTTTTTGTCCCTGCGCCCAAGGTTTGGCAGGCGCGATGTTCACCGTCGGCATCATCGCTCTGCGCGGTGCGGGCAGCGTCGGGTTCGGGCCAAAGTCGTTCGCGTAATCGTCGGCGATGGCCGCGCCGCTCGCGAGCAACAACGCGAGCGCGACCGTGCCTGCCAGATGGCTCGGATGCGTTTTCAAACGTGACTCCTGAAACGTCGATTCAACCGCCGCCGATGCCTTGCGTCACCTTGCCCGTTCCGCCGCACGTCTTGCAGTCGGCGCCTTCGAGCTTGCCCGAGCCGTTGCAGTCCGGACAGATGTCTTCGCCGGTACCGGGCGCGCCGGGCTCGGCTTCATCGCCGGGATTGAGAGGAGGTTCTTGCGCCATTGCTGTCTCCTTTGAGCGGGTCGCATCGTCTTTTAGCGGAAGCAAGAGACGTTCCTCGTGACGTTGCGAAGCGCCCGCATCATGCGGACGTCCGTTCTGGTACGCGCGATGCTCGCACTATCGTGCGGCGCAAGCCGCGGCTTTTAACCTACGCGATGACTTAGCCAGGAGGGCTTCATGAGCGGAAATCAAAAGCAAACGGGCAATCAGCCATCGACGCCCAAGCAGCACGGCCAGCAAGACCGGTCGCCGGGGCAACCGCAACAGGATCAGCAGAGCGGTCAGCAGCAGCAGAATCAGCCGTTGCCACAGCATCAGGGCGGTCAGCGGCAACCCTGATCTTCATGGAGAAGCGGTAGCCACGCAACGCGCGCGGCCTCGTTCCGACGAGGCCGCGCGGACGTTTCAGGGCTTGCGTCCGAACGCTTCGCGCAAGCGTTTTTTCGCGCGTTCCAGCGTGCTCTTGCGCGACTTCGGCAGATTGCGCCCCGCGCGATTGATGTAGAAGTTCAGCATCGACATTGCCGACTGAAACGGCGAGCCCTTGCGGCGGGTGCTGCGCGTCGACGAGCGCTTGAGCGAATCGGCGATCTCCTGCGCGTTGCCGGTCTTGAAGATGTCGCGCTGAATATCCATTGCATCGCTCGTTTCCATCACATGATGCGACCAGCGATGCGTCGTGCGCTCCGGCTTCTTGCGGACGCTCGCAAGCGAATGCCGCTGGCGCGTGCTGGGCCGCTTGCCGCTATTCTTCTTTTTCGCTGCTGTCTTTGCGCTCGTTGTCATAGTCATTCCCTCAACGCTATTTCCGATGACGCGCGACGAGCCGATGTGCATCGCGCAACGCTTCGACGATTGCCTTGTATGCACGCTCGCGTGTCTCCGGATCGGGCGCGCGCAACGCGAACGAAGGATGATAGGTCGCGACGATCGCATGTCCCTCGTGTTCGAGCGCGTGCCCCATCGAGGCCTGCAGAGTCGCCTTCGAATCGCGCAACACGGACTTGAGCGCAGTCGAGCCGAGCGCGACGATCACTTGCGGCGCAACATCGCCTGTCTCGCGATCGAGCCAGTAATGGCAGGCATCGATCTCGCGCTGCGCAGGCGTCTTGTGCAGACGCCGCTTGCCGCGCGGTTCCCACTTGAAGTGCTTGACCGCGTTCGTTACATACACCTCCTTGCGCGCGACGCCCGCTTCTTCGAGCGCGCGATCGAGCATCGCGCCGGCAGGCCCGACGAACGGCTTGCCCTGCAAGTCTTCCTGATCGCCCGGCTGCTCGCCGACGATCATGATCGGCGCATGACGCGGACCGTTGCCCGGCACCGCTTGCGTCGCGTGTTCCCAGAGCGCGCAACGCCGGCATTCGTCGAGCGATGCGGGCGTCTGTTGCGGGTCGATATCGGCGCGTTTCGTGGCCATGTTCGCGCGCTCAGGCGTTGGCGATGCGACGTGCGTCTTCGAGCGTGAGCGGCTCGCGCATCGCTTCGGCGAGACGGCACACGGCGGCGTCGTGTTCGCACGCGACCACCGCGCCCACGCGTCCATCCTTCATCAGATACGCGATGAAATGCTGCGCTTCGAGATCGCCGTCTATTTCGATGCTGTCGGGCTCGCTGACATGTCCAAGATAGTCGAAGGTCTTCTCGTAGTGATAGGTCCAGAAGTAAGGAACGCCGACATACGTGCGTGCGCTGCCCGCCATGTTGTACGCGGCGACGCGCGCATGTTGCTGCGCGACACGCCAATGCTCGATGCGCACGCGCTGGTCCGAGCGCGGCAACGGAAAGCGCGCGATATCGCCGGCGGCATAGAGCGCGGGCGCGGCGAGCATGGACGTGTCCACATCGATGCCGCCATCGTCCGCGAGCTCGACGTCCGCAAGAAACGACGTGGCGGGATCGACGCCCGTGCCCGCGAGCACGACATCGGCTGCGATCTTCTCGCCGGAATCGAGGATCACTTCGCTTACCGCGTTGCCGCCCCTCAATGTGCTTACGCGTGCATTCATATGAAACGTCACGCCGTTCTTCTCGTGCAGCTTTCTGAACATCTCGCCGATGCGCTCGCCGAACTGCTTCGCGAACGGCACCTTGCCCGGCGCGACGATGGTCACGTCGACGTTTCGCTTCCTCAGACATGAAGCCGCCTCGAGCCCGATGAAACTCGCACCGACGATCACCGCGCGCTTGTGCTGTTCGAGCGATCCGAGGATCGCACGCGCATCGTCGCGAGTGCGCAGCAGATGTACATGCGCGAGGTTTGCGCCGGGCGTCGTGAGCGGCTTCGGCACGCCGCCGGTGCAGACGAGCGCGGCGTCGTAATCGATTTTGTGTCCGTTTGCGAGTTCGACGCGCCGGTTCTTCGCGTCGAGATGAACGGCAGGCGATTCGTTGCGTTCGATGTCGTGCTTCGCGAAGAAATCGTCGTCGAGCAGGGGCGGAACGTCGTCGGGTGGCATGTCGCCCGCGAGCGTGAACTTGCTGAGCGAGGTGCGATCGTACGGCTCGCGCGCGTCGCCGCCGACCAACACGATGCGTCCGCCGAAACCGGCTTCGCGCAACGCCGAACAAGCGGCCGCGCCCGCCGCGCCCGCGCCCACGATGAGCATGGTCCGGCTATCGTTAGTCTGTTTCTGCGATACGTCGCCGCTCTCCATGGGTTGCGCGGACACATACACATCGCCGTCCTTGAGCATCGCTTCATAGCGCGTCAACGCCTTCAAAGGCGGCGGCTCGACGAGACTGCCGTCGCCGACATCGAACGTGCCTTTGTGCCACGGACACACGATGCGTCCGTTGCAAATCGCGCCTTCGTCGAGCGGCCCGCCCGCATGCGGGCATTTGGCGGTGTACGCGCGCACATTCTCTCCGTCGCGCACGAGGAGGATCGGAATGTCCTTCGCGTCCTTGTCTTCGCTCTTGACGCACACGCGCGTGCCGCGCCCGGCGGACAGATCCGCGAAACGCGCGACTTTATGCAGGGTGGGGGGCATCGCACTCTCCGGTGGTCATCGAATGAGCGGGAAGCAATAAACGGTCCTCGACGCTCATGCGACGCCATGGCGCACGGCATTCGACGCCACGCATCAGGCGCGACAAGTTGTCCGGGAAAGAACGTTGACGGCTCTCAACCACGATTCCGGCCGCGTTCGTTAGCATCGCTAGCCAACTAATTCGAAAGCTAGAGCCAGTCGATGTCAAACATGTTGAAGAAGTCGTTGTTAGCGGTCGCGGGGGTCGTCATTGCAGGATATCTGGGCATGTCGGGTTATGCGTATCTGCACGACACGGCGTATGCGAGCAAGGCCGCAGAAGGGCCGGTGTCGTCGGCGCAAGCGGGTTCCATTCGCAACGTGCTGAACCGCAACGCATGCTATTACTGCCATTCGACGAAGGCCGAATTGCCGTCGTATTCGACATGGCCTGGCATCGCGCAGTTATCGAAGCATGACGTCGAGAAAGGGCTGCGTCATTTCCGTATCGACGCGCTGTACAACGCTCTCGAAGACGGCACGCCCGCGCCTGAAGCCGATATCGCCAAGCTCGAAACAGTCGTGAAAGACGGCACGATGCCGCCCGCTGCGTTCCGCGCCGTGCACTGGAGCACGGGCCTGACGCAGGATGATCGCGATATGCTGCTCGAATGGATCGCCGATGTCCGCAAAGCGAACTATGCGACGCACGGCGTAAGCGACGAATTCGCGAACGAGCCGGTGCAGCCCTTGCCGGCATCGCTGACCGTCGATGCGCGCAAGGTCGCGCTCGGCATGCGCCTGTTCCATGATCCGCGCCTGTCGTCTGACAATTCGATCTCGTGTGCGAGCTGTCATGGCCTCGGAACCGGTGGCGTCGACAACCGCAAGCTATCGCTCGGCGTGGGCGGTCAACTCGGCGGCGTGAACGCGCCGACCGTATTCAACGCGGCGCTGAATCACGCGCAGTTCTGGGACGGACGTGCCGCGACGCTGCAGGATCAGGCGGGCGGGCCGCCGCTGAATCCGGTCGAGATGGCTTCGGTTTCGTGGGATCAGATCATCGGGAAGCTGAACAAGGATGCGGAGTTCACGCGCGCCTTCACGAGTGTGTATGAACGCGGCTGGTCGGGCGACGACATCACGGACGCCATCGCCGAATTCGAAAAGACCTTGCTGACGCCGAGCCGTTTCGACGCTTATCTTCGCGGCGACAAGACCGCACTCAACGAGCAGGAATTGCGCGGCTATCAGCTATTCAAGGCGAACCGTTGCGCGACCTGTCACGTCGGCGCGAATCTCGGCGGCCAGTCGTATGAACGGATGGGACTTGCCGGCGATTACTTCGCGGCGCGCGGCGTTGCATTGACGGATGCGGACAAAGGCCGAGCGAACGTGACACGCGATCCGGGCGATCTGCATCGCTTCAAGGTGCCGGGACTGCGCAACGTCGCGCTGACCGCGCCGTATTTCCACGACGGCAACGTGAACGACCTGCATCAGGCGGTTCGCGACATGGCGAAGTACGAAGTGGGAACGAAGCTATCGGAAGCGGATGTCGAGTCGATCGTCGCGTTCCTTAAGGCACTCACGGGAACCTATACGCCGCTGGCGGCGAGCACGCAGTAAGCCGCACCCGCGCCGCGCGCAGCAACGAATCAAAGCGCCTCGGTCACCGCACGCAGGAACTGCCGCGTGCGCTCATGCTGCGGTGCGCTGAAGAACTGCTGCGGCGGCGCCTGTTCGATGATCTTGCCTTGCGAGAAGAAACACACGCGATCGGCGAACTCTTTCGCGAAGCCCATCTGGTGCGTGACCATCAGCATCGTCAGGTTGTGTTCTTCGCCGAGACGGCGAATCACGTTGAGCACTTCGCCGCATAGTTCGGGATCGAGCGCGGATGTCACTTCGTCGAACAGCATGATCTTCGGCCGCATGGCGAGCGCTCGCGCAATCGCGACGCGCTGCTGCTGTCCCCCCGACAATTGCGACGGGTAATGCTCGCACTTCTCCGCGAGGCCGACGAGCGACAGCAGTTCGCGCGCGCGCTCGGTCGCTTCCTTCTTCGACAATCCGAGCACGCTCATTGGCGCTTCGATCGTATTCGCGAGCGCGGTCATGTGTGGAAAGAGATTGAAGCTCTGAAACACCATGCCGATCTTGCTGCGAACCTGACGAACATGCCGCGGCGATGCGGGCACGAGCTTGCCGCCGCGCATTTCGTGCGTGAGCGGCTGCCCGTCCACTTCGATGACGCCATCGGTCAGCGGATCGAGCGTCATCAGTACGCGCAATAGCGTGGACTTGCCCGAGCCGCTCGGCCCGATGATCGCCACCTTCTCGTTCGGCGCGACATCGAGATCGAGGCCGTCGAGCACGGTCAGCGCGCCGTAGCGTTTGGTGACGTTGCGAAAGCGCACCATCGGCGTGTTCGCGCTGGCATCGGCTGCGCGGCCGAGCTCGGGGTCGAAATCCCGTTTCATCTGCTGCTCCTGGTATTGAGTCGCGGTCATGGCAGCCTCACGCGCCGTTCGATATGACGCACGCCCGAAGCGAACGTCACGCTGATGATGAGAAAGAAGATTCCGGTCATCGTAATCGGTTCGAGATAGCGAAAGGTCTCGGAGCCGATGTTCTTCGCCTGCTGCATCAGTTCGACGACGGTGATCGCGGAGAGCACCGGCGTGTCCTTGAACATCGCAACAAGGTAGTTGCCGAGCGCGGGAATCACCGGGCGGATCGCTTGCGGCAGAATCACGCCGGTATAGGTGCGCCACGGCCTGAGCGACAGCGCGCACGATGCTTCCCATTGTCCGCGAGCAACGCCGTTGAGTCCCGCGCGATACACCTCGGACACATAGCATGCGTAATGGACCGCGATGCCGAGCGTGCCCGCCGTCAACGCCGACATCGTAAAGCCGTAAAGCGGCGCGACATAGAAGAGCACGTACACCTGAATCAACAGCGGCGTGCTGCGTATGAACTCGATGAAGAACGCAGTCGTCTTCGCGAGCGGCGCGAAATCGCTGCGCCGCATGATGGCGAGAACGAGGCCGAGCACGAGCGCGATGGCGAACCCGACGAGCGTGATGCCGATCGTATAAGTCGCCGCGCGCGCGAGTTCCGGCAGGATCTGCAGCGCGTATTTCACATCGAAGAGTTGACCCAGCGACGTCATGATGCGGCCCCCGGTAAGGTGCGGCTCGCGCGACGGATCGCGACATGACTGCTCACGCGCCGCTCGAACACGCGCATCACGGCGACGATCACCTGCGCGAGCACGAAGTAGATGAGCAGCGTGAGCCCGAAGATTTCCGCTGTCTTGAAGGTCGCTTCGTCGAGCTGGCGCGCGCGGAACGTGAGATCCGACAGCGTGATCAGCGAGACGAGCGATGTGCCCTTCAACAGTTCGATCATCAGATTCGTCGCGGGCGGCAGCGCGTTGATCATCGCCTGCGGAAGCACGATGCGACGCAGCCGCGCCGTGGCCGGCATGTTCAGCGCGAGCGCCGCTTCGTACTGTCCGCCGGGCACCGAACGCAGCGCGCCGCGCAGAATCTCGGAGCCATACGCGCCGTAGTGCAACCCGAGCCCGACGATGGCGACCGTGAAGGGCGTCAGTTGCACGTTGAACGGCGGCAGCGGCAGCACGAAGAAGAGCCAGAACAACTGCACGAGCAGCGAAGTGCCGCGAAACACTTCGACATACACGTTGCCGATCCATCGCACGACACGGTATGGCGCGGCGCGCAACGCCGTCGCGACGCCCGCCATGACGATCGCAAGCAGGATGCTGATGAAGGCGATCTGGATCGTGACGAGTGTGCCCTTCATCATCAAGGGCAGAAGCTCACGGAGGTCACTCATGACGGTTCCTCGCTAGTAGATGAAGCTGCGCGTCGCGATGCATCGATGCTCAACCGGCGCACAGTTCCGGCGCTTTCTTCGCTGTCACGTTGGACTTGTCGAAGCCGAAGGGCGCGACCGTCTTCAGATGATCGTCGGTGCCGAGCCACTGATGCAGCTCCTTGTTGACGGCGTCGCGCAGATCCGTGTCTTCGGGTCGGAACGCGAGCGCGCCATAGCCTGTGTGCTTCGGATCGTCGTTGAACTGCTTGATCGCCTCGACCGACGAGCCGCCTTTTTCGGCGAGGCCCTTCATCGTCAATGCGGTGCCGACAGCCGCGTCGGCGCGACGCGCGCGCACGGCCTGCAATTGCGCGGTCGTGTCCGGAACCTGAAGAATCTGGTCGTCCTTGATGCCCGCCGCGCGCGCATAACCGAGTTCCGCGGTACCTGCCATCACAGCAAGCTTCGTGTCCGGCTGCTTCGCGACATCGGCATAGCTGTGCAGGTTCTTCGGATTGCCCTTCATCGTCAGCAGCGTGTCGGGAATCTGATATTGCGGATCGGCGAACGCCACTTGCTTGCAACGCTCGGGCGTGATGTACATGCCCGCTGCAATCACGTCGAAGCGGCCGGCTTTGAGGCCCGGAATCAATGCGCCCCATTCGGTCAGCACCGCATCGACCTTCTTCACGCCGAGCTTGGCGAACACCTTCTTCGCGATCTCGGGCGATTCGCCGGTTACGGTGCCATCGGGCGTCGTGTAGGCGAAGGGCGTTTCGTTCGCATAGCCGATACGCACCTCGCCGGTGCGCTGGATGCGCTGCAACGTGGTTTCCGCGTTCGCGCTCGTGGCATAGGCGGCAAGACTCGCTGCCGCGACGCACGCCGCCGCCAGCATTCCAGACAGTCGCTTCGTGTTCATATCGTTCCCGTAGTAATGGTTCTTCAAGCGTGGTCGAGTGGGGCGGCGCTGCATGTGAGAGACCGAGGAAAACCCTTACTCCAAGGGGCTTTGGAGTCACTCGCCGCATAGCCACCGACGCAGAATACAAAGCCATATATTTGTTCCGATTGCTCTAGGACAATTATTTTCGCGCGCGCTTTTGGGCCACTATTGCGCATGGAACCAGGCATGCGAGGAACAGCAAGTGAATGAAAGATGGCGCGACGCCGTGCGTACCGTGCAGGGCGTGCAGTCGAAGTACAAGCGGCTCGTCAAGGCGATGGCCGCCGATATAGAAAGCGGCGCGCTAGCATCGGGCGCACGGTTGCCGCCGCAACGCGAAGTCGCCGCCGATCTCGCGATCAGCGTGCAGACCGTCACCAATGCCTACAAGGAACTCGAACGGCAAGGGCTGATTCGATGCGAGGTCGGACGCGGGAGCTTCGTCAGCGCGCGCGTGACCGAAACGATGTCCAATTACATGCTCGACACCGCCGAGCGCTCGGTCGTCGATTTCTCGATCGCGCGCATCGTCCATACGCCCGAGCATGACGCGATGTGGCGCAAGGTCTGCGCGACGCTTTCGACCATCGACGATCAGCCGTGGATACGCGCGTTCCGGCCGATTGCGGGCTTCGACAGTCATCGACAGGCGGGCGTGGAATGGCTCGCTTCGCTCAACATGCCCGCGAAGGTCGAGACGCTGCTCGTCACCAACGGCGTCGCGCATAGCATCTTCCTTGCGCTGGCGAGCATCGTCGGGCCGGGCGATACGGTGCTGTGCGAAAGCCTCACCGATCACGGCGTAATCGGATCGGCGAACGTGTTGGGGTTTACGCTCAAAGGTCTTGAGATCGACGAGCACGGCATTCGCCCTGAGCACTTCGAGGAAGTCTGCGACAGCGAACGCGTGAGCGCGCTCGTCTGCACGCCGACGCTCAACAATCCCACGGTCGCGATGATGCCCGACTCGCGCCGCCGCGCGATTGCGCGCATCGCGGAACGCTATGGCGTCTATGTGATCGAGGACGATGTCTATGGCGCGTTGCCCGCGAAAACGCAGACGCCTATCGCGAGCCTCATTCCGGAACTCGCTTTCTACTGCACGAGCATGACCAAGTCCGTATTGAGCGGCTTGCGCACGGGCTTCATGACGGTGCCGCGGCGTCTTGCGTTGCGTGCGGAAAGCGTGCTGCGCGTCAGTTGCTGGATGGCGACGTCGCCCATCGCGGAGGTCACCGCGCGCTGGATCACGGATGGCACCGCGCAACGTCTCGTGGAGATTCAGCGCGAGCGGCTCGCGGCACGCCAGGGCGTCGTGCGCGAAGTGCTCGGCGAATACGTGCTCGGCAGTCATCCGAACGCGCTTTCGGTATGGCTGCGTGTGCCCGACGAATGGGAAGCGGAGCGCATCACGCGTGAATTGCGCAATCGCAATATCGCCGTGACGTCGCCGGATCCGTTTCTCGTGCGCGGCGCGGACCGGCCCAATGCGGTGCGGCTATGCGTGGGCGCGGAAGTCGGCGAAAGCACGTTTCGCAGCGCGGTCGAAACGATGCGCGAAGTCTTCGGTCAGTACCCGCATGTGCATGACTTCAACTAAATGAACTAGGACAATCGAAAACGATTTTTTAGGACATTAGACTGAGTTGCATGGTTAGCTCAAACGCAATTCAGCCGCACATGTCCGCACTCACGCTCGCCGATGTCTACCGCGCCCGCCAGCGCATCGAAGGCCGCGCGCTCGTCACGCCGCTGGTTCATTCGCTGTCGCTCTCGCGCACCGCGGGCGTGCCCGTTCATCTAAAGCTCGAAACGCTGCAACCTACGGGCAGCTTCAAACTGCGCGGCGCGACCAATGCGCTCGCACAGATCGCGGAGCAAGGCTGCAAGCGTGTCGTCACCGCATCGACGGGCAATCATGGCCGCGCGGTTGCACACGCGGCACGCGCGCTCGGCATCGAAGCTGCAGTGTGCATGTCGTCGCTCGTGCCGAAGAACAAGGTCGATGCGGTGGCCGCGCTCGGCGCGCGTGTCGTCATCGTCGGCAAGAGTCAGGACGATGCACAGGTCGAAGCGCAACGTCTCGTGCGCCAAGAAGGCTATGCATTCGTGCCGCCCTTCGACGACGAACGCGTGATCGCGGGGCAAGCCACCATCGGCCTTGAAATTCTCGAAGCGCTGCCCGATGCGGCGAGCATCGTCGTGCCCTTGTCGGGCGGCGGCTTATTCAGCGGCGTCGCGTTCGCGGCGAAAAGCATTCGTGCCGACGTGAAGATGATCGGCGTGTCGATGGAACGCGGCGCTGCGATGCATGCGAGTCTCGCGGCAGGCAAGCCGGTGTTCGTCGATGAACTCGAAACACTCGCCGATTCGCTCGGCGGCGGCATCGGCCTCGATAACAGACATACGTTCGCGATGACGCGCGATCTCATCGACGATGTCGTGCTGCTCGATGAAGTGTCGATCGCGCGCGGCATCGTGCACGCGTATCGCGAAGAGCGGCTCGTTGTAGAAGGGGCGGCGGCGGTCGGCATCGCGGCTTTGCTCGACGGCGCGATTGGAGCCGCGAACGGACCGATCGTCATCGTCGTGAGCGGCAGCAACATCGATATCGCAACGCATCGTCGACTCATCGGAGCGGCCTGAACCCATGTCCAACATCGATACCTCCACCGTGCTGCTCGGGCAGGCGCAATTGCGCAAGCTCGTGCCGCTTGACCTCGACGCGATCGAGCAAGTCGAAGCCGCGTTCAAGTCGCTCGCGACCGAAGCCGTCGCAATGCCGCCGATCCTGCGTCTCGACATTCCCGAGCACGCCGGCGAAGTCGACGTGAAAACCGCTTATTTGCCGCGCTTTCCGAGCTTCGCGATCAAGGTGAGCCCTGGCTTCTTCAACAATCCGTCGCTCGGACTTCCGAGCCTCAATGGCCTGATGCTCGTGCTGTCCGCGCGCACCGGTCTTACGGAAGCCGTGTTGCTCGACAACGGTTATCTCACCGCCGTGCGTACCGCTGCGGCGGGCGCGGTTGCATCGCGCTGGCTCGCGCGCAAGGATGCGAAGCGCGTCGCGATTATCGGCGCGGGCGAGCAGGCGCGTCTGCAATTGAAGGCGTTGCGGCTAGTGCGCGACATCGGGCATGTGACCATATGGGCGCGCGATCCGAAGAGCGCGCAGCAGTTCGCGCGTGACTGCGAAGACTTGCCATGCGATGTCGCCGACAGCGTGAACCAGGCGTTGAAGCACGCCGATATCGCCATCACGACGACGCCGAGCCGCGAGCCACTGATACACGCACGCGATCTGCATCCGGGCTTGCATATCACCGCGATGGGATCGGATGCGGAGCACAAGAATGAAATCGCTCCGGACGTGTTCGCCAAAGCGCGCTATGTGTGCGACCGCCTTCAGCAAGTGCGCGTGCTCGGCGAGCTGCATCATGCGATCGAAGCGGGCGTGACGGATGCTGATGCATCTTTTGCCGAGCTTGGCGAAGTCATCGCGCAACAGGCTCAAGGCCGTATGAGCGATGACGAGATCACCGTGTGCGATCTGACCGGCACCGGCGCGCAAGACACCGCGATCGCGACGCTCGCCATTCAGCGAGCGCGCGCGGCACAGGCAGGAACCATTTTCCACAACGATGTGACCGCTTGATAGAGGGGACGATGTCCGAAATCACGCAACAGAAGAAGCTGGATGAACGAGGGGCGCCCGTGGTACGCCTGCCGTTCGAACGCAGCGAGTACGACGCGCGGATCGCGAAGACACGGCGCGCGATGGAGAAAGCGGGCATCGATCTGATGATCGTGACCGACCCGACCAACATGGCGTGGCTCACCGGTTACGACGGCTGGTCGTTCTACGTGCATCAATGCGTGCTGCTCGCGATGCACGGCGATCCGGTCTGGTACGGCCGTGGCCAGGACGCGAACGGCGCGAAGCGCACGGTGTTCATGTCGCACGACGATATCGTCGGCTACCCGGATCACTATGTGCAGTCGCAGGTGCGCCATCCGATGGATTATCTGTCATCCGAAGTAATTGCCGCGCGTGGCTGGGACACGTTGCGCATCGGCGTGGAGATGGACAACTATTACTTCAGCGCGAAGGCGTATGCGTCGCTGACGCAGCATCTGCCGAACGCGAAGTTCGTCGATGCGACCGCGCTCGTCAACTGGCAGCGCGCAGTGAAGTCGAAGCGCGAGATCGAGTACATGCGCGTCGCGGCGCGCATCGTCGAGAAGATGCATGCGCGCATTCTCGACACGGTCGAGCCGGGCATGAAGAAGAGCGATCTCGTCGCGCAGATTTACGAAGCGGGCATCACGGGCGTCGAAGGTTATGGCGGCGACTATCCCGCGATCGTGCCGCTATTGCCGACGGGTTCCGACGCCGCCGCGCCGCATCTCACATGGGACGACTCGACGTTCACGGCGAATGCGGGCACGTTCTTCGAAATCGCCGGATGCTTCAAGCGCTATCACTGCCCGCTCTCTCGCACGGTGTATCTCGGCCGCCCGCCGCAGCATTTCATCGAAGGCGAGAAGGCGGTCGTCGAAGGCATCGAGGCGGGTCTCGCGATGGCGAAGCCGGGCAACAAGACCGAGGACATCGCCAATGCATTCTTCGCGGTGTTGCGCAAGTTCGGCATCGAGAAGGATAGCCGTTGCGGTTATCCGATCGGCGCGAGCTATCCGCCGGACTGGGGCGAGCGCACGATGAGCCTGCGTCCTGGGGACCAGACCGTCCTCGAACCCGGCATGACGTTCCACTTCATGCCGGGGCTGTGGCTCGACGACTGGGGCCTAGAAATCACGGAGAGCATCCTGATTACGGACACCGGCGTCGAGACTTTCTGCAACACGCCTCGCAAATTGTTCGTGAAGGAGTAGCACGATGCGCGCGTCACCGATCAGCCCGACCGTCGACTTCGATGCAGAGGGCGAACAGCACGGCTTTCTGAAGCTGCCGTATTCGCGCAACGATTCCGCGTGGGGCGCCGTGATGATTCCCGTCACCGTGATCAAGCGCGGCGACGGACCGACCGCGCTGCTCACGGGCGGCAATCACGGCGACGAATACGAAGGGCCGATCGCGCTGGCGAAGCTCGCATCGACGTTGAAGGCAAGCGACGTGAACGGCCGCGTGATCATCGTGCCGTTCATGAACTATCCGGCGTTTCGCGCGGGTTCGCGCACTTCGCCGATCGACGCGGGCAATCTGAATCGCAGCTTTCCGGGCAAGCCCGACGGCACGGTGACGGAAAAGATCGCGGATTACTTTCAGCGTCATCTGTTGCCGCTCGCCGATTACGTGCTCGATATCCACGCGGGCGGCCGCACGCTCGATTTTCTGCCGTTTGCGGCCATTCATGTATTGAACGACGGGACGCAGCAGTCGCGTTGCGAAGCCGCGATGCGCGCATTCGGGGCGCCGTATTCGATGCGGATGCTCGAACTCGACAGCATCGGTCTGTATGACAGCGCGGCCGAGGAAGCGGGCAAGGTGTTCGTCTCGACGGAACTGGGCGGTGGCGGTTCGTCGACGGCGAAGAGCGTCGCGGTGGCGGAGCGCGGCGTGTACGGCTTTCTCGCGTATGCGGGCATCATCGAGAAGGAGGTGGTTCGCGGCGAAGCGCGCACGACGACATTGCTCGACATGCCGGATGGTTCCTGCTACACGACGAGCGAGCATACGGGCCTGCTCGAAATGTGCCGCGATCTCGGCGACATGGTGAGAGCGGGCGATGTGCTTGCGCGCGTGTATGACGTTACGCGCACGGGCGCGACGCCGGTTGAATATTGCGCGAAGCGTGACGGACTGCTTGCGGCGCGGCATTTTCCGGGCCTCGTGCAGATGGGCGACACCGTGGCCGTGGTCGCGGATATCGTCGAACGCAACATTGCCGTGAGCGTGTAAGTTGATCAAGCTCGACCGCTACGATCTGGCCATTCTGCGCATTCTTGCGCGGGATGGCCGCATAACGAAATCGCGCCTTGCGGAAGAGGTCAATTTGTCGATCTCGCCCGCGTGGGAGCGTGTGAAGAAACTCGAAGACAGCGGGCTTATCAAGGGCTATCGCGCGGATATCGACTGGACGGCTGCTTTCAAGGGCAGCCGTATTGTCGTTGAGGTGACGCTTTCGCGTCATACCGCGCAAGATATGCGGCGCTTCGAGGAGCGCATCGCGGCGGCTTCCGAGATCGTGCAGTGTTATGCCACCGGCGGCGGCGTGGATTACGTGCTGCACGTCGTGTCGCGGGATATCGATCACTATCAGCGGTTCATCGATTCTTTGCTCGTCGAAGAGTTGGGTATCGAGCGGTACTTCACTTATATCGTTACGAAAGTCGTGAAGAATAGTACGGAAGGGCCGCCGGATTGGGTTGACGATGTGGTTTAGTTATTTTTTGGTTGCCGGATCCCGTATTTGCGTCGGCTCGGGGAAGCCCAAAAAAAACGCAAAAAGAAGCACAGAAAAAACAGAAAAAACACCAACCGCCCGAGGGCAATAACAAAAAACTCCATCGCGGCAACGCCCTTAAAGTGGACCCATCGAACCATGCAAATCAAGCACGCTTTGAGCAAGGAGACGAACATGCTGCTGGGCCATCCCGTTCTATTCAAATCCCTCTGTTATGTCGACGGCCGCTGGATTCACAGCGACAGCGCCGCATCGATTGCAGTAACCAATCCCGCCGATCAGAACGTCATCGGCCATGTCCCGATGCTCGATCAGGCGCAAATCGTCGCGACGATCGATGCCGCCGATCGCGCATTCCAGTCATGGCGCTGGATGCCGCAGCAAAAGCGCAGTGCGCTGCTCCTGCGCTGGCATGAACTCATCATGCGTCATCAATCGGACCTTGCCGGCATTTTGTCGCTCGAGCAAGGCAAGCCGCTCGCGGAATCCAAAGGCGAAATCGCCTATGCGGCGAGCTTCGTCGAATGGTTCGCGAACGAAGCGAAACGCCTGGCGGGCCGCACCATTCCGACGCATATCGATGGCGCGCATCTCGGCACCGTGATGGAACCGGTCGGCGTCGCGGCATTGATCACGCCGTGGAATTTCCCCGTCGCGATGATCACGCGCAAGGCCGCCGCCGCGATTGCCGCGGGCTGCACCGTCGTCGTGAAGCCCGCGCACGAAACGCCGTTCTCCGCTATCGCACTCGCACAACTCGCCGAAGAAGCAGGCTTTCCGGCGGGCGTGTTCAACGTCGTCATCGGCGAGCCACAAATGGCGATGGAAACGCTCGTCAGCGATACGCGCGTGCGCGCCGTGAGCTTCACGGGGTCGACGCGCGTCGGCGGTCTCGTTGCGAAGACGGCAGCGCAGGCGGGCATCAAGAAGCTCGCATTGGAACTGGGCGGCAACGCGCCTTTCATCGTGACGGAAGACGCGGACCTGGAACAGGCCGTGCGCGTTGCAGTGGGCGCGAAGTTTCAAACCTCGGGGCAGGATTGCTGCGCTGCGAACCGCATTCTCGTCGCGCGTCCGCTTTATGAACGGTTCGTCGAACGCTACACGGAAGCGGTGAAAGCGCTGAAAGTAGGGACGGCCTTCGAAGCAAATGTCGATGTCGGTCCGCTCATGCATCAGGCCGCATTCGATGCGACCGTCGCTCGTGTCGAGGATGCAAAGGCGCAAGGCGCGCGCATCACCGTCGGCGGCAAAGCTCATGCGCTCGGTGGCTGGTTTTATGAACCGACCGTCGTCGCCGATGCCAGACCGGGCATGCGTATCTACGACGAAGAGAACTTCGCGCCGATCTCCGCGATCTCGCCGTTCGATACGCTCGACGAAGCCGTGACGCGCGCCAACGACACCGAATACGGCCTCGCCGCCTACGTCTGTGCGACGCGCATCGACACGATCTTCCAGCTCGTGCGCCGACTCGATTTCGCGATGGTGTCGGTCAACGGCGTGAAGTTCACCGGCGCGCCGATTCCGTTCGGCGGCATGAAGGCATCGGGCCTCGGACGCGAAGGCGGCGCGGAAGGCTTCGAGCCCTTCGTCGAAACGAAATACTTTTGCCTCGGCAATCTCGGCCTGCCGCTCACGAGCGCGGCCTGAAGACCTATCCTCAGAGACACGCAGTACCGCATATCAAGGAGAAGCACATGACCCAGCAGAATCAATCGCTCGAGCAACTGTTCGCCGAAGACCGCGCGCACTTCATGCATCCGTCCACGCATGCACACGATCACGCGAGCGGCGCGCTGCCCGGCAAGATCGTCACGGGCGCGAAGGGCATCCGCATTCAGGATCATCAAGGTAAAAGTTATATCGACGCATTCGCGGGCCTCTATTGCGTGAACATCGGCTATGGCCGCACCGAAGTAGCCGACGCAATCTATGAGCAGGCGAAGAAGCTCGCGTATTACCACACGTATGTCGGTCACTCGACCGATACGATCATCGAGCTGTCGTCGCGCATCATCGACTGGTCGCCCGAGGGCATGAAGAAGGTGTATTACGGCATGTCGGGATCGGATGCGAACGAAACGCAGATCAAGATCGTCTGGTATTACAACAATGTTCTCGGCCGTCCGAACAAGAAGAAGATCATCTCGCGCGAGCGCGGTTATCACGGTTCGGGCATCGTGACGGGCAGTCTCACGGGCCTGCCGAGCTTTCATCAGAACTTCGATCTGCCGATCGACCGCGTGAAGCACACGGTTTGTCCGCACTGGTATCGCAAGGCGCCCGCCGGCATGAGCGAAGCGCAATTCACCGCGTATTGCGTCGATGAACTCGAAAAGCTGATTGCGAAAGAAGGCGCGGATACGATCGCTGCATTCATCGCCGAACCGGTCATGGGCACGGGCGGTATCATCGCGCCGCCGCAAGGTTATTGGGAAGCTATCCAGGATGTTCTGCGGAAGCACGACATTCTTCTGATCTCCGATGAAGTCGTGTGCGGCTTCGGCCGTCTCGGCTCGAAAATGGGCGCGCAGCACTTCGGCATCAAGCCCGATCTCATCACGGTCGCGAAGGGCCTGACGAGCGCCTATGCGCCGCTGTCGGGCGTGATCGTCGGCGAGAAGGTGTGGGACGTGATCGAGAAGGGCTCGCGGGAACATGGTCCGATGGGACACGGCTGGACGTATTCGGGGCATCCCATTTGCGCGGCTGCTGCTATCGCGAACCTCGATATTCTCGAGCGCGAAAACCTGACGCAGAATGCCGCCGATGTCGGCGCGTATTTCCAGCAGCAATTGCACACGGCTTTCGATTCGCATCCGCTCGTCGGCGAAGTGCGCGGCGCGGGCATGCTCGCGGCGCTCGAATTCATGGCCGACAAGGACGCGCGCACGCCGTTCGACGCCGCGCTGAAGGTCGGCCCGAAGGTATCGGCGGCAGCACTCGAACGCGGCGTGATCGCGCGCGCCATGCCGCATGGCGATATCCTCGGCTTCGCGCCGCCGCTCGTCACGACGCGTGAAGAAGCGGACGAAATCGTCGGCATCGTGAAGCAGGCCGTGGATGCGGTGGCGAACGAAGTTATCGGCTCGGCACTCGCTACGCAAGCGATCTGATTCTCTTGAGTAGCGGTATGGGTAGTTGTGTTGGCAGAGGCTCGCGAAGCATTGCGGGCCCTTTTTGCGAGTCTGAAGGAACGTGCGTTGCTGAGTAATCTTCGGTGCCCCATCGAAAGGAGATTCACGATGAGCGAGAGCGAAGAGAAACGCCATCAGCAACCGCATTCCGCGCCTCACCCGAATGCAGCGGAGATCGAACCGGAGAACCGTCGGCTCGATCAGCATCCGCATCAGACGGCGGAAGTGCCTTATGGATCGGGCAATGAGCCGGAAATTGCAGGAAAGGGCGGGCTTGACGCACAGAACGCAGATCTTCCCGATCCCGCGAACGAACAATCCAGGACGCCGGGCAAAGATTGACGCATCGATTCGACGCGCCCATAAAACAAAACGGCCACTCAGGTGGCCGTTTTGTCATTTCCGATCAGCGCGTCGCGATATACATCGTGATTTCAAAGCCGAAGCGCATATCCGTGAAACTCGGGGTTTCCCACTTCATAGAGCCTCCTTGTGCAATGATTGGCCAGACGGATGCCGGGCCATTGCGCGGTTCTTCTGCTGCAGGCGCCGTGCAAAGCCGCGCATCCCAAATCGACGCACTTTAGATGCTAGCGCGAGAACAGGTATGACACGATTGGAAATTGCACCGGCGTTCATTTAAATTTTTTATAGCGGTCTCGGGCGATTGCCCGAATCGTCAGGTGTCGTGCCGATCTTGTCAGGATCATGGACCGGGTCGGGTTCCATTGCCTCTCCCGGCCGAGGGATGACCCGGTCTGCTTCAGCAGGGTCGATATTGCTCAGATTATTGCCTCCGGGCGCACGCGGCTTGTCGTGCGTATCGGGAGCTGCGGGTTTTTCGGCCATTACATTTTCCTCGTCAAATACGTGCCTTGCGGAAAGATCGAAAGCGTGGGGCGGCAGGAATGAATGCCGCATTGCGGAATAAGCGAAAGTTATGTCGCTATTACTCGACGCGCGTGGCTTCGCGCAGCACCGCATCTTCGCTGTCGAAATTGCGATCGGTCATTTTGTTGAGCACGGCCAAGACCTCGCCGTCCGCGCCATTGCTTTTCGCGAGCGTCAGAAGTTTTTCCTTGCCCATCGGATAGTCGGCGCCCTTCAGCACGCGCGCGATTTCTTCCGGGCGCGGCTCATCCGGATGCCGGTGATTCTGCGAATGCGCGGGATGCTGTGCCATTTCCGCCTCCTTTTCGATTCGACGATAACCCTGACGATTCAGCAACGCGCGTACCCGTCACCGGGATCGCTTGATGCTGAATTGTCGATACGTTCCAACCGAAATCGAGGCGAGACATAACATGGCTATTGCAGCAGACCGCATCTCCGACACCGAAGTCAAGGTCGGCGAGATCATCTATAGCTTCGACACCAAGGTAACTGCCGATGGCTTTCAGCAATGCCTCGGCAGCGACTCGGTCGAGATCTGCGCGAAGAACCACGCGCCGGTGTCGACACGCGCCGTGGCCGATGAGAGCGGTGCGCCGAAGGGCGAGCCGGGCAGCATCATTTCACCGTCGCTGGGCGGCATGCCTTGATGCACGCGGCTACAGTGCCGCGCTTGCCGTCGTCGCGCGCGGAGCGAGCGCGGTGCGTGTGAGCGCGTCGAGCGGCAGCGGCTTGTCGAAGAAATAGCCCTGCGCCTGCGCCGCGCCCATGTCGCGCAACACGGCGAGCGTCGCCGCATCTTCGACGCCTTCCGCGACGAGCGTCAGATCGAGCGATTCCGCCATGCGCACGATCGCGCGCACGATCGCACGGCTGCGCGGGCTTTCGGTCAGTTCGAGAATGAACGACTTGTCGATCTTGAGGCCGGTGAACTGGTATTGATGCACATAACTGAGCGACGAAAAACCCGCGCCGAAATCGTCGAGCACGACAGACATGCCGTTGTCGGCCAGTCGCTGCATGGTGCGCCGCGCGAGATCGGGCTCGGCTACGAGCGCGCCTTCGGTAAGCTCGAGGCACACGCGCGACGGCGAGACGCGATAGCGACGCAATAGCGCCAGAACGTCATCCGGGAATTCGGGGCGCGTCATGCTATAGCTGGAGCAGTTCACATGCACCGGCGGCCAGTGCGCGAAGCGCGCATTCGAGAGAATCGCGGCAACGCGTTCGAGCATGTATAGATCGAGTCTGCCGATGAGCCTCAAGCCTTCGACCGAAGGAAGAAATTCACCCGGCCCGACGATATGGCCATCGGGTTGATGCCAGCGGATCAACGCTTCGAGCGCGACGATCTCACCGCTCTTTACGTCGACGATAGGCTGGAAATAAGGCAGCAGTTCGTCATCGCGCTTGATCGCATTGCGCAATGCGCCCTCACGTTCCACCTGGTCCGACACCTGACGTCGCAGTTCCTGATTGAACACGACGAAGCTGTCGCGTCCCGCATTTTTCACGCGATACATCGCGGTATCGGCGTCGCGCAACAGGTCGGCGGGCTCGGTATGGAACTGGCTGTCCGCGCTCACGATGCCAATGCTGCACGACGAAAACACGACATGCTCTTCGATGTGAAAGGGCAGATCGAACGCGGCCAGAATACGCTTGGCGATCGATACCGCATCGCGAACGTGTGCATCCGGGGAGAGCACGGCGAATTCGTCCCCACCGAGGCGCGCGAGCAGATCCGTCGAACGCAGGCAATCGCGCAAGCGCGCCGCGGCCTGAACCAGCAGCATGTCGCCAAAGTGATGGCCGAGGCTGTCGTTCACGACCTTGAATCGGTCGAGGTCGATGAACATCACCGAGAGTTGGTCGCCGCGCGTCTGATAGTCCTGCCATGCGCAGCGCAGCTTGTGCATCAGATGGCTTCGATTCGGCAAGCCCGTCAATGAATCGTGCGAGTTCTCATAAAGCAGGCGTGCGTTGACATCGTCGAGTTCGCGCGTGCGCGCCTGGACCCGCGCTTCGAGTTCGAGGTTCGCGGCATGCAGCGCTTCGGCATCGCGCCGACGCGAAAGCGCCGTATCGATATGCCGCGACACGAAGGTGAGCAGTTCCTGATCGCGCAGCGAATAGCGCACGAGCGGCGAATAGCTTTGCACGGCGAGCACGCCGCGCACGACATCGCCATCGAAGAGCGGAATGCCGAGCCACGATCGCAGACGCACTTCGCTATGCTCGATCTCGAACGCGCCTTCTTCGATGAGACGCAGCGCCTCCGCATGATCGATCAGCCGCGCGCGCCGCTCGCGGATCACATATTCGGTGAGGCCGCGTTGTCCGCGTCGCGGCGCGGGGCGCTCCTGCACGATTTCATCGACGTAATACGGGAACGACACTTCGTCCGTTTCCGGTTCGATGAGTGCGATATAAAAATTGCGCGCGTAAAGCAATTCGCCGACGATCCCATGCAGGCTGCGCAAGAACTCCATCATGTCGCCCGGACGGCTCGACAATTCTGCGATCTGGTAGAGCGCAGCTTGCAGATGCTCGGATCGTTCGCGCTCGGCGATGCCGTGACGCAGCGCCGCGTTGAGCTTCGACAGTTCGGACGTGCGGTGCGCGACCTGCTCTTCGAGATCGGCGCGATGCAGGATGCGGTCGAGCGCCATCGCCACATGTCGTGCGACGACCAGAAAGAGCGCGCGGTCCTCGACGGTATAAATGCGCGATACGTCATAGACCTGCATCGCGAGCATGCCGAATACTTCGTCGCTCGCATTCTTGAGCGGCGCGCCCATCCAGAACTCGGGGCGGTCGCCGATGCAATAGAAATGGCCCGCGCGCTCCGCCGCGCAAATATCCGCGGCGGTGATGAAAAGTGGCTGCGCGCTCGTGAGCACGCGACCCGTCATCGAAAGACGTTCCGGATTCAGGATGTCGTAGTTTTCGGCCGCGACGACGTCGGTATCGATGACGTCGACATAATACGGATACGTGATCTTGCCCGTCTTGCGATCGTAGAGTGCGAGATAGAAGTTCTCCGCGTCGATGAGCGTGCCGAGCCGTTCATGCACGCCGCGCAGAAAATCGGCGCGCTCGGGCACGGAACTCGCCAGATAGGCGATTTCATAAAGCACGCGCTGCGTGAGTTGCGCGCGTGCGAGGGCATCGGCCTGCACGCGCTCGCCGAGCGTGCGCGCGAGTTCGGCGAGATGCGCGTCGTCGCGATGCGTGACCGGCGCGAGCAGCCAGCCGAGCACGCTCTCGCCGCGTCCGGTCGGCCAGCAGTGCCAGCCGTTATCGATGCACACCTCCGTCAGGCGTTCCTCGGCGATGCCATGCGGCCATTCCTGCGCATCGGGAAGCGCTGCATCGCCGCGCCGCTCGAGATGCAACTGCTCGCCCGCGCGATACCACGCCCATTGCTGCGGGCAGCCCATCGCGGCGGCCTCGCGCAGCAATGCGTCGATCGATGACGCCACGCTCGCGAAAACCTTTTCATCGGTCGCCGCCACGGTTGCAGGCTCGACCGCGGTTGCGCGGGCAACCTGCGCGTCGTACGCGGGAAACACACTCATCGGCGCTCCAGGCCATATTGCCGCCACGTCGGGCGGGTCTCGTTCAGCGACTGCGCTCGCACGCTGCTCCGGGCGCGCGTAACAAGCAAAGGCTCTATATGGGTAACGGCACGGAGCATACAGCCTTGAGCATGCGGTTCAAAAAAAGCCGCTCGTGCCGCAATGCATACGGGCATTCATGCCGGATGCGCGGTTTCGACGCGATCGTGCCCGGTAAATCTCTCGCGATACGCCTGCGGCGACACGCCCAGCGAACGCAGAAAACCGCGCCGCATCGTTTCCTCGGTGCCGAATCCGCAGCGCGCGGCGATGCGCTTTACGGGAAGCGCCGTATCGCCGAGCAGGCGGCGCGCGGCTTCGAGGCGCATGCGTTCGATCGAGCGCGCGGGCGTCATGCCGGTTTGCGCGCGGTAATGGCGCACGAAGCTGCGCTCGCTCATGCCGACACGCGCGGCAAGCACGCCGACCGAAAGATCCGCCGCGAGATTTTCAGCGATCCACGCATGCAGCTCGCCGAAACGTTCGCCCGACTTCTGCAACGACAGCGCCGCGCTGAACTGCGCCTGCCCGCCGGGGCGCTTGAGGAACACGACGAGATGGCGCGCGACGTCGAGCGCGAGCGCGCGGCCGAGATCGTCTTCGACGAGCGCAAGCGACAGGTCGATGCCCGCCGTGACGCCCGCGGATGTCCATACGTCGCCGTCGCGGATGAAGATCGGATCGGGCTCGACGTGGATCGCCGGGAAGCGCGTGGCGAGTTCCCCGCAGCGCGTCCAGTGCGTCACGGCGCGGCGTTCGTCGAGAAGGCCGGCGGCGGCAAGCAGAAACGCGCCCGTGCAAACGGACGCCGTGCGCCGCGCGTGCGCCGAACGCGCGCGCACCCAATCGACCAGTTCACGGTCGTGCACCGCTTCGTGCACGCCCCAGCCGCCCGCGACGATCAGCGTGTCGCACGCTTCGCTCGCATCGGGCAATGCCTCGCCGACGAGCCCCAGTCCCGCCGACGCGTTCACCGTGCCGCCCCGCGCAACCACGCGCGGCTGATACGGCCGCTGCAAGCCCGCCGCGACCGCCAGGTCGTTGGCGGACGCGAACACCTGCAACGGGCCCGCGACGTCGAGCAACTGCACGTTGGGGAAGGCGAGCACGTCGATGGTTCGCATGGCGTTTTCCACGAAAGACAAGTTGGCGTAAAACGTGGGTTATGTGTCGAATTCGCCATAGCGTAGCGGCGTAGCATCGGTTCGTCCACACGAAAAACACGCTCGATCAAGGAGAAAACGATGACGCTACATATCGGCCTGTTGCTGTTTCCTCGCGTGCAGCAACTCGACATGACCGGCCCCTACGACGTGTTCGCGCACATGGCCGACACGAAGGTGCATCTCGTCTGGAAGACGCGCGAGCCCGTCCGGTCGAGCGCCGGCATGATCCTGACGCCCGACGTGACCTACGCGGATTGCCCCGCGCTCGATGTGCTGTGCGTGCCGGGCGGTTCAGGCGTCGGCGATCTGATGGAAGACGAGGAAACGCTCGCCTTCCTCCGCGAACAGGCGGCGGGCGCGCGCTACGTGACCTCGGTTTGCACCGGCTCGCTCGTGCTCGGCGCGGCGGGGCTTTTGCGCGGCAAGCGTGCGACGACGCACTGGGCGTATCACGATCTGCTCCCGGATTTGGGCGCGATTCCGGTGCACGAGCGCGTCGTGCGCGACGGCAACCTGTTCACGGGCGGCGGCATCACGGCGGGCATCGATTTCGCGCTGACGCTCGCGGCCGAACTCGTCGGCGAGCACGAAGCGCAGGCGATTCAATTGCAGATGGAATACGCGCCGGCGCCGCCGTTCGACTCGGGCGATCCGGCGCGCGCGCCCGCCGCGGTCGCGAACGATGTGCGCGAGCGTTGCGCGCCGTCGCTGGCCGCGCGCAGTGCGATCACGGCGCGTGTCGCGGAACGGCTGAAATCGCATGTTTAATTCAAAATGCGCTTTGGTCTAATGCATCCGAAATGCAAAACGCCAAATGACTAGAAGCGCTTTTGCATGAAGTAGCGCGGCTGACCGGCGTGAAAATCCGCGAGTTCGCCGAAAAGCTCGTAACCACAGCGCGCGTAGAGGGCGCGCGCTGCGGGGTTGACCGTATCGAGCCACGCGGCGCGGCATCCTCGTTTTTTCGCTTCGCTTTCGGCGGCTTCGAGCGCGCGTGCGCCGAGTCCGGCGCCGCGCGCGTCCTCGCGTATCCACAGCCATTTCACGAAGAGCCAGTCCCACGCCGTGTAGCCTGCGAGCCCGCCCAGAAAGTCGTCATCGCGATAGAGCGACACCGCCAGATCGCGTTGATGGCTCGGCCCGAGTTGCGCGCGATTGAACGCGGCAAGCCCGCCCGCGACGTCGCGCTCGAACGTCGCGTCGATCCAGTCGGTGATGGCGAGCGTGACGCCGGCGTTCATCGACGCGTGAGCGATTACGCTGCCGGGGCAACCGATGCCCCCTTGATACCGTGCCGTGCAAGCGCAGCGGCGACGAAGCCCGAGCGCTTCACATCCTCCACGAAGTCGCGCAGATAAAGCGCGGCTTCGTCGCCGCGGCGCTTCGGCAAGCCCATCGCCTGCTGGATCACCATGAAGCGTCCGTCGAGCAGGCGCAGTCCGGGCGTGCGTGACGCGTCGGCTTCGAGTTGCTGCTTCACGCCCGCGGCGACTTCGAGGCCGTCACGCAGGAAGGCTTCGACGACGGCCTGCGACGACGCCGTGCGTACGATCTGCGCATGCCTGATCTCGCGCGTGAGAAAGAGGTCATACGCGCTGCCCTTGCCGACCATGATGCGATTGCCTTCGCGATCCACATCTTCATTGCGCGTGAGCGGCGATGCCTCGCGCACGAGATAACAGCCTTCGATCAGCACGTACGGCGCGGTGAACGCGATGCCCGCACCGCGCAGCGGATCGATCGCGAAGAAGCCGACGTCCGCGCTTTCGTTCGTGACGGCTTCGACCGATTCGGCGGCCCGGTCGAACGACGTGAAGGCGACAGGCACGCCGAGCCGCGACGCCAGCTCGCGCGCGATGTCCACCGATACGCCGCCCGGCTCGCCGCTGTCGGTGCGATGCGCGAGGATCGGATTGCCGAGATTGATCGACGCGCGCAGCGTGCCGGTCGGCGCGAAAGCGTTGAGCAAGGAAGAAGAAAGAGTCATGGTGTTGGGCGATGAGTTGAAGAGCATGGCGATACGAGCAATCCGATGCAGAATACGCGAACCGCAACCGCTCTGCCAAAGGAACGACATGCAACGCGAACGCATCGACAGCAGCGAAATCATTCGGCGTCTGAAGCTCGAGCCGCATCCCGAAGGCGGCTTCTTTCGCGAGACGTATCGCGCGAGCGGCAACGTCGTGCGCGAGGACGAACGCGAAACGCGTTCGGCGTCCACCGCGATCTACTTTTTGCTTTGCGATGGCGCGCATTCGGCATGGCATCGCATTCGCTCCGATGAAGTCTGGCACTTCTACGCAGGCGATCCGATCGACGTGCATGTGCTCAAAGCGAACGGAACGCTAGTCACGCATCGGCTCGGCAATGCGCTCGATCGTGCCGATGCCGTGTTTCAGACCGTCGTCGAAGCGGGCGACTGGTTCGCGGCGGAATGTCACGATAGAGAAGGCGTATCGCTCGTCGGCTGCACGGTGGCGCCGGGTTTCGAGTTCAGCGAGTTCGAACTGGCCGTGCCGGGCACGCTGGAGGCGCGCTATCCGCAACATCGCGAATTGATACAGCGCCTGAACCCCGAAGTATGACGGTACGCACGCGAGTGCGGTTATCATCGCGCGCATCGTGGACAACAACACAAGGTCAGGCATGAGCGCAGTGCGCCGCGGGATTCAATCGATCGAAGTAGGCGGAGCGCTTTTGCGCGCGCTCGTGGACCACGGCGGCCCGATGCTGCTCGGCGATCTCGCGAAGAAAGCCGGCATGCCGTCGGCGAAGGCGCATCCTTATCTCGTGTCTTACGGCAATCTCGGCCTGATTCAGCAGGATCCCGCGACGGGCCGCTATGAACTCGGGCCGTTCGCGCTGCAAATGGGTCTGATCAGTCTGCAGCGCGTCGATCCGGTGCGCCTCGCGATTGCGGAAGTAGCGAACGTGACGCCCCGCATCGAGCATACCGTCGCGCTCGCGACTGCGGGCAGCTATGGACCGACCATCGTTCACATCCAGCAGGCGAGCGTGCCCATCCACGTCACGATGCGTACGGGCACGGTGATGTCGTTGCTGCAGACGGCGACGGGCCGCGCATTCGCGGCTTATCTGCCGCCGATGACCGTCGATGCGCTCGTCGCCATCGAGCGTGCGGGCGCGTTGCAGGTCGGCGCGCAACGGCGCGACTACACGCGTGCGCAAACCGACGCGATGCTCGCCGAAGTGCGCGAGCACGGCATCGCGCGGGCGATCGACGAGCCCGTCGCGGGCATCAGCGCGATGAGCGCGCCGGTCTTCGATCACACGCGCAATATCGTGCTCGCGATCACGGCGATCGGTCCGAGCGGATCGTTCGACGGCGCGTGGAACGGCGACATCGCGACGGCGCTGCACGCGTGCGCGCAGCGCGTATCGAAGATGCTCGGCTTCGTCGCGGTCTGATCGAAGTCGCGCGATCAAACGGGGCGCCAGTGCCCCGGCATTCACTTTTCATCCTCTGAAGTCCATATGGGCTTTGCTGCGTTTGCACGCCGCATTCCCGTGAACGGGCGTACCTTGAAGAAACCGTAAGCGGATGCAAGCGCTCGTCCGTGGCATTCGGGTAAACCTAAATTCAACACTGTAAAACGGCTTGTACAATGATGAACAACTAACCGAAAGCGAAGCGATTCGCGCCCGAGCCGACCCAGTCCTGTCAGACGAAAGCGACTCGACGATGGAGACGACCGAATGTCCGTGAACTACGCCTCTCTGCGCTTCGACTATGAACGCGCGCCCGATCACGATGCGCCCGCGTCGTCGCCTTATCCCGTTGCGATAGTCGGCGCAGGTCCGGTCGGACTGGCCTCGGCCATCGATCTCGCGCAGCAGGGCGTGCGTACCGTGCTGCTCGATAACGACGACACCGTGTCGAGCGGCTCGCGCGCGATCTGCTTCGCCAAGCGCACGCTGGAAATCTTCGATCGCCTGGGGTGCGGCGACAGGATGATCGAGAAGGGCGTGAGCTGGAATGTCGGCAAGGTATTTCTGCAGGATGAGCTTGTCTACACGTTCAATCTTCTGCCGGAAACCGGCCATTCGCGACCCGCGTTCATCAACCTGCAGCAGTACTACGTCGAAGGCTTTCTCGCCGAACGCGCGATGCAACTGGAGCCATTGCAACTGCGCTGGAAGAGCAACGTGACCGGCGTGACGCAGCACGAGGATTACGTCGAACTGCAAGTCGAAACGCCGGATGGCGCGTATCCGGTCAAGGCGCGCTACGTGGTGGCCGCCGATGGTTCTCGCAGCGCGATGCGCAAGCTTCTCGGTCTGGACAGCCACGGCCGCACGTTCAAGGACCGCTTCCTGATCGCCGACGTGAAGATGAAGGCGCCGTTCCCGACCGAACGCTGGTTCTGGTTCGATCCGCCGTTCCATCGCAATCAGTCGGTGCTGCTGCATCGTCAGCCGGACAATGTATGGCGCATCGATTTTCAGCTCGGCTGGGACGCGGACCCGGTCGCGGAAAAAGAGCCCGAGCGTGTGATTCCGCGCGTGAAGGCGTTGCTTGGCGAAGACGCCGAATTCGAACTCGAATGGGTGAGCGTCTACACGTTCTCCTGTTTGCGTATGGACGACTTCAGGCACGGACGCATCATCTTCGCGGGCGATTCCGCGCATGGCGTGTCGCCGTTCGGTGCGCGCGGAGCGAACAGCGGCGTGCAGGATGCGGACAATCTCGCTTGGAAACTGAAGCTGGTCGTGAACGGCGATGCGCCGCATACGCTGCTCGACACCTACGCATCCGAGCGCGAATACGCCGCCGACGAAAACATCCTCAACTCGACGCGCGCCACCGACTTCATCACGCCGAAGAGCGCCGTTTCGAGGCTCTTTCGCGATGCGACGCTCAATCTCGCGAGGGACTGCGCGTTCGCAAGACGCATGGCGAACAGTGGACGGCTCTCGGTGCCCGCGGTGCTGCGCGACTCGACACTCAATACGCCCGACAAGGAAGGCGACGCCTTCAATTGCGCGATGATTCCCGGCGCGCCGTGCGTCGATGCGCCCGTGCGCGTCGATGACCGCGACGCATGGCTGTTGCCGCAGACGCACGGCAGCGCATTCACGGGCATCTATTTCTGCGGGCTCGGACACGGCCCGGAAGTCTGCGCGCAAAGCCTGGCTGCTTTGTCGAACGGGCGGCTTCCGGTTCATGCGCTCGTCGTCGTGCCTCGAGGCATGATGTGTACCGTGCCCGGCGTGACGGTCGTGGAAGATGTGGAAGGCATGGTCGCGCATCGCTTCGACGCGCGTCCCGGCACGTTCTATCTGCTGCGCCCCGATCAGCACGTATGCGCGCGCTGGCGTGCCTTCGATGCCGCATCGGTGACGGCTGCGGTCAAGCGTGCAACCTGCAACGGATGATGAATCGTATGAAGCTCAATCTCGAACTGAATATCGCCGATCACGATGCGTTCTACGAGCGCCTCATCGACACGCACAACGGCCTCTCCGACGAAGCCAGCCACATGCTCAACGCAAAGCTCGTGTTGCTGCTCGCGAATCACATCGGCGATAACGAAGTGTTGAAAGAAGCGCTCGCGATGGCGCGTCAGGGCCTCGCCGCGAACTAGTCGTTCAGCGCGATGCCCATGCGCTCGCAAATGAACGCGCCGATGCTCGCGATGTCGTTCAGATCGAGCTTCGGCAAGTTTGAATCGAGGGCGGCGGCATCATCGGTTGCGATTGCAACTATCTCTACATCGCTCTTGTAAAGCGGATCGCGGCCCGCCGAGGGCCGCACGACTTCGAGGCGCGGCATTGTTTCGCGCGCGAATCCTTCGACGATCACGAGGTCTGCGTCACTGAGTCGCGCGGCCAGTTCACTCAGCGGCGGCTCTGCGTCGCCATTCAACTCGCGCACGATCGCATAGCGGTACGGCGATGCGATCAACACTTCTCCCGCGCCCGCGCGACGAAAGCGCGCGCTGTCCTTGCCGGGCGGTTCGAGCTCGATCGAATGATGACTGTGCTTGATGACGTTGACGGTGACGCCGCGTGCGCGCAGCCACGGCAGAAGCGCTTCGATCAACGTGGTCTTGCCTTGGCCCGAGCGGCCCGAGATGCCGAAGAGCGGCGGATGACGCGAGTTCATGCGCGAGTTCATGCGAATGGTCGGCTGATTGTTCTGGTTTCGATCAAGCGAGTTTAACGGCTCGATGGCGAGCGGGGAGAAATCGCGCTATCGTCGGGCATTGCCTTTGCGGCGGAACGCGTCGGCGCATAGCGGGTTTCCGACCCCGACGCCTGCCGCCTCAGTGATTCAAGGAACCGACATGGCCGAAGACAATCCCAGCACCGCTATCGCACCGCAGCAGTTTTCCATCGACGTGATGCTCGAAAAATACGCCAAGGGCGACGAGACTCGCGTCGACGATATTTATCGCCGCGTGGCGCGCGGTGTCGCGCGGGCCGAGCCTGAAGAAACGCGCGCGAAGATCGAAGCGGAGTTCGTCGATAACTTCAAGCGCGGCGCGCTAGGCGCGGGGCGCATCATGAGCGCGGCGGGCGCGGGCATCGATGCGACCCTCATCAACTGTTTCGTGCAGCCGGTCGGCGATGCGATACAGGGCGTCGATAGCAACGGCTTGCCGGGCATCTACGTCGCGCTGTTGCAAGCGGCCGAGACGATGCGTCGCGGCGGCGGCGTCGGCTATAACTTTTCCGCCATACGTCCGCGAGGCGCGCGTGTGCATTCAACCGGATCGGCGGCGTCAGGCCCATGCAGCTACATGGATGTATTCGATGCATCGTGCCGCACGGTCGAAAGCGCCGGCGCGCGGCGCGGTGCGCAAATGGGCATTCTCGACTGCACGCATCCCGATCTGCTCGAATTCATCGCGGCGAAGCACACGAAAGGGCGCTGGAACAATTTCAACGTATCGATCGCGGTGACGGACGAGTTCATGCAGGCCGTCGCCGACGACGCGTCGTGGCAGCTCGTGCACAAGGCCGAGCCATCGCCCGCGCAACGCGCAGCCGCGGACATGCATCAGCGCGATGATGGCTTGTGGGTCTATCGCGAAGTGCGGGCGCGCGAAGTGTGGAACACGATCATGCGCTCGACCTACGATGTCGCGGAGCCGGGCGTCGTGTTCATGTCGCGCATGAACGATGACAACAACCTGCGCGCGATCGAGTCGATCCGCGCGACCAATCCATGCGGCGAGCAGCCGCTGCCCGCATACGGTTGCTGCAATCTCGGCCCGCTCAATCTCACGCGCTTCGTGCACGATCCGTTTGCGCAGATGCGTGGCGGCGCGCCGTCGTTCGACTGGGACGGCCTCGCGCGCACGACGCGCACCCAAGTGCGTTTTCTCGACGACGTGCTCGACGTCACGCTCTGGCCGCTCGAAGAACAGGCGCGCGAAGCGGCGGCGAAGCGGCGCATCGGCGTGGGCTTTACGGGCCTCGGCGATACGCTCGTGATGCTCGGTTTGCGCTATGACGCGCAGGCGGGCCGCGATTTCGCTACGCGCGTCGCACGCACGATGCGCGACGAAGCATATCGCGCATCCGTCGAGCTCGCGAAGGAGCGCGGCAAGTTTCCGCTTTTCGATGCGAAGCATTATCTGCAAGAGGGCACATTCGCCTCGCGCTTGCCGGACGACATTAAGCGCGCGATTCGCGAGCACGGCATTCGCAACAGCCATCTGCTTTCGATCGCGCCGACAGGCACCGTGAGCCTCGCGTTCGCGGACAACGCATCGAATGGCATCGAGCCCGCGTTCTCGTGGACGTATCAGCGCACGAAGCGCATGGCCGACGGTTCGCGTCAGACCTTCGCTGTCGAAGATCACGCATACCGGCTGTATCGCGAGATGGGCGGCGATGTGAATGCGTTGCCCGACTACTTCGTGAGCGCGCTGGACATGTCCGCGCACGATCACATGGAAATGATGGCGGCGGTGCAGCCTTTCGTCGATACGTCGATCTCGAAGACCGTCAATGTGCCCGCCGATTATCCGTTCGACAAGTTTCAGGATCTCTATTTCGAAGCATGGCGGCGCGGCTTGAAAGGGCTTGCAACGTATCGGCCCAACGAGACGCTGGGCGCGGTGCTGTCCGTCGCGCCTGCGGAAACGCCGAGCGATTCGCCGGACCCCGAGCTCGATCTCGATCCGTTGCGCATCGCGATCGATCATCGGCCCAAAGGAGAGCTGCCTGCGATCATCGAGAAGGTCGAGTATCTGACGCAGGCGGGCAAGAAGTCGCTCTATCTGGCGGTGTCGTTCATCGAAGTGACGGGGCGCATCGGCGGCGAGGACGTGACGATCGAACGGCCCATCGAGTTCTTCATTCCCACCGGGCAGCGCGACGAATCACAGCAATGGATCACGGCGACGATGCGTTCGATCTCGCTGGCCGCGCGCGGCGGCTTCGCGGCGCGCACGCTTCAGGACATGCGTAAAGTGTCGTGGGATCGCGGACAAGTGCGTCTCGGCGATGTCGAAAGGCTCGACGGACATCGCAGTCCGCGCTGGCACGATTCGGAAGTGGCCGCGCTAGCGTATGCGATCCAGCAGATTCTTCATCGACGCGGTTTTCTCGATGCAGAAGGCAACCAGGTACCGTCGCGCGTGCTTGCGCGCAAGGGCGCCGATCGCGCGCCGCATCCGGTAGCTGTAGCCGATGAACGCGATGACATATCCGAAGGTGCCGCGCAAGGCGAAATCGATCCACATAGCCTGCCCCTGATGCACGGCCGTAAATGTGCGACCTGCGGCGCCAATGCAGTGATCCGCAAGGACGGCTGCGACTTCTGCACGGCATGCGGCGAAATCGGCGCGTGCGGTTGAGTTGAAAAAAAGGCGCGGGCTTTCGTCCGCGCCTTCCTGTCACGCTCAATGCGAGCGTTCAGTGCTGTCCTGCTTCGTATCTTGTGCAACGCCCGGTTCATGCGCGCTGTGCTGCGTGAACGGATGCCACACCGGCGTGAGCGTTGGCAGTTCGTCGAGAAGCGAGAACTGATCGAGCGACGTGTTTTCGAACATGATGACCTCTTGATTCTTTCGCCGATCGCGCAATCAACGCGCGATCACGTTGCCTTGCGTCGCCGAGCCATTGGCGTATTCGACGATCCCGCGATTGCGCGCTTCCGCTTGCGCCGCATCGCGTGCGCGTTGTTCGCTTTGCGCGGCGATGGCATCGCCCCACATGCTGCGATCCGGATACGTGTTGCGATTCAATGCCGGCAACGAGCCGTTCGAGTACGCGGCCGCGAGTTCGGCACGCACTTGCGCTCGTGTCTTGGGCGTATCGCTCGCATTGGCCTGAGTTTGCGTCTGAACCTGATACGTGCCTGCGTGGCCGATGCCCTGGCCGCTCTCCGCGAAAGCGGTCGTCGTGACGACGGCGGAGATGGCTGCGAGAGAAAACCCCGTGATGAGTTGTTTCATGCTTGCGACTCCTTTCATTCCGATGCAGCGTGCGGGCAAATGCGGATTGCATTCGGCGTTGAGCGTGCTGCGTTGGGATTGAATGTAGCCGCGTGATACCGGCGGATAAATGCCTTATCAGCGAATAGATTTATCGATTTCGGCGAATAATCGCGCAGAGGCTTGATGCGTGGGCGTTTGCAGGCGCGCTAGGCAAGCTGCTTATGGAAGAACGTAGTCCCGCAGAGCGTGCCGTCGGGCATCAAGGCGTAGTTCGGCACGACGCCGACACGCTGCCATCCGGCGCGTTGGTAGAGACGTTCTGCATCGCCGCCGGTGACGGTATCGAGCACGAGAACGGACTTGCCGGCTGCACGCGCGGCATCGTCGGCGGCGCTCATCAGATGCTGTGCAATGCCACGGCGTCGCGCGCGGCGCGCGACGAGCATCTTCGCGATATCGGCGCGATGCGGCTGATTTTCCGGCTGATCGATGACGATCTGCACCGTGCCGAGCACATGCCCGTCCGCGCTCTCTGCAACGAGCAGGATGCGTTCGTTGCGCACGACGCCATTGGCGACGCGCGTCCAGAATTCGACGGCGGTCGCGCGCGAAATAGGCAACATGAAACTGACCGACGCGCCGCCTTCGACGCAATCGACGAGCACGTCCGCCAGCGCTTCGATATACCGCGTGACTTCATTCGCGCCGAGGCGGCGCACGGTAATCTCATTGTTCATGATTTGTTTTCCGTGGCCGCCTCTCGGCAGATGCTTAGCTATGCAACTATGTCCTCGGTGCCCGCGACTTCCGGCGTGCCATGCCGCACGATGGTCGGCGACGGCGTGCTCGTCGGCAGGCAGCGTTCCTCTGCATCCTTCTGACCTTGCAGCAACGGGCAGCGCTCGAACAACTCCGCGGCCCAGTCGACGAACACGCGCACCTTCGGCGACAGATGCCGGTTATGCGGATACACCGCGGAAATAGGCATCGGCAGCGGATTCCATTGCGGCAGCACTTCGATGAGCTCGCCCGCGCGCAGATGCGGCAGCGCCATGAAGCGCGGCACCTGGATGATGCCGACGCCCTTCAGGCCGCAGCTCAGATACGCTTCGGCGTCGTTCACCGCGATCATGCCGCGCATCTTCACTTCGATGGTTTCATCGTCGACGACGAAATCCATGTCCATTATGCGGCCCGTGCGGCTCGAAAAATAATTCACCGCCGTGTGATTCTGCAAATCGTCGATGGTTTTCGGCGTGCCGTTGCGTTCCAGATATTGGGGCGCGGCCACCGTCACGCCCTGAAACACGCCGATGCGGCGCGCGACGAGACTCGAATCCTGCAGCGTGCCCACGCGAATCACGCAATCGACGCCTTCCTGAATCAGATCGACCGGCTTGTCGCCGAAGCCCATCATCAGTTCGACTTCCGGATAGCGCGTGTGGAAATCGCATAGCTGCGGCATCACGATGAGCCGCCCGATCGCGCCGGGCATGTCCACGCGCAACTTGCCGTGCGGGCCTTTCCCGTTGTTCGAAAACGAGCCTTCCGCTTCTTCGATGTCCGCGAGGATGCGTACGCAGCGCTCGTAATACGCTGCGCCGTCCGGCGTGAGATTGAGCCTGCGCGTCGTGCGCTGAAGCAGCCGCACGTTCAGATGCGCTTCCAGATTCTGGATGATCGTCGTGACCGAGGCGCGCGGCAGATTGAGCGTGTCCGCTGCGCGGGAAAAGCTGTTGGTGTCGACGACGCGAGTGAAGACCTGCATTGCCTGAAGCCGATCCATGTTCTCTCACCTTCTTTACTTAGCGATGCAACTATTTAAGCGCGCGCTAAAGAATGACGGAAGAACAATCGCGAGGGATAACCACGATTGTTCGGTGCGACCGAATTGTGTTGCCGGATTATAGGCATTTATTAAAAAAGGCGCGGCCTCCAGAATTCGCAGCATCGCAACTTATGCGTGAAGGCCTTGCAGCATGGGCCTCGCACCGAGAATAACCATGGCAACACTGTTGGATCTGGAGTCGAGTCCGCGCTTGTGCATCGAAGATGTGCACATCACGGGACACGCGCAGCCGATCACGCTGCGCAGCTATCGTCCCGCATCGGACGGCACGATCCTGCCCATCGTTCTTTACTTCCACGGCGGCGGATTCATTCGCGGCGGACTCGACGACGCGGATATCGCAGCAGCGACGATCGCGCGCGATACGCCCGCGTGGGTCGTGTCTGTCGGCTATTCGCTCGCGCCGAAGTTTCCGTTTCCCGCCGCGCCCGAAGACGGCTATCGCGCCGCGCAATGGGCCGTCGCGCATGCGCGTTCGCAGCGCGCGGACCCGCAGCGCATCGGCGTCGTGGGCCATGACGCGGGCGGCAATCTCGCGACCTGCGTCGCGGCCATCGCGCGCGATCGCGGCGATATTCGCATGTCCGCGCAAGCGCTGCTCGCGCCGTTGCTCGACCCGAGCATGACGCGCCTCGCCGACGAACGCAAAGTGCTGTGCCCCGATTTCGAAGCATGCGAATGCGCGCAGTGGTATCGCGCGTATCTGCCGAATCCGTCGCAACGTCTGCATCCGTACGCCGCGCCGCTCGAATCGCGACGTCTCGGCGGATTGCCGCCCGCGATGATCGCGAGCGCCGAGCACGATCTGCTGCATATCGAGGCCGAGAAATACGCGGGCGAATTGATCGCAGCGGGTGTGCCGACCGAAGTCACGCGTCATTGCAAGACCTCGCACCAGGCGCTCGCCGCGCATCCCGAAGCGCTCGCGGATGTCGTCGCGTTCTTCAGGAAGCGCCTCGCACGCGCGAAGTAAGCGCGAAGTAAGCGCGAAAGATAACCGCAAGATTCGGCACGCCAGCCACGCATCACACAACAACAATCTCAACGCTAACCGGAGCCTTCACCATGTCATTCACTCGCAAACGCATCTACGCCGCGCTAGGCGCGGTGCTGATCGTCGCCGGCGCGGGCGGTTATACCGCCTTGCGCGGCCACGGCGATTCGGCGATCAACGAAGCCAAAGCCGCCGCGCACAGCCCGACTGCAACGGAAGTGGACGTCGCAGCGGTCGTGTCGAAGACCATCACCGACTGGCAAAGCTATTCGGGCAGGCTCGAAGCGGTCGATCACGTCGACATTCGTCCGCTCGTTCCCGGCACGATCGTCGCGGTGCATTTCAAGGACGGCCAGCTCGTGAAGAAGGGCGATGCGCTCTTTACGATCGATCCGCGTCCTTACGAAGCCGAAGTGGACCGCGCTCAGGCGCAGCTCGCGGCGGCGCAGGCGCGCAATGGTTATACGTCGACGGATGCGGCGCGCGCCGAACGCCTGCTCGCCGACAACGCGATCGCCAAGCGCGACTACGACGAGAAACAGAACGCTGCGCGCGAGGCCGTCGCCAACCTGAAGGCCGCGCAGGCTGCGCTCGAAGCCGCGAAGATCAATCTCGCGTACACGCATATCGTCGCGCCGGTGTCGGGCCGCGTGTCGCGCGCGGAACTTACTGTGGGCAACATCGTGTCGACGGGGGCGAATGCGCCTTTGCTCACGACGCTTGTTTCCGTATCGCCGATCTACGCATCCTTCGATGTCGATGAACAGACGTATCTGCGCTATCTCGGCCGCGATGCGGGCAGCACGGTGCCGGTGTCGCTCGGTCTCGCGAACGAAGATGGCTATTCGCGCGAAGGCGTCGTCGATTCCGTCGATAACCGGCTCGATACGACGTCCGGCACCATCCGCGTGCGTGCCCGCTTCAACAATCCCGACGGCACGCTCGTGCCCGGGCTCTATGCACGCGTGAAGGTCGGCGGCGGCTCGCCGCATCCGGCCGTGCTCGTGGAAGACGAAGCGATCGGCACCGATCAGGACAAGAAGTACGTGATGGTCGTCGACAAGGACAACCGCGTGCAGTATCGCGAAGTCACGCTGGGTCAGACGCATGAAGGCCTGCGCGTGATCTCGAAGGGTTTGCAGCCGGGCGAGCGCATCGTCGTCAACGGCCTGCAGCGCGTGCGTCCCAACGATGTGATCAAGGCCAACAACGTCGCGATGAATGACGACGACAAAGCGCCCGCCGTGAAGACGGCATCCGCACAGTGATGCGCGTCATCCGCAACAGACAGAACTCGTCATGAACATATCCAAATTTTTCATCGATCGCCCGATCTTTGCGGGCGTGCTATCGGTGGTCGTGCTGCTGGCGGGCGTCATCGCGATGTTCAAGCTGCCGATCTCCGAATATCCGGAAGTCGTGCCGCCTTCGGTCGTCGTGCATGCGCAGTATCCCGGCGCAAACCCGAAGGTGATCGCGGAGACCGTGGCCTCGCCGCTCGAAGAGCAGATCAACGGCGTCGAGGACATGCTCTACATGCAGTCGCAAGCGAACAGCGACGGCAATCTCACGACGACCGTAACGTTCAAGCTCGGCACCGATCCGGACAAGAACACGCAGCTCGTGCAGAACCGCGTGAACCAGGCATTGCCGCGTCTGCCGCAGGACGTGCAGCGTCTCGGCGTGACGACGATCAAATCGTCGCCGACGCTGACGATGGTCGTTCACCTCAATTCGCCCAACGGTCGTTACGACATGACGTATCTGCGCAATTACGCGCTGATCAACGTGAAGGACCGGCTCGAACGCATCGCGGGCGTGGGCGAAGTGCAGCTGTGGGGCTCGGGCGATTACTCGATGCGCGTGTGGCTCGATCCGCAAAAGGTCGCGCAGCGCGGCATGACCGCGACCGATGTCGTCAACGCGATCCGCGAGCAGAACGTGCAGGTCGCGGCGGGCGTGATCGGCGGATCGCCGACGCTGCCGAACGTGCCGCTGCAACTGAACGTGAATGCGCGCGGCCGCTTGCAGAACGAGTCGGAGTTTCGCGACATCGTGCTGAAGACGTCGCCCGATGGCGCGGTCACGCATCTCTCCGATGTCGCGCGCGTCGAGCTGGCTGCATCGGAATATGGTCTGCGTTCGTTGCTCGACAACAAGTCGGCAGTTGCAATCGCAATCAATCAGCAACCGGGCGCGAACTCGCTGCAGATTTCCGACGAAGTCCGCAAGACGATGAAGGAACTGAAGGCGGACATGCCCGCGGGTCTCGAATACGAGATCGTCTATGACCCGACACAGTTCGTGCGCTCCAGTATCGAAGCCGTGATTCACACGCTCGCTGAGGCGATCGCGCTGGTGGTGCTCGTCGTGATCGTGTTCCTGCAAACGTGGCGCGCGTCGATCATCCCGCTGCTCGCGGTGCCGGTGTCGATCGTCGGCACATTCTCGCTGCTGCTTGCATTCGGATTCTCGATCAACGCGTTGTCATTGTTCGGGATGGTGCTTGCGATCGGTATCGTCGTCGACGATGCGATCGTGGTCGTCGAGAACGTCGAGCGCAACATCGAAGCGGGGTTATCGGCGAGAGAAGCGACGTATCAGGCGATGCGCGAAGTGAGCGGGCCGATCATCGCGATTGCATTGACGCTCGTTGCCGTGTTCGTGCCGCTCGCGTTCATGTCGGGTCTCACGGGCCAGTTCTACAAGCAGTTCGCGATGACCATCGCCATCTCGACGGTGATCTCGGCCTTCAACTCGCTGACGCTGTCGCCGGCGCTCGCCGCGCTGCTGCTGAAAGGCCACGACGAGCCGAAGGACTGGCTCACGCGAGGCATGGACCGCGTGTTCGGCGGCTTCTTCCGCGGCTTCAACAAGGTCTTTCATCGCGGTTCGGATGCGTACGGCAAGGGCGTGAAGAGCGTCATCAACCGCAAGGCATTGATGATGGTCGTGTATGCCGTGCTGCTCGGCGGCGCGGTGCTGATGGGCAAGATCGTGCCGGGCGGCTTCGTGCCCGCGCAGGACAAGGAGTACCTCATCAGCTTCGCGCAGTTGCCGAACGGCGCATCGCTCGATCGCACGGAAGGCGTGATCCGTCAGATGTCGGATATCGCGCTGAAGCAGCCGGGCGTGGAAAGCGCGGTGGAGTTTCCGGGCTTGTCGGTGAATGGCTTCACGAACTCGTCGAGCGCGGGCATCGTGTTCGTCACGCTGAAGCCCTTCAAGGAGCGCGTGCATGACAAGGCGCTGTCCGCAGGCGCGATTGCCGGCGCGCTGAATCAGAAGTACGCGGGCATCAAGGGCTCGTTCATCGCCGTGTTCCCGCCGCCGCCGGTGCTCGGTCTCGGCACGCTCGGCGGCTTCAAGATGCAGCTCGAAGATCGCGGCGCGCTCGGCTATGCGGCACTCGCCGATGCGACCCAGGCGTTCATCAAGCGCGCATCGCAAACGCCCGAGCTTGGACCGACGTTCTCGAGCTATCAGATCAACGTGCCGCAGTTGAACGTCGATCTGGATCGCGTGAAGGCGAAGCAGCTGGGCGTCTCGGTGACGGACGTCTTCGACACGATGCAGGTGTATCTCGGCTCGCTCTACGTGAACGACTTCAATCGCTTCGGACGCGTGTATCAGGTGCGCGTGCAGGCGGATGCGCCGTTCCGCGCGAATCCGGAAGACATCGGCTTGCTGAAGACGCGTAACGCGAATGGCGACATGGTGCCCTTGTCGTCGCTCGTGAAGGTGACGCCGACGTATGGTCCGGAGATGGTCGTGCGCTACAACGGCTATACCGCCGCCGATATCAACGGCGGTCCTGCGCCCGGCTATTCATCGGGCCAGGCGCAGGCGGCGGCGGAACGCATCGCGGCCGAAGTGCTGCCGCGCGGGATCAAGTTCGAATGGACCGATCTCACGTATCAGCAGATCCTCGCGGGCAACGCTGCGCTGTGGGTCTTCCCGATCAGCGTGCTGCTCGTGTTCCTCGTGCTCGCCGCGTTGTATGAAAGCCTGACGCTGCCGCTCGCGGTCATTCTGATCGTGCCGATGAGTATTTTGTCCGCGCTGGTCGGCGTATGGCTCACCGATGGCGACAACAACATCTTCACGCAGATCGGTTTGATGGTGCTCGTGGGCTTGTCGGCGAAGAACGCGATTCTGATCGTCGAGTTCGCACGCGAACTGGAGATGCAAGGACGCACGATCGTGCAGGCCGCGATCGAAGCAAGCCGCCTGCGTTTGCGCCCGATTCTGATGACGTCCATCGCGTTCATCATGGGTGTGGTGCCGCTCGTGCTGTCGACGGGCGCGGGTTCGGAAATGCGTCATGCAATGGGCGTGGCGGTGTTCTTCGGCATGTTGGGCGTGACGCTCTTCGGCCTGATGCTGACGCCGGTGTTCTACGTGATCCTGCGCAAGCTCTCGCGCACCGAGCACGTAACGGACAAGCACGGCACGCATCCGCAGATGCGCGGTATTGGTGCTTCGGTCGAAGCGCAGTGAGGTGAATGATGAATAAGCTGCATGTTTTATCGAGTCTGATGGCGTCGTTGTTGCTGGTCGCGGGCTGCTCGCTCGCGCCGACCTACGAGAAGCCCGACGTCAATGCGCCGTCCGCCTACAAGGAAACGCCGCAAAAGACGCTCGATGCATCGGAAGCGGGTACGTGGAAGACCGCGCAGCCGTCCGAAGAGATGATGCGCGGCGAATGGTGGACGATCTTCGACGACGCCACGCTCAACGATCTGGAAAAGCAGGCGCAGGACGCGAACCAGAACCTGAAGGCGGCGGCCGCGCGCGTGAAGGAAGCGCGCGCGATCAACCAGACGGCGCGCGCGGGCTTGTTCCCGACGCTCGATGCGGGCTTCGGCCCGACGCGCGAGAAGTTCTCGCCGGCATCGCAGTTCCTGCCCGCCGATGGCAACGTGCCTGCGCAAACGCTGTGGCGCGCGCAGGCGAGCGTGTCGTATGAAGTCGATCTGTTCGGCCGCGTGTCGAACTCGGTGCAAGCCGCGAACGCGGACACGCAGCAAAGCGAGGCGTTGTTCCGTTCGGTGCAGTTGGCATTGCAGGCTGACGTCGCGCAGAACTACTTCAATCTGCGCGAGCTCGATGCGGAAAGCGATGTCTTCACGCGCACCGTGCAGCTACGCGAGGAAGCGTTGAAGCTCGTGCAACGCCGCTACACCGAAGGCGATATCAGCGAACTCGACGTGGCCCGCGCGAAGTCCGAGCTCGCGACAGCGCGTTCGGATGCGATGACGGTGCAACGTCTGCGCGCGGCATCGGAACATAGTCTCGCGGTATTGCTCGGCAAGTCGCCCGCCGAATTCACGATGGCCGCGAATCCGCTCAAGCCGGTAACGGTGCGCGTGCCGCCCGGTTTGCCTTCGGCGCTGCTCGAACGTCGTCCCGATGTCGCGGCGGCGGAACGCGCGATGGCTGCGGCCAATGCGCGTATCGGCGTGGCGAAGGCGGCGTTCTTCCCGTCGCTCACGTTGACGGGCTCGGGCGGCTTCGAATCCGCGACGCTCGGCGATCTCTTCAAGTGGTCGAGCCGCACATTCCTGCTCGGGCCGTTCGCGGGTACGGCGCTGAATATCCCGATCTTCGATGGCGGCCGTCGCAAGGGCAATCTCGCGAATGCGCGCGCGATATATGAAGAGGATTCGGCGAACTATCGTCAGCAGGTGCTCGTTGCGTTCCGCGAGGTCGAGGACAATCTGTCGGATCTGCGCATCCTCGAAGATCAGACCGCGACGCAGGACGATGCAGTGAAGGCGTCGGTGCGTGCCGCGCAGTTGTCGCGCACGCAGTACACCGAAGGCGCGGTGAATTACCTCGACGTGATCGATGCGGAGCGCACCGTATTGCAGACGCAGCGCGCCTCGGTGCAGTTGCGGGGCACGCAGGCGGTATCGACGGTGAATTTGATCCGCGCACTGGGCGGCGGCTGGGGCGATGCGAAGCCCACGCCGGTGCCCGAGCCGAGTCTCGCGCAAAAGTAGCATGAAGATGGCCCTGCATCGCGCAGGGCCATTTTTTCTCGGGGCGCGCATCGATGACAGCTCGATTGTTCGCCTCCCGGAACATATGTCTTCACCTGCGGGGCGTTTATCCGCACGGCTCGAATCCATAGAATTCCAATCATGGGATAGGGAGCCGATGATGAAAGACTTGATCGCAAAACAACTGTATCAGCCGGCGGTGGTGTTGCCACTGCTACTGTTGACGCGCCTGATGGTCACGCTCGACTTCAATCTCGCGCAAGTCATGTTCGTAATGGTATTGAGAGGTTCGCAGCACGCATATCAGTTCGCGCTGCGTCATGCGGTTTCGCGTCAGCGCAATGGCGCGAGCGTGAAGCATCTGCCCTGCAACAACTGCTGCTGACGCGCGCCGCGCTATCGACCTCAATACACTTCGGGAACGTACATCTCATCCGGCACGGGCTGGCGCAAATAATCGGGATTGAACACGCGGTCGGGCAGTTCGATCGGCGGATGCTCGACATCGTGATACGGCACCTGACTCAGCAAGTGATGAATGCAGTTCAGGCGCGCACGTTTCTTGTCGACGGCATGCACGACCCACCACGGCGCTTCGGGAATGTGCGTGCGCTGAAGCATCACTTCCTTGGCCGCCGTGTAGGCCTCCCATCGGCGGCGGCTCTCCAGGTCCATCGGGCTCAGTTTCCACTGCTTCAAAGGATCTTCGATACGCGCCTGGAAGCGCACTTCCTGTTCGTCGTCGGTGATCGAGAACCAGTACTTCACGATCTGAATGCCGCTTCGCACGAGCATCTTCTCGAACTCGGGAACCGAGCGGAAGAATTCCTCATACTCTTCGTCCGTGCAGAAGTTCATCACGCGCTCGACGCCCGCGCGGTTATACCAGCTTCGATCGAACAGCACGATCTCGCCCGCCGCCGGCAAATGCGACACGTAGCGCTGGAAATACCATTGCGTGCGCTCGCGATTGTTCGGCGCGGGCAGGGCGGCCACGCGGCACACGCGCGGATTCAGCCGTTGCGTGATGCGCTTGATCGCGCCGCCTTTGCCCGCCGCATCGCGTCCCTCGAACAGCACCACGAGCCGATGCCCCTCGTGCACGACCCAGTCCTGCAGCTTCACGAGTTCGCCTTGCAAGCGAAACAGCTCGCGAAAATAGGTCTTGCGTAACTGACGCTCTTCATCGGAGAAAGTCGATTCGCCGTCCAGGAAGCGATCGTCGATCTCCATCTCGAACTCTTCGTCGTAGCTGTCGATGATGTCGGCGTGGAAACGGCGCTGCTTTTCCGTCGTGTTCATGAGGGGCTCCGTGGCGTTCTTGGGCTGCCGCCGTCGCGATGACGGTCGCGGCGCGGGACGGCCGATTGTGACGACATTCGATGGCAGTCACATGACAGCGGCTGATTCGTTCATTCTAGCGAGCGATTCGCTGCTTTATGACGCGGCGTCGCGCGCCGTTAGAATGTTCCGGCACTTCGATGGCATTTTGAAGTTCGATTTCATCTTCCCCATATCAAGCGAGCGAACGCGATGACCGCAACGATCCATAGTTTCGACGAAGCTCAAACCGCGCGCCTCGTGCCGTATGACCGGCTCGTCGACACCCTCGCCGCGACGATGCTCGATTACGCGGCGGGACGCATCGTGAGTCCAGAGCGCATGGTGGTGCCGATCGAAGGCGGCGTGATGTTGTCGATGCCCGCGAGCGCCGCCGATCTCGCGATGCACAAGCTCGTGAACGTTTGCGCGGGCAACGGCGCGCTTGGCCTGCCGACGATCCACGGTCAGGTGACCGCCTACGATGCCATGACAGGCGTGCCGCAATTCATGCTCGATGGCCCGACGGTGACGGGCCGGCGCACGGCGGCGGTATCGATGCTCGCGATCCGCGCGCTTCACGATGCCGCGCCGCGCGAGGTGCTCGTCATCGGTACGGGCAAGCAGGCTGCGTATCACGTCGAGGCGCTCGCCGCTATTTATCCCGATGCGCACATCGTCGTGCAAGGCTCGCGTCCCGGGCGCGCGCGCGAGTTCTGTGCGGCGCATGCATCGCTTTCGAAGCAGCTTGCCGCGCTCGACGAGACCACGATTCCCGATTCGATCGATGTCGTCATCGCCGCGACCACGAGCAAGACGCCGGTCTATACGTTGCCCGCGCGCGCGGGCCGCCTCGTGATCGGCGTGGGCGCATTCACCGCCGATGCCGCCGAGATCGCCGCCGCGACCGTGCATGCAAGCGCGCTTTACGTCGACGACCCTGCGGGCGCGCGTCACGAAGCAGGCGATTTCATTCTCGCGAGCGTCGAATGGAACGATGTGCACGCATTGGCGGTCGCGCTCGCGGCGCCGTCCAAAGCCGTTGATGCATTGCAACCGGTGATGTTCAAATCGGTCGGCTGCGCGGCTTGGGATCTTGCGGCATGTCGCGTCGCGCGTGCGGTTTTGTCGGAGGAAAGCGTCGCGGCGCGCTAGGCCGTGCAAGGGGAACGCCAGCTTGGAACGGTACTTGCTGTAAGTCTCTTTAATGACAGAGACGCCATAAGCGTCACATGACAAACGGCGCCAAGGTGCGCCACAGCAATCGAGCCAGCGAACTAACCCATGAAAAGTCGATACGACAGCAAGTGGCACCCGTGGATTCCGGCGCGCGGCGACGGACGTGAGGGCGCGGGTGGCGCGGCGGACGGGGAACGCCAGACGACTCCGCATGCGAGCGCGGCGCCGCCTGCGGCTTATTTCATCTCGGTTCTTGAGCTTGCGACGGGCGAGAAACTCGGCAATGACGAGCGTCTGCGCGCCGTCGCGATGCTGGAATCGCAATTCGGTGCGGGGCGTCCGCGCACGCTGAAGGAAGCGGTGCGAATCTGCGCGGCGGCGATCGATTCGTCGACGCTGCAGCGCATGGCGCGCGGCGCAAAGGCCTAGAACACGTCTGAAAAGACAGCTTCGGCGAAGCGCGTTTTTTCACACGTGTGTAAAACGCGCGTGCTCGCCGAAAAGTGCGCGAACGTTCGGTTGCGCCTTGACCGCTCTATTTGACGGTCTGAATGACTTCGAAGCCCTCGAATTCCGGATGACCGAGATAAAGCTGGCGCGTCTCGCCGCCGGCATTGCGATGCGCGGCGCGAAACGCGTCCGAACGCGTCCAGTCTTCGAAGGCTGCCTGATTCGCCCATATTGTATGGCTCGAATACAGAACGTGATCGTCTTTCACCGGCCCTTTGAGCAGATGAAACTCGACGAACCCGGGCACATCCTTCAGATGCGTATCGCGGCTCGTCCACAGACGTTCGAAGTCGGCTTCGGCGCCGGGCACGATCTTGAAGCGGTTCATGGCGATATACATGTCGATGCGGTTCCTTCGAAGTAGTGACTCGATTGAGCGGATAAGAACGATCAGTCGCGCCCGAGTTCGACGATGGTCGTGAAGCCGCCGAAGAACATGCGTTGAGGATCGAACGGCGTCTCGCCGGATTCCATCATCGTTTTGAGGCGCGGGTCTTCCATCACTTTGGCGTTGACGCTATCGCGCTGCTCGCGCGATTCGTAGACGATATACGAGAACGCGACGGTCTCGCCTTCCTTCATCTGCACGCTCTGTGGAAACGATGTGAGCTTGCCGGGCTTCACGTCGTCGGCGATGGTTTCCACGAACTCCAGTGCGCCGTGTTCCAGCCAGATCTTGCCGGCGGCTTCGGCCATGCGGCGATAAGCGTCGACCTTGTCGATCGGTACGGGTACGACGAATCCATCCACGTAATGCGCCATCTGAGTCTCCTGGTTGAGTCGAACGCGCACCGCGCACGCGATGCGCTGTCTGCTTTGAGCTATTCGTATGGAGCGAAGTTCAGGGCGGTCCACGTATCGGCGGGCGAGGCGCGTTCTAGCACCGTGGACGAGAGCGGCGCGAAGTTCATCCCATAGATCGATGCGAGCGGCATGCGAAGCGCATGCGCGAGCGCCACTTTCACGACGATCGCATGCGTGACGACGATGCAGCGCCCCGCGTCGAGCCGGTCGATCGAAGCGAAGCCCTCGGCGACGCGCGCGGCGAGCATGGCGACGCTTTCGCCGCCGTGCGAACGCGCATCGGGATCCGCGAGCCATGCAGCGACATGTTCCGGTTCGCGCTCGCCCGTTTCGCGTATCGAATGCCCGCGCCAGCGGCCATAGTCGATGTCGTCGAACGCGGGAACGATCTCGAATGCATCCGCGATCCACGCCGCCGTTTCACGCGCGACGCGCGCGGGACTCGCAATCACGCGCGTGTCGGGCAAGGCGTGCAATGACGCGAGCTGCGCGCGCGCATCGCGCTCGGGAGGTTCGTCGCCGGTGGGAAAGTGCCCGGTTTTCATCGCGCGCGTGGCGGCGTGACAGAGAAGAATGAGTTCCAAGGCAGGTGGCGGTCGAATTGGAATCGTTTTACTTTGCAGCGGATCATCATAGAATGGCAAGCTTGCAGTGCGAGGAAGCCGGTGCAAACCCGGCACGGTCGCGCCACTGTGTGCGGTACGTCAACGCGAAAGCGCGGCGCCGCGAGTCAGACCCCGCTGCATGCTCTTCGTCAATCGGGACGCGCTTTTCCCTGGAGAACCACCATGAATGCTTCCAACGCGCCGGTCTTTTCCGCTCCGGTTTCCCCGTCACTCGATGCACCCGTGCCCATTCCGGTGCGTGAAGTGTTGCCGTGGGCCGTCTTCATCGGCCTCATTCTGCTGATCGCAATCTATTTCGTCGGCGCCGAACAGGGCGCGACGTCGATTTTCTCGGGCACGTACGTCCACGAATTCGTGCATGACGGCCGGCATCTGCTCGGCTTTCCGTGCCACTGAGGAAGCATCATGATTCGCACTTTGCTGATACGCGGCATGATCGCGGGACTGGTCGCGGGCCTGATCGGCTTCGGCTTCGCGCGTGCGTTCGGTGAACCGTCGGTGGCACGCGCCATCGCGTTCGAGGAACAGCACGAACATGAGCACGGTCATGCCGATGCGGCTGCCACGCCAGCGCATTCGCACGATCACGGCGACGAAGCGCTCGTGTCTCGCGATACGCAAGCGGGCCTCGGCCTTCTGACCGGCGTCGCCGTGTTCGGCACCGCGCTCGGCGGTCTCTTCTCGCTCGTGTTCGCGTTTGCTTATGGACGGCTCGGCGCGTTGCGCGCGCGCGGCACGTCGGCATTGCTCGCGCTGTTCGGCTTCGTTAGCGTCGCCATCGTGCCGTTCCTCAAGTACCCGCCCAATCCGCCCGCTGTCGGCAATGCCGAGACCATCGGGCCGCGCACGGCGCTTTTCTTCGGCATGGTGGCGATTTCCATCGCGGCTGCCGTCTTCGCCGTGCGCTTGCAGCGGCGCATGGTGGCGCGGCATGGCGGGTGGAACGCGACGCTCATCGCGGCGGCTGCGTATATCGTCGTGATCGTGGCGGCGCAGGTCGCGCTGCCGTCCGTCGATGAAGTGCCCGCGGATTTCTCCGCTTCGCTGCTGTGGAATTTCCGCGTGGCCGCTATCGGCATGCAGGCGCTGTTATGGACGACGCTCGGTCTCGTGTTCGGTGCGCTCGCAGCGCGTGAACTCGAGCGGCCGGCGGTGAGAAGAATGGCTGCGGCGTAAGCGGTTCGGCGTCGCTCATGAAGCCCGCGCTTCGTCAGGAACGCGGGCTTTTCGTTTGCTCTTTCGCCGCACGACGCTTGAGCAATTCATCGAACAGATCGAGCTTCGCGGCATCGTCCATCGATCTGAAGGTCTTGATTTCCTCGCGGCTTCGGAAGCACCCGAGGCACAGGCCCGTTTCCTGATCGAGCTTGCAGACATCGGTGCATGGCGAGCCGATGGGTTCCTGCGCTTTCGCGCGTTCGATGGTGAAAGCGAGATCGTCTTGCGTCGTTGTCATAGTGATTCGCCGCGAAAGAGCGCAGCGGCCGCGGCCGGATTCGACGGCCAGTAAGCGTGCATGTAAGTGGCCGACACCGAACCATGCCGATAGAGCGCTTCGCCTTCGGTGCCGGTCGTGGCATGAGCGGCCTTGAGTGCCGGCTGCATCGGCGTGTCGAGCGTCGAGTAGTGGAATGTGTGACCGGTCATCGCGCCATGCGTCGTGTCGATGCGCTGCATCGCGAGGCGCGACAGCTTGCGTTGCATCGCCGCGTCGCCGGGAAGGATGCCGAGCATCGCATGCCGCGTGCCTTCGATGTCGGTCAGCGTGTCGAGCAGATACAGCATGCCGCCGCATTCCGCGACCACGGGCTTCGCTCGCTCGACGTGCGCAACGATCGATGCACGCGCGCGTTCGTTCGAAGCGAGCGCCGCGGCATGCAGCTCGGGATAGCCGCCGGGAAGATAGAGCGCGTCGGCATCGTGCGGCGCGGGTTCGTCGGCGAGCGGAGAAAACGTGCTGATGCGCGCGCCCATGGCGATGAGCACATCGACGTTCGCCGGATACACGAACGAGAACGCCGCATCGCGAGCGATGGCGATATGCGCGCCGTCGAGCAGACGCGGCGGCGCGGGCAGCGTCGCATCGTCGAAATGAACGGGCGGCGGAAGATCGGCGAGCGTCGTTTGCGCGATTGCATCGGCGGCGCGGTCGAGCCGTGCGTCGAGGCCCGCGACTTCATCGGGCTGCGTGAGACCGAGATGACGCTCGGGCAAGGCGATATCGTCCGCATTCGACAGATGGCCGCAATAACGCAAGTCGACGGGGATAGTCTCCGACAACATCTGCGCATGGCGCGCCGATGCAACGCGATTCGCGAGCACGCCATGAAAGGGCACATCTTCGCGATAACGCGCGAGCCCGAACGCAATGGCGCCGAACGTCTGCGCCATGCCGTGCGCGCCGATCACCGCGAGCACCGGTACGTTGAACGTGGCGGCCAGATCGGCGCTGCTCGGCGTGCCGTCGAAGAGACCCATCACGCCTTCGATGAGAATGAGATCGGCCTCGCGCGCGGCCTTGGCGAGCAACGCGCGGCACGCATCGAGCCCGACCATCGACAGATGCAGCGAATAAACGGGCGCGCCGCATGCGCGTTCGAGAATCATCGGATCGAGAAAATCCGGGCCGGTCTTGAACACGCGTACCGTCAGGCCTCGGCGCGCGTGATGACGCGCAAGCGCCGCCGTCACCGTGGTCTTGCCTTGATGCGACGCACTCGCGCCGATGAAGAGAGCGGGGCAGTCGGGCATCGCTCAGAACTCGACGCCGCGTTGCGCTTTCACGCCTTGCTCGCGATACGGATGCTTCACGAGCCGCATTTCCGTGACGAGATCGGCAAGTTCGATCAACGCATCGGGCGCGTGGCGACCGGTCACGACGACATGCAGCATCGCGGGCCGCGCCTTCAGCACGTCGAGCACTTCATCGAGCGGCAGATACTCGTACTTGAGCACGGTGTTGAGTTCGTCGAGCACGACCATCTGATATTCGCCGCTCTCGATCATGCGGCGCGCTTCGTTCCAGCCCTTGCGCGCGGTGGCCATGTCGGCTTCGCGATTCTGCGTGTTCCAGGTGTAGCCATCTCCCATGGTGACGAAATCGCAATGCGCGATTGCGCCGAGGAAATCGCGCTCCGATGTATGCAGCGCGCCCTTGATGAACTGCACGACGCCGAGCTTCATGCCGTGTCCGAGCACGCGCACCGCCATGCCGAACGCGGCCGTTGTCTTGCCCTTGCCGTTGCCGGTATTCACGATCAAAAGGCCTTTCTCGTGATCGGCGGCGGCCTGCTTTTTCTCGTGGCCTTCCTTGCGGCGCTGGGTCATGCGCAGATGCGATTCGGTATCGGTTTTCACGGGAGCTCCAGAGAAAGACGGCCGTATCGTACAACAGGCGGCGGCTTAATTCTGCGCTAACAGACGGCAGGCATCATGCAATCAACGTAATCACCGACTCGAGGAGCAAGCAAATGGACGCGCTCTATCTCTATCTGGAACTCGTCGCGCTTGGCGTTCTCGTCTGGCTTTGCCGCGACAAGTTCAAACCGGTCGTGGCGAAGCCGCTCGCCGAAACGCCGCGTCCGCGCACGACCGCAAGACCGGTATTCATGTTCCGTTCGCGCGGGGCGCATGCATCGCTGCGATCGCGACGGTTACGCCACAATCGATCGTCTTTGGCACGATGAGCGTTCGCGCGTTGCCCGCGAGCAGCGCGCAAGGCTCGCATACGCCATCGACGTTCATATGCGCCATTGCATGATGCGATATCGCCGTGCGCGGCGCTTGCGCGATTTCATCGGCGCCGTAGAAGCGCAATGTCAGACGATGACGCTCGCAGAACGCGAGCAGTCCCGCCTCGTGCCGTTTCGCGTCGATGCTCGCGATGATGGCGATGTCGCCGAACGCAAGCGTGCCCAAAGCGCCGCGCACGGCGTGCTCGATTGCGTCGGCGCTCGCGCCCCGCGTGCAGCCGATCCCCACGGCAAGACGCGTGACAGCGGGCTGATTCATGTGGGCGATGACGAATTCCATGTGCGCCGACCTTACCACCTTTCTTGACGCTCGCGCCCGCCGGGCCTAGACTTTCACGCAGTTTTGGTGCTCGCGCGCGGATTCTCTCGTGCGCAGTTAAACGGGAAGCAGGGCGCGTTCCTTTCGATTCGTCGAACGCACGTCAACCTGCGCTGCCCCCGCAACGGTAAGCGATTCACCGCGCACGGCATTTTCATCGCGTGTACGGGAAGCCGGCTTCGAAGCCACTGCGCGTGAGAAACGCGCGGGAAGGCGAAGCGGCGTCGTCGTCAGCCCGGATACCGGCCAGACTTTGAGCGGGGCTTGCTGTCGCGGGGATGCGGCGCGGCCCATGATCCATAAAAGCGTGCGTTTCCCTTTCATCCAGCCGCGTTGCCAGGCATCGCGCGACATGAAGCGCATGCAACCGAAGCCACGGAGCGACGATGCAAACCCGCAAGATTCCCGTCACGGTCGTGACCGGCTTTCTCGGCAGCGGCAAGACCACACTGATGCGGCATATCCTCTCCAATGCGCAAGGCCAGCGCATCGCGGTGATCGTCAACGAGTTCGGCGAGCTCGGCATCGACGGGGAGATTTTGAAGGGTTGCGGCATCGGTTGCGACGATGAAGCCGGCTCCAAAGACCGCAATCTGTACGAGCTCGCGAACGGTTGTCTCTGCTGCACCGTGCAGGAAGAGTTCTATCCGGTCATGGAACAACTCGTCGAGCGGCGCGAGAGCATCGATCACGTGCTGATCGAAACGTCCGGTCTCGCTTTGCCGAAGCCGCTCGTGCAGGCGTTCAACTGGCCGTCGATCAAGAACGCATTCACCGTCGATGCCGTCGTGACCGTGGTCGATGGACCCGCTGCCGCGAGCGGTCAGTTCGCGGCGAATCCCGTCGCCGTCGATGCGCAACGCAAGGCCGATCCCAATCTCGATCACGAATCGCCGCTGCATGAATTGTTCGAGGACCAGCTTTCGTCTGCCGATCTCGTCATCGTCAACAAGACCGATCTCATGGATGATGAAGCCCTGCGAAAGGTCGAAGCGCTCGTGCGGCCCGAGATTCCGCCCGAAGTGAAGATCGTGCCCGCGCAGATGGGCAGGCTCGATGTGCATACATTGCTCGGTCTCGAATCCGCATCGGAAGAGACGATTCATTTGCGGCACGATCATCACGGTTCGCCCGATGAAGCAGGCCACGCCGATCATCATCATGACGAGTTCGATTCGGTCGTCGTGCATGGCAACGTCGAATCGCGCGAGCAGGCGCTGGCCGCGCTGCATGCGCTCGTCGAGCAGCACACGATCTATCGCGTGAAGGGTTTCGCTGCGTTGCCGGGCGCGGCGATGCGGCTCGTCGTGCAAGGCGTCGGACGACGCTTCGACAGTTACTTCGACCGCCGCTGGGAAGCGGGCGAAGCGAAGACCCAAAGCCGCTTCGTGCTGATCGGCGAAGACCTCGAACGCGCGACGCTGCAACGCGCGTTCGACGCCGCGCTCGCGAGCGCGCCCGTGCAGGCGTAACCGCGATGCATCTGCTCCGCACGACGCCGGGAGGCTTCGTCGACGACGCGCAGGGCGTCATGCGTATCGATCAGACGAGCGCGCCGATCGTCGTGCTCAGCTCCGCCGATACGACGCTCGCGTTGCTCGCGAGCGCGTTTCCGCGTCTCGAGCCCGGCTTTCCCGACGTGCGGCTCGCGAATCAATCGTTTCTGCGTCAGCCCGCATCGGTCGATTTCTATGTCGACGATGTATTGCGTCACGCGAAGGTCGTGATCGTCGATCATCTCGGCGGCGAATCGTACTGGCCGTACGGCATCGAGCGGCTCGTCGCGCTCGCGAAAGAGCGCAAGCAGATGCTCGCGATGTTTTCGGGCGATCTCACCGAGGACCCGAATCTTATCGGCAAGAGCACGGCCGATGCAGCGTTTTGCCGCGAGCTGTCGCGCTATCTGCGCGAAGGCGGCGCGCGCAATGCCGAGGAGTTTCTACGCGCGATCGCGCATCGCGCGTTCGGCTTCGGGCGCGAGCCGCAGCCGCCGAGTCCGCTGCCCGCCGTCGCGATCTATCATCCCGAGCGCGAAATCGCGGTCATCGACGACTGGCAGGCGCGCTGGACCGGAGGCGCGAGCGTCGCCGCGATTCTGTTTTACCGCGCGCATTTGCAATCGGGCAATACGGCCGTGTTCGATGCGCTCATCGAAGCGCTCGAAAAAGAAGGCATGAATCCGTTGCCGATCGCGATTTCGTCGCTCAAGGAAAGCGTGAGCCGCGAAGTGGTCGAGCGTTTGTGCGCGCAGCATCGCGCATCGCTCGTATTGAACACGACGGCTTTTGCGGCGAGCGTGATCGGCGAGGACGAAGCGTTCGAAGTCGCGGGCGATGCGCCCGTGCTGCAAGTCATCCTGAGCGGCGGCAATCGCGATGACTGGCAGAAGGACAATCACGGCCTGAATTCGCGCGACGTCGCCATGCATGTCGCGCTTCCCGAAGTCGATGGCCGCATCATCACGCGCGCCGTGAGTTTCAAGGGGCTCGCATATCACTGCAAGCATACGCAGGTGGATGTCGTGCGCTATCAGGCCGACGCGGAGCGCGTGCGCTTCGTCGCCGAACTGAGCCGGCGTTGGTCCAAGCTGCGTCATACGCCGAACGCGCAGAAGCGCATCGCGCTCGTGCTGGCGAACTACCCGGCGAGCGAAGGGCGCATCGGCAATGGCGTGGGACTCGATACGCCTGCATCCGCGATCAACATTCTGTCGATGCTCGCGCGAGAAGGCTATCGCGTCGGCACGATGCCGCCGAACGGCGATGCGCTCATCGCCGCGTTGACGGAAGGCGTAACCAACGATCCCGTCGTCCGCGATATGCGCCCTGCGTTGCAGAGTCTTTCGCTCGATGACTATCTCGACGCGTATCGCACACTGCCCGCCGATGCGCGCGCCGCGCTCGAAAAAACCTGGGGCGCACCCGAAGACGACCCGACGATCAGACGCGGCCGTTTCATGATCGCGGGCTATCGCTGCGGGGAAGTGTTCATCGGCATTCAGCCTTCGCGTTCGCGGCAGCGCAACGATTACGCGAGCTATCACGATGCCGAACTCGTGCCGCCGCATTCCTATCTCGCGTTCTACTTCTGGCTGCGTCTGCGCTTTCAGGCGGATGCGCTCGTGCATGTCGGCAAGCACGGCAATCTCGAATGGCTGCCGGGAAAGAGCGTCGCGTTGTCGTCATCGTGCTGGCCGGATGCGATTCTCGGACCGATGCCGCATCTCTATCCGTTCATCGTCAACGATCCGGGCGAAGGCAGTCAGGCGAAGCGCCGCGCGCAGGCCGTGATCATCGATCATCTGATGCCGCCGCTCACGCGCGCCGAGAACTATGGGCCATTGCAGGATCTCGAGCGTCAGGTCGACGAATACTACGAAGCGTTGATGGTCGATGTGCGCCGCGCGAAGCTGCTGCGCAAGACGATTCTCGCGAACATCGTCGAGAACCGGCTGCACGAGGAACTCGGGCTGGATGCGCCACGCGATACCGTGGGTGAAGACGCGTTGCTCACGCGCGCCGATGCCTATCTCTGCGAACTGAAGGAAGCGCAGATTCGCGACGGCCTGCATGTATTCGGTGTCTCGCCGCAAGGCGTGCAACGACGCGACACGCTGCTCGCGCTCGGCCGCTTTCCGATCGGCGACGGCCAGGGCGCGAACGCGAGCCTGATCGTCGCGATCGCACGGGATCTGCAATTGCCCGATATCTTCGATCCGCTCGATGCGGACTGGGCCGCGCCGTGGACCGGCCCGCGTCCGCAAGCACTTGCCGATGTGAGCGAAGCGCCGTGGCGTCATCAAGGCGATACGCGCGAGCGCCTCGAATCGTTAGCGATGCAACTATTGTCCGATGCTGACGCAGCCGCGCCCGGACCGCGTGCATCGCTCGTGCTCGAACGTCTGCGTGGCGATGTGCTCGCGCGGCTCGATGCGTGCGGCCCGCAAGAGCTGACGCAACTGAAGCGAGGTCTCGAAGGCCGTTTCGTGCCGCCGGGTCCGAGCGGCTCGCCTTCGCGCGGCAGACCGGACGTGCTGCCCACCGGCCGCAACTTCTATTCCGTCGATACGCGCGCATTGCCGACGCAGGCCGCATGGTCGCTCGGCGTAAAGTCGGCGAACGCATTGGTCGAACGCCATGTGCAGGATCACGGCGATTTTCCGCGGGCAATCGGCTTGTCGGTGTGGGGCACGGCGACGATGCGGACCGGCGGCGACGATATCGCGCAGGCATTCGCGTTGATCGGCGTGCGGCCCAAGTGGGCGGCGGGCAGTCATCGCGTGACCGACTTCGAGATTCTGCCGATCTCGATCTTCAACCGGCCGCGCATCGACGTGACATTGCGCGTATCGGGCTTCTTCCGCGATGCGTTCGCGAATCTCATTCATCTCTTCGATGCGGCGGTGCAGGCCGTCGCCGAATTGGGCGACGAGCCCGCCGATGTCAACCCGATCCGCGCGCGCATCCTTCGTGAGCGCGACGAGCTGATCGCGCGCGGCATCGAGGCAAAGGAAGCGCGGCGTCGAGCGGGCTGGCGCGTGTTCAGCACGAAGCCGGGCGCATACGGCGCGGGTCTGCAGGAACTGATCGACGCAAAGCAATGGCAGACCGATGCGGATCTTTCCGCCGCGTATCAAAGCGCGGGCGGCTACGCGTATTCGCAATCGGGCGATGGCGTCGAAGCACGCGCGAGCTTCGGCGCGCGGCTATCGACGCTCGATGTCGTCGTGCAGAACCAGGACAATCGCGAACACGATCTGCTCGATTCGAACGACTATCACCAGTTCCAGGGCGGCATGGTCGCGGCCGTGCGCTATCTGTCGGGCGTGCAGCCGCAGACGTATAACGCCGATCACAGCAATCCCGCTGCGCCGCGCGTTCGCACGCTGAACGAAGAGATTGCGCGCGTGGTGCGTTCACGCGTGGTCAATCCGAAGTGGATCGATGGCGTGAAGCGGCACGGTTACAAGGGCGCGTCCGAACTCGCGGCGACCGTCGACTACCTGTTCGGCTACGACGCCACCGCGCGCGTCGTGTCGGATCATCAGTACGCGCTGGTCACCGATGCCTATCTGAACGATGCCGACACGCGCGAGTTCATTGCGCAGCACAATCCGCACGCGTTGCAATCGATCTGCGAGCGTCTGCTCGAAGCGATGCAACGCGGTCTGTGGCAGCAACCCGCTGGCTATCGCGAGCAGGTCGAACGGCATCTGCTCGATGTCGAACAGCACATCGAAGGCCGACATTCTTGAACGAATCCATCACATCTGCCGTGTTTCCTTTTTCGGCGCTCGTCGCACAGGCGCCCTTGCAGCAGGCGCTTTTGCTCGCGGCCGTCGATCCTTCGATCGGCGGCGTGCTCGTGAGCGGGCCGCGCGGCACCGCGAAATCCACCGCGACGCGCGCACTCGCGGAGTTGCTGCCCGAAGGGAAGCTCGTGACCTTGCCGCTCGGCGCGAGCGAGGAACAGTTGATCGGCACGCTCGACATCCAAAGCGCATTGCGCGACGGCGGTGTGAAGTTTTCTCCGGGCCTGCTTGCGAAGGCGCATCGGGGCGTGCTGTATGTCGATGAAGTGAATCTCCTGCCGAATCCGCTCGTCGATCAGTTGCTCGATGTTGCGGCGAGCGGCGTGAACATCGTCGAGCGCGATGGCATTTCGCATCGGCACGACGCGCGCTTCGTGCTGATCGGCACGATGAATCCGGAAGAGGGCGAGTTGCGGCCGCAATTGCTCGATCGTTTCGGTCTTGCCGTGGAGATGAACAATTGCTTCGATGCGCTCGTGCGGCAACGTATCGTCAAGGCGCGTCTTGCATTCGATGCCGATCCTGATTCGTTTCGCGCGCGGCATCGCGACGAGCAGGCTTCGCTGGAATCGCGCATTCACGCGGCGCGCGCGGCATTGTCGTCATTCGATTTCGATGATGCGGTTCATGCGCGCGTGAGCGAGCTTTGCATCGAGGCGCATGTCGACGGCTTGCGTGCGGACATCGTCATGCTGCGCGCGGCGCGAGCGCTGGCTGCGTTGGAGGAAGCAGCGGGCGTGAACGTCACGCACGTCGAACGCGTCGCCGATGCGGTGCTTACGCATCGGCGAAGAGAAGGGGAAGCGCCTTCACGCGAACCGGCAGGCCGCGAGTCGACGTCGCCCGATGCAGGCTCGAACCAAGCGGATTGGGGCTACATGCCGCCGGAGCCGACGGGAACCGCGAAGGTCAAGCAAGTGAGGCCGCTCGCCGCAAAAAAAGCCTGAACCATCGAAGGCGCGACGCGAATGCCTTCGACACAAGGCATCGTCTTCGATGGAACGAAGCGTTCGCGAAAGGCCGCAGCGCGACGCGCGAGGGCGAAGTCAGCGCGTCGATCGACTGGATGGCGACATTGCGCGCAAAGCGTTCCGCGCGTTTTGCTACGGAGCATTTGCGATATCGGCGCACGCAGGGCGACGGTGCGGTGCTGCATTGTTTTCTGCTCGATTGCTCCGGCTCGATGCTCGCCGGCGAGCGCCTTGCGCGCGCGAAGGGCATGCTCGTCGCGCTGTTCGATCGCGCTTATCGTGAGCGGGCGGAGATTGCGCTGATATGTTTCGGCGGTGCACGCGCGGAAGTGCGTCGTCAGCCGGGCGCGGCGCATTGGTTCAATGAGCGGTGGGTCGCGCCGATCGGCGGCGGTGGCGGCACGCCCCTCGCGCTTGGGCTGGCGAGCGCGGGAACGGTGCTCGAAAGAGCGGCTCGGCGCAGACCAGTGCAACGGCGCTGCTTGTGGGTGCTCACCGACGGGCGAACGAACGAGCAACCGCAAGCACCTCACGCAGCGGATGAGATCGTCGTCGTCGATTTCGAGGAAGGTGCGATTCGGGTCGGGCGCGGCGAGGCGCTCGCGCGCGAGTGGAGCGCGAGATATGTGCTTGCGGATGCGCTGATAAGAATCTCGGATTGTTGAGCAATTGATTCGAATATTGCCGACTGCCACGGTGATTGTCCGAATTTTGCGCGATCAGGCTTGCAGCCGATTCAGCGAGCGATATCGACTTTATAATCGCCTGCATATTTCGGAGTTGTTTGGCTATGAATAATTAGGATAACAAATGTACAGACCAAGCTTTGCGGCCGCGTGGTCGGCATCCATGGAAATCTTCGATCCATCGAATTCCGAGGGGAAGGTCGCGACGGTGATTGGTGGGAAGGTAGCCGCCAACATCAACGAGGTGGGTGCGGAAGCGAGGTGGAAGAACACATGCGCGGTTCGCATGAGCTATATCTTGAATCACTCGGGCGTGACCATTCCAGCCATCGATGGGAAGACGGTTTCAGGCGCTGATCGTCGACGCTACTTCTTTCGCGTGGTGGACCTCATCGAATTTCTCAAACAGCGTTGGGGCAAGCCGGAAACGATTGAATATCCGCCCTCGGGAGGCGGCAGGCTCGCAGGCAAAAAAGGTGTGATTCTCTTTGAAACGTCGGGATGGCGAGACGCACAAGGCCATGCCACCTTGTACAACGGTATCGTTTGCTACGACAGTTGTTACTTCAACGAACCTGGGGTTCGATACAGGACCGACCAGGCGCATTTTTGGAGCCTGTCATGAAGCGATGGACCAGCCTGGTGATTCTCGCGCTGGCGTGCGCTACGGCAAGCGGACAGACCATTCCCCCCAACGAAAACTCGCCGGAAGCGCCATCGCGTACCTACGCCCAGAATTACAAGGACATGGTTTTGGCCATATGCGTCGCCACAGCGTACAAAGGCAGTAACGACGCAGCCGTCGATGCCGGAAGTAGCGCGAGCGCACTGAGAGACTGGACTTATTACGACCTCGATAAAGGTCCCGCGGAAGTGGAGGCGCTAGTGCGCAAGTATCTACGGCGCGATTACTATAATCCGCTTGTCGAGGCCGAAGCGAAGGGAGCGGACATTCGCTTCGATTTTCTCAAGTGCCTCGACCTGTACCACAGCAAGGAATTGGAGCGGCTGGTCAAACGACGGGTAGCGCACCCTGACTGGACGGTACGTTCGCGTTCAAAAGCGGGCAAGCATTGACTCTCGACGCATCCTCAGTCATACCACCGCGGCGTATAAACCCAATCCCCGACGACACGCGTCATCGATGATCCGACGATGACCATCGTCCTCATGTCGACGAGCTCGCTCTTCAGTTCACCGAGCTCAATGACGCGCAAAGCCTCCGCCGGACGTCCGATATCTCTTCCCAGCACGACCGGCGTGTCCGAGTCCCGATATCGCTTCACGACGTCGATCGCGCGATCGAACTGCCACGGCCGCGCCTTCGACAGCGGGTTATAGAAGGCCATCACGAGATCCGCTTCGCCTGCATGCGCGATGCGCTTCTCGATCACGCTCCACGGCTTCAAGTTATCCGACAACGACAACACGCAGAAGTCATGGCCGAGCGGCGCACCCGCGCGCGCGGCCGTCGCGAGCGAGGCCGACACGCCCGGCACGATCCGAAGCTTCACCGCATTCCATTCGGGATGCGTGGCGCGTCCTTCGTCGAGTGCTTCGAGCACCGCTGCGGCCATCGCGAACACGCCGGGATCGCCCGATGACACCACGATCACGCGTCGGCCTTCACTCGCGAGTTCGAACGCGTGTCGCGCGCGCTGCAGTTCCTCGCGATTGTCGGTGACGTGCACGCGCTGGTCGTCGCGAAACGGTCCCGCCATACGCACATACGTCTCGTAACCGAGCACGTCTTGTGCGTCGTGAAGCGCGCTTCTTGCGGCGGGCGTCATCAGTTCCGCCTTGCCGGGACCAAGGCCGATCACCGTCAGCGTGCCGCGCGCACGGCCGATCGATCCCGCATCGATCGGCGTATCGCTGACGTGCAGCGCAACGCCTCGCGCATCGTTGCGAGCGAATGGCGGGGCATCGCAGAAGCGCAACGGCACATCGAGCGCACGCGCCGCATCTTCGAGCGGACGCGAAGCCATGTAGCGAGCGGGCGCGGTCAACGCCGCGAGCGCAAGCGGTGCGAGACCACGTTCGTTCAAGGCAGCTCGCACGCGTTCGGCGAGGTCATCGTCGTGTGAAATATCTTCGATCCACGCAAGCACGCAACGCGGATGAATCACGAGGCTGTTTTCATCGCGCGTGGCAAGCGGCGTGATGCGAACGGCAAGACGCGCATCGTCGTTGCGAGGCAGCGCGGCATCGTCGAGCCAGGGCGCGTGGCCTTCGATGCGCGTCGTCGCGCCCGCCAGCAGGTCGGACACGAAACGCTTGCCTTGCTCGATATCCGCAAGTGCATAACCTTCGGGCGGCGCCAGCAGACATTTCCCGAAGCGCAATTCGCCGCTCGTCGTGATCGCGGGCGCGACTTGCAAGGCCTCGCCGATCTCGCGCGCAAGCACATTCACGCCGCTCATGCCGCCGAGCAGCGGCACGATGGCGCTGCCATCCTGCGCGATGGCGAGCACGGGCGGTTCGTTGCCTTTGTCGGCGAGACAGGATGCAAGCGCGCGAATCACGATGCCCGCGGAACACAGCGCGACGATCGCCGCGCCCGACGCATACAGACCACGCACGTGCGCGCCGAAGTCGTCATACGCGATGTCCGCGCTCACGCGGCTCGCCAGTCCATGCACGCGCGATTGCGGAAAGCGCGCCTGAATGCGACGCGCGGTATCGAGCGCGCCCGCGCCGAGCACGACGATCGCCATCGGCATGGAAGCCTTCATGCACGCCATTTTTTCCCCGGCACGACGAGCAGCGAGAAATACGGCGATGCCATCGGATCGACTTCATCGAGCGGCACGATGCGCTGGTTGGCCATCGTCGCGCGCTCGACATACAACGCGCGATCGTCGAGGCCGAGTTCGCCCAGCACGCGCCGCACTTTCTCGAAGTTGCGGCCGAGCTTCATGATGACGGCCGCATCGGCTGCTTCGAGACGGCGCTTCAGATCGTCTTCAGGCAGCACGCCCGACAGCACCGACAGACTCTGATTGCGATACACGAGCGGCACGCCGAGCACGGCCACGCCGCCGAGCATCGAGCACACGCCCGGCACGACCTCTGCATCGAAGCGTGCTGCGAGACGATCGTGCAGATACATGTACGAGCCGTAGAAAAACGGATCGCCCTCGCAGATCACGGCGACATCGCGGCCGGATTCGAGATGACCGGATATCGTGAGCGCGGCTTCGTCGTAGAACGCGCTGATGATCGTCTCGTAGCAGAGCGGCGGTTCGAGCGCTTCGGTCGTCACCGGATAGACGAGCGGCAGGCGCATCTGCGTATCGTCGAGATGCGATTCGATGATGCCGAACGCATTACCCTTCTTGCCCTTTGCGACGAAATACGCGACCACCGGCGCGGTCTTCAAAAGCCGCAGCGCCTTCACGGTGATCAGCTCCGGATCGCCCGGGCCGACGCCTAATCCAAAGAGACGTCCGCGCATCATTCGGCCTCCGAAGCAAGTGCGTTCACTGCGGCCGCTGCCATCGCGCTGCCCCCGCGCCGGCCGAGCAGCGCGACGAAGGGCACGCCGCGGCTATCGGCGGCGAGCATCGCTTTCGATTCCGCCGCGCCGATGAAACCGACCGGAAAGCCGAGAATGAGCGCGGGCTTCGGCGCGCCGGCATCGATCATGTCGAGCAGATGGAAGAGCGCGGTCGGCGCGTTGCCTATCGCGACGATCGCGCCTTCGAGTTGCGCACGCCATAGTTCGAGCGCGGCGGCCGAGCGCGTGTTGCGCATCGCGCGGGCGCGCTCGGGAATCGAGGGATCGCTCAAGGTGCAGATCACGCGGTTGTCGGCGGGCAAGCGCGCGCGCGTGATGCCCTCGGCGACCATGCGCGCATCGCACAGGATCGGCGCGCCTGCTGCAAGCGCCTTTCTTCCGATGCTGCCCGCGCCGGGCGAGAAGCGCAGATCGCTCACGATATCCACCATGCCGCACGCATGGATCAGCCGCACGGCGAGCTTCTCCAGATCGGCGGGAATGGCGGCGAGGTCGGCTTCGGCGCGGATCGTCGCAAAGGACTGACGATAAATCTCCGCGCCGTCGCGGATGTAGTCAAGCATCGGCATGGCTCCGGGCGAGCCGTTCGGCCGCCTCTTCGATGGTCAGATTGCGCGCGACGGCTCGTGCGTCGCGATGTAAGTCGTATCGTCCGGGCGCGACTGCGTAGAGCGTGACCGGAACCGGATGCGCCGCCGCGCACGAACGCTCGCAGCCGCTCAGATGCACCTGCGTCCCGTCATCCGAAGGCAGGAGCGCGGCGAGCCGGTGAGCATCGGCTTTGGTGTCGGCACGGCTCTTTGCGCAGCCTTCCGAACCCGCGCACGCGATGAGGCGCGCGAGCGGTTCGTGCGCGCCGGTTGCAAGGCCGAGCGCGTGCAGCCCTTGCAGCACGTCATGCGCTGAATGCGCCGCGAGGTCGGGAATCAGCACGCTTTGCCACGGCGTCATCGTCAGGCGGCTTGCGCCGTGTGCGTCGGCGAGATTGGCGAGCGCTTCGAGCGTCGTCGCATCGAGACGGCCCAGCGGCGTTTGCGCACCCGCGTACCACGTCGCGCGATGCGGCTCCTCGTGCGCGCCGAGACGCAGCGATGCATCGGCGGGTGCGCGTGTCCATGTCGCGATATCGGCGTCGAAACGCAAGGCGTCGAGAAAGCGCGCAACGCCGATACGCGCAAGCAGATCGCGCATGCGATGTTCTTCAGGCGTCGCCAGCGCGAGAAAGCTGCGCAACACGTTCAGGACGAACATCACGAGATCGTCGCGCGAGATCGCGCCGAGCGCCGGATCGCGCATCGTTCCGGCGAGGCCGAATGCGAAGCGCGCGCCATCCTCGATGGCGGAAAGCCAAACATCGTGCGGATGATCGAGCATCGCGAGGCGCTCGCCGGCGTCGAGCTGGAGCGCGAATTTCGGCGACAGCGCATGCAGCGACGCATCGGCCTGCATCGCATCGACGATCCGCGCGGCGAGCGCGCGCGTGCCGTCGTCCGCGAGCGGGCTCAGCATTACGTTGCGGATGTCGTCTGCGCCCGCCGTCGACGGGCCGAGGCCCGCGTCGAGGGCGCAGACGACGAGCGCGGCGTGGGCATCGTCGCGAATGCCGCGCAGTTGCAGATTCGCGCGATTGGTCACTTCGATCACGCCCGAGCCGCACTCGCGAGCCGCACGCGCGACGGCCCGCGCCGCCCGCGTGCTCAACACGCCGCCCGCGAGACGCAGACGCGCAAGGCCGCCATCGCGCGCGGGCACGATGCGCATCAGGCCCGGGCATGCGGAAGCACGCGGCGTTGCGTTGAGCGATGAGCGGTCGAAAGAATTCAAAAGCGTGACCCGTTGGGCTTCGCGCGTGATGAGCGAACCGGTACACCCCGCCCGGTCGGCGTCGCGCGAATGCGTTGGGTCGGCAGGTCTCTTGGCTGGCAGGTCGACATTCGCGCCGGCCTTCCCGGTAAAAACCAGTGGCAGTGGAGCGCGGACTCGCTGCGTACAATTGCGGGGGCAGCCACAGTTTTGCTGTGTTCCCTTTTAAGCCCTCGGTCTCACGACCCCGGGCGCCGACGGACCTGTATTATGCCCGCTTTTATCGACCCTCCGAGCGCTTCCGGCATGTATCCGGGAACGCGATCGGAATCGCTGCAAGGAGACCGCGCATGTCGAACTGGCTGACCGTGGTGGGCATCGGCGAAGACGGCTGGCACGGACTTTCCCGCGCCGCGCGTCGCGCGCTTCTCGACGCCCAGTCGATCCACGGCGGCGAACGTCATCTCGCGTTGCTGCCGGATCGCATCGCCGCGCGCCGCATGCCGTGGCCGAAACCCTTTTCGCTCGATGCCGTGCTCGCCGACCGCGGCGACGGCAAGACGCGCATCTGCGTGCTCGCGAGCGGCGATCCGATGTGCTTCGGCGTCGGCGCGACGCTCGCGCGCGAAGTCGCCAACGGCGAAATGCGCGTCATTCCCGCGCCGTCGTCGCTGTCGCTCGCGGCGGCGCGCCTGTGCTGGGCGCTCCAAGACGCCGTCTGCGTATCGCTCGTCGGGCGGCCGGCGGCGTCGCTGCTCGCGAATCTGCATCGCGGCGTGCGCCTCATCGTGCTGAGCGCGGACGGCACGACGCCCGCCGCCGTCGCCACGCTTCTGACCGCGCATGGTTTCGGCGCGAGCCGCATGACCGTCTTCGAGCATCTCGGCGGCAGCGACGAACGCCGCATCGACGAGCGTGCCGACGACTGGCGCGAGCCCGTCGTTGCCGCGCTCAATCTCATCGCGATCGAGTGCCGGACGCACGCCGGCCACGCCGGGCCGCCGCTCACGCCCGGTCTCGCCGACGACGCCTACCGCCACGACGGCCAGTTGACGAAGCGCGACGTGCGCGCCGTGACGCTCGCGCGCCTCGCGCCGCAGCCCGGCGAACTGCTGTGGGACGTCGGCGCGGGCTGCGGCTCGATCGGCATCGAATGGATGCGCGCGCACGGCGCGTGTCGGGCGATCGCGATCGAAGCGAACGAGAGCCGTCAGCGTCTCATCGAATACAACCGCGATGCGCTCGGCGTGCCCGCGCTGCAACTCGTCAGAGGCGAAGCGCCCGCCGCGCTCGACGGCCTTCCCGCGCCGGACGCGGTGTTCATCGGCGGTGGATTGACGGTGCCGGGCCTGCTCGATGCGTGCTGGGCGCGTCTGCGTCAGGGGGGGCGGCTCGTCGCCAATGCGGTGACGCTGCAAAGCGAGGCGGCGCTCGTCGAATGGCGCGCGCGGCACGGCGGCGAGCTGACGCGCATCGGCGTCGCGCAGGCGGAACCGCTCGGCAGCTTCGACACGTGGCGTCAGGCGCTGCCGATCACCGTCCTGCACGCGAGCAAACCGTGATGCGTCATGCGTGAAGAGACGCCGGAGAAAGCCGCGCCGCTGCGCAGCGGCTACACGACAGGAAGCTGCGCGACCGCGACGAGTCTCGCGGCCGCGCGCCTCTTGCTGCTCGGCGAGACGAGCGAGCGCGCGGAGATCGTCCTGCCGAAGGGCCAGCGCGTGACGATGATGCTTTCGTTCTGCCGCCGTTTACCCGATGAAAGCGCCGCCGCCGAAGCCGGCGTCATCAAGGATGCGGGCGACGATCCCGACGTCACGCACGGTGCGCTCGTGTTCGCGCGCGTGCGACTGTCGGAGGAACCGGGCGTGCGTTTTCATGCGGGCGCGGGCGTCGGCACGGTGACGCGCGCGGGCCTCGCGCTCGCCGTCGGCGAACCGGCGATCAATCCGATGCCGCGCAAGATGATGACCGAGCATCTCGACGCGCTCGCAAAAAGCGTCGGCTATCGCGGCGGTTTCGACGTGACCATCGGCGTGGAGAACGGCGAAGCCCTCGCGCAGAAGACGATGAATCCGCGTCTCGGCATCGTCGGCGGATTGTCGATACTCGGCACGACCGGCATCGTCAGACCGTTTTCGTGCTCGGCGTACATCGCGTCGATTCATCAGGGCATCGATGTGGCGCGGGCGAACGGGTATCGGCATATCGCCGCGTGCACCGGCAACCAGAGCGAGGACGCGATGCGCGCGCGCTACGGCCTGCCCGACATCGCATTGATCGAAATGGGCGATTTCGTGGGCGCGGTGCTCAAGCATTTGCGCCGCGCGAGCGTCGACAAGCTGAGCCTGTGCGGCGGCTTCGGCAAGCTGTCCAAGCTCGCGGCGGGGCATATGGATCTGCACAGCCGCAGTTCGAGCATCGACTTGCCGCTGCTCGCCGTCTGGGCCGCCGATGCGGGCGCGAACGCCGAACTGCTGGCGTCGATGCGCGCGGCCAACACGAGTCAGGAAGCGCTCAAGCTCGCACGCGCCGAAGGCATCGCGCTCGGCGATATCGTCTGCCGACGCGCGCGCGATGTCGCGCTCGACGCGCTGCCGCCAGGCATCGAAGTCGAGACCTTCGCGATCGACCGGCAGGGCAATATCGTCGGGAGCGCGGCATGACGCGCGTGCTGCTGCTCGGCGGCACCGGCGATGCGCTCGCGATCGCGCGTGCGCTTCCTGCGACGCACGTCTACAGTCTCGCGGGCCTCGGGCGCGTGCCGGGCGATCTGGCGTGCACGGTGCGCGTCGGCGGTTTCGGCGGCATCGACGGGCTCGTGCGATATCTGCGCGACGAGCACATCACGCTCGTCGTCGATGCGACGCATCCCTATGCCGCGCAGATGAGCCGCCACGCGTTCGATGCCTGCGCGCTCGCCGACGTGCCGCTCTGGGCGGTGCGCCGTCCCGCATGGCAGCCGCAGGCGGGCGACGACTGGCGCGAGGCGTCGGACTGGCGCGAGATCGTCGAATGCATCGCGCCGTTTCATCGGCCGCTTTTCACGCTCGGGCGCGAGGCGCTCGCGCATCTGCGCGACATTCCCGCGTCGCAGCACTGGACGATTCGCTGTCTCGACGCGCATCCGGGCAACGCGCGCGCGAGCATTGTCGATGCGCGCGGTCCGTTCGATCTCGCCGGCGAGCGCGCCTTGTTCGACGCGGCGCGTATCGATGTCGTCGTCAGCAAGAACAGCGGCGGGCGGGCGACCGAGGCGAAGCTCGCGGTCGCGCGGGAACGCGGTATCGCCGTCGTCATGCTCACGCGGCCCGCGCTTCCCGACGCCGACCGTATTTTCGACGACGCCGCCAGCGCCCGCGACGCGCTTCAACACTGGCTCACCAGACCATGACCGTTTATTTCATCGGCGCCGGACCGGGCGATCCCGAACTCATCACAGTAAAGGGGCAGCGGCTGATCCGCGCATGTCCCGTGATTCTCTACGCCGGCTCGCTCGTGCCGACGCAAGTCCTCGACGGACATCGCGCGCTGAAATGCATCGACACGGCCGAGCTCGATCTCGACGCGATCGTCGCGCTCCTGCAGGAAGCGCACGCGAACGGGCACGACGTGGCGCGCGTGCATTCGGGCGATCCGTCGCTGTACGGCGCGATCGGCGAGCAGATTCGCCGGCTCGACGCGCTCGCGATTCCCTACGAAGTGGTGCCGGGTGTCACGGCGACGGCGGCATCGGCGGCGGCGCTGAAGCGCGAACTGACGCTGCCCGGCATCTCGCAGACCGTGATCTTCACGCGCTACGCGACGAAGACGTCGATGCCCGAAGGCGAGAGCCTCGCCGATCTCGCGCGTCATCGCGCGACGCTCGCGATTCATCTGGGCGTGCGGCATATCGAGCGCATCGTCGCGGAGCTCGTGCCGCATTACGGCGCGGACTGTCCCGTCGCGGTCGTGTTTCGCGCGAGCTGGCCGGACGAGACGCGCGTCGAAGGGACGCTCGCGAACATCGCGCCGAAAGTGCGCGAGGCGGGCATGGAACGCACGGCGATGATTCTCGTCGGACGCGTGCTGGCCGCCGACGGCTTCGCGGAGTCCACGCTCTACGCGAAGGATCGATGACGCGATGCGCGACCTCGACGCCGTCTTCGATGCGCTCGCGAAATCGGCATTCCGACGCCGTTTCGCGCTCGGCGTGCGTGAGGGGAAAGTTTTAAGGGAGAAGGGCGTCGACACGGTCGTCGCGCAGGCGCATGAGCTGATCGGCAAGCGGCTTGCGCCGCAAGCGCCGCTGAACGACGGCAAGCAGACACCGTTTCGCGGGCATCCTGTCTTCATCGCGCAGCACGCGACGGCGACGTGCTGCCGCTCGTGTCTCGCGAAATGGCACGGCATCGCGGCGGGAAAAGCGCTCGACGACGCCGAGCGCCAACATGTCGTCGATGCCATCGAACGCTGGCTGCGCGCGCAACCGCTGCCGGCGGCGTCGAACCAGCCCGCGCCCGACAATCCGCAGCGCGAACTGCCTTTCTGACGCGCTTTAACGCGACGGATCGGCGCCCGCGGCTTCGAGACGCGCGCGCCGCACCGCCACGAAAATCAGCAACGCGAAAACCAGCGGTCCTACACCTACGCCGCAGTCCTTGGCCAACTGATTTCCCAACTGCGGATAGATCCACGCGAAAAACAGGATCGCGGGCTCGCCGCGCAGCCATCCGTCGCGCAGCGCGCGCGCGGCGATGAGTGCCAGCGGGATGCCGAGCCACACGCCGTCGTAGTTATAGATGTAGGGGCTGATCATGAACGTCGCGGCGACGAGCGCCGTCGCGCGAACTTCCAGTCCTTTCGCATTGCGCCATACCCACGCGACGGCGCAGATCGCCACGGTCGCCTGACACGCCTGCGCGACATAGGCGGGACCGGTCGCGACGTGCGCCATGCGCAGGCTCGCGAAGAGGCTCGCCATCTGGAACCAAGGAAGACTGCCGCTCGCGGTGAAACCGTTGGCATCGTGCAGTCCGTGGAGAAAGACCGGCAGGATGTCGAGGCCGAAGACGGCGACCGAAACCGTGGTGAACAGGATCGTCGTCAGCGCGGCGGCGATGAAGGTCGTCCACATGCCCGCGCACGCCAGCGCGAGCGGAAACAGGATGGCCAGATGCGGCTTGATCGAAAGCAGGCCGATGAAGACGCCCGCGAGCATCGGCCGTTTTGGCATCGAGAGAAATGCGGCGAGCGCGAGACTCGCGGTGAGCGCGGCATTCTGTCCTTGGGCCGCGTTGAGCCAGAGGCCGGGAAACGCGACGATCCACATGATCATGTCGGGGATCGGCAGCGCGCGGCGGGCCAGCAGCACGAAGACGACCGACGAAATCGAAGCGAACAGCGCGTAGGCAAGCGGCGCCGACAGCAAGCCGAACGGCTGCACCAGCAGCAGAAAGTTCGGCGGATAGAACCACGGCCCCGGCAGGATGATGTGCGGCCCCAGTTGCTGCGCGACGTGCTTGATCGCGTCCGCCGAATAGGCGTCGAGCGGATGCCCCGCGAGCGCGAGGCGCGCAGCCGACCAGAACGTCAGAAAGTCCCAGCCGGCCGGATGACCTTTCTCCGCCACGGCACTGCGCACGGCGAGAACGAGCCCGTAACACTGGAGCACGACGAGGATCGTCGCGCAATAAGCGCTCACGCGCGAGCCGTTGAGCCAGCGCCGACCGGGCGCGCGTTCGATGGAAGCGGGTTGGGTGCTCATCCGTCCGATATCGGCCGGATGGCGCCGAAACTTTAGCGAACGTCCGCCCGCGCGCGTTACTCGCGAACGCGTCCCTTGGCGCGCCGCGCGAGCATGTTCAGGCCCTCGACCAGCGCCGAGAACGCCATCGCCGCATAGATGTAGCCCTTCGGCACGTGTGTTCCGAAGCCTTCGGCGATCAGCGTCATCCCGATCACGAGCAGGAAGCCGAGCGCGAGCATGACGATCGTCGGATTGCGCTCGATGAAGCGCGACAGCGGACCGGCCGCGAACAGCATCACGGTGACGGCGGCGATCACCGCGACGAACATGATCGGAATGTGCTCGGTCATGCCGACCGCCGTCACGATGCTGTCGATGGAGAACACGAGATCGAGCAGCAGGATCTGGCCGATCGCCGACAGCGGCGTCAGGCTCTTGCCCGACGCGGGGCCGGCGTGTTCGTCGGCGTCGTGCGTGACGTGGTGGCGGATTTCCGTCGTCGCCTTCCAGACGAGAAACACGCCGCCCGCGATGAGAATCAGGTCGCGCCAGGAAAAGCCGTGCCCGAACGCTTCGAAGATCGGCGTGGTGAGGCGGACGATCAGCGCGACCGTGCCGAGCAGGCCGAGCCGCATCACGAGCGCGAGCGCGATGCCGATGCGCTGCGTGCGTTCGCGGTGCGCCGCGGGCAGCTTGTTGGTCAGGATCGAAATGAAGATCAGGTTGTCGATGCCGAGCACGACTTCCATGACGACGAGCGTCGCGAGTGCGGCCCAGGCGGCGGGATCGGCGAGAAGGGCAACGAGATAGTCCATGGTTCGGGAGCGTTCGAGATGAGGGCGAGATATTAGCCTGTTCGGCGGGAAAAATGAAATGAACTTGAAAGCTTGCGCCTGATCGAAACCAGCCGGTGACAATCCTCGACGCGAGATGTTGTTCAAACCGACAAATATCGGATTTGAAACGCTTATTTGCATTTGTTCGCGTGATGCACTGCCGCAAATACGGGTAAACTCCAATGCTTTCGCGCCGCGTGTCCGCGGCCGTGTTTAACTGTCGCCGCAAGGACACTGAGCAAGCCGCATGCAGCAAAAATCAAAACGTCTCGTCGAGCTGGACTTCTTCCGGGGACTGGTACTGCTGATCATCGTCGTCGATCATATCGGCGGCAGCATGGTGTCGCGTTTCACGCTGCATGCCTTCGCGCTCAATGACGCCGCCGAAGTCTTCGTGTTCCTCGGCGGCTTCGCCACGGCGACGGCCTACGCGTCGCTCGCGGAGCGCCGCTCCGAAAGCGCGGCGCGCAGGCGCTTCGTGAAACGCGCGTTCGAGCTTTATCGCGCGTTTCTCGTCACGGCGGCGCTGATGCTCGTCGCTTCGTTCCTGCTGCGGCCCTTTTTTGGCCACGCGCCGAATCTCGCGCTGCATGATCTGGACACGCTGATGTCGCAGCCGGTTTCCTCGATCGCGGAAATTCTCACATTCGAGCGCCAGCCTTATCTCTCGGCCGTCCTGCCGATGTACGCGCTCTTCGCACTCGCCGTGCCGCTCATGCTGCCGCTCGCGCGCAGCAAGCCTTGGCTGCTGCTCGGTCTAAGCCTCGCGTTGTGGGCGTTCGCGGCGCAGATCGGCGAATTCATGCCGTCCGTCGACGACAATCTGTGGGACTTCAATCCCGCCGCCTGGCAGTTGATGTTCGTGCTCGGCGTGCTGGCGCGCTGCCAGCCGATCTATCAACGCGTGAGCGCGAACCGCTTCGGCTGGATCGTGAGCGCGGGCGCCGTGGCGCTGATCGCCGGCATGGCGTACTACAAGCTGCTCGTGCTGCCGCCGGTGCTGGACAGCGCCTTCAAGCGCGACCTTGCTGGTCCGCGCGTCGTGAATTTCCTCGCCATCGCGTGGATCGCGGCGAATCTGGCGCGCTACGGCGTCGTCAAGGCGGTGGCGACGCGCCTGCCGTGGGTCGGCGCATTGGGACGCGCGGGCATGGTGTCATTCGTAGCGGGAACGGTGATTTCGCTCGTCGTCGATTCGATCCTGTTCACGTTGACCGATGGCCTCATCAACGTGCCTGCCGGACTCGCCGCCGACGCCATCGCGATCGGCGCGCTGCTTGCCGTGCCGCATGTGCATCAGCGGATCTCGAACTGGCTCGGCACCCGTCAGCCTGTCCCGGGGACGGCCGCCGCCGCACCCGCGACGGTCGCCGCAGCCGACAATCGGGCGCGCGGCATACGGTGATCTCTTCGAAGCGGGCAGTCGAACTGCCCGCTTTTTTATCGCGCTTTCATTGCAACTAACCGTCTGATTTTGCCGCCGACTCCGATAAGCACCGCCCGCGAAGAACCGAGGCACAGGTCTTGCAAACAGTCACCGAACACAACACAAAAATCGGATCTGCCATGCTCAAGCTCGCCATTCTTTTCGCGATCATTTCTGTCGTCGCCGGATTCTTCGGCTTCACGCGCGTATCGTCGGGTGCGGCGGGCATCGCGAAGATCTGCTTCTTCATCTTCCTGATTCTGTTCGTCATATTCCTCGTCGTCGCGATTTCGGCGGGCTCGCTCGTGCTGTAGCGCGGGAAAGCGCCGGGCGCCGTACCGCGTGGTTCCTCGCATCGACCCGCGTGCGGCGACGGTGTTACATTGCCCCGAGAAGACATTCACGCGACCGTGAATCGAAAAGGAGGAGGCGATGCAGCATGCCATCGGCGCGGCCTTGCAGCCGGCGCAACGCGACGTCATCCGTCATTCGCACGAGCGCTCGGCCACGTTCGGGCTGTGCGAGACGATGCGCCCGGATTACGCCGTGCTGTCGGGCACGGAGCTCGCCGTCAAGCTCGATGAAAGCCGTGCGCTCTTCGCTCACGCGCTGCCGGTGATGGAAACGCTGTACGCGCAGATCGCCAATACGCACAGCATGATCGCGCTCACCGACGCGAGCGGATTGATCCTGCATTCACTCGGCGACGACGACTTCCTCGCGCGGGCCGAAAAAGTCGCGCTGCGCGCGGGCGCGCTCTGGAGCGAGGAGCATCAGGGCACGAACGCGATCGGCACGACGATCGCCGAGCGCACGGCCGTCACCGTGCACGGCGACCAGCACTACCTGCGCGCCAATCACTTTCTGACGTGTTCCAGCGTGCCGATCCTCGATCCGCACGGCAATCTCTCCGGCGTGCTCGATGTCACCGGCGACCGACGCGGCTATCACCAGCACACGATGGCGCTCGTGAAAATGTCCGCGCAGATGATCGAGAACCGACTGATCGCGAGCGGCTTCAGCGACGGCCTGCGCATCCGTTTCCATAGCCGGCCCGAGTTCATCGGCACGTTGATGGAAGGCATCGCCGTATTCGATCTCGACGGGCGCCTGCTCTGCGCGAACCGCAGCGCGCAGTTTCAGCTCGGTCTCGAACTCGGCGCTTTGCGTTCGCAGACGCTCGATGCGCTGTTCGGCGAGCGCGTCGATGAACTCATCGCGCGCGCGGGCGATGCGCCTTGCCGGCTCGAACTGCATAGCGGCGTCGCGGTGTTCGCGAGCGTCGATTTTCACGCGCGGAACATGTCGAGCGTCCCGAGCACGACGAGCACGATTCCCACACGCGAGCGCGCCGGTTCGAGCCTCGCCGATCTCTGTACCGGCGATGCGCAGATGAACGACATCGTCGCGCGCGTGCGCAAGGTCATCGGCAAGAACATACCGATTCTGATCGGCGGTGAAACGGGCGCGGGCAAGGAAATGCTCGCGCGCGCGATCCACGACGATTCGCCGCGCCGCGCGGGGCCGTTCGTTGCGGTGAACTGCGCATCGCTGCCGGAGACGCTGATCGAATCGGAGCTTTTCGGCTATGCGCAGGGCGCGTTCACGGGCGCGGCGAAGCGCGGCGCGATCGGCAAGATCGTGCAGGCGAACGGCGGCACGCTCTTTCTCGATGAAATCGGCGACATGCCGCTCGCGATGCAAAGCCGTCTGCTGCGCGTGCTGCAGGAACGCGTCGTCGAGCCGCTCGGCGCCGCGCGCGCGGTGCCGGTCGATTTCATGCTCGTCTGCGCGAGCAATCGCAAGCTGCGCGAGCGCGTCGCGCAGGGCGAATTCCGCGAAGATTTGTATTACCGGATCAACGGTCTTTCGGTGACGCTGCCGCCGCTTGCCGCGCGCTCCGACCTGCGCGCGGTCGTCGACAAGATTCTGCGGCACGAGCGTTTCGCCGGGCGCGTCGTGCACGTCGACGACGACGTGCTCGCGCTCTTCGCGCGTCATCCGTGGCCGGGCAACATACGGCAGTTGAGCAACGTCCTGCGCACGGCGTCCGCGATGCTCGACGATCACGACACGCATATCCGCATCGAACATCTTCCGCACGATTTCGTCGATGAACTCGGCGAACAGCCCAAATTCGATAACGCAACGCCGCCCGCGAACGGCGCGCGTCTTGTCGACATCGAAGCGAGCGCGGTGAGCGCCGCGCTCAAGGCGCACGGCGGCAATGTATCCGCGACGGCGCGCGCGCTCGGCATATCGCGCACGACGCTGTATCGGAAGTTGCGCGTTTAATCGGCTGGCAATTTCGCGTCGGACGCGGGCAACGCGCCGCTGTGATCCTTCAGCCCGACGCCGGTGAGCTTCAGGCGGCGCGCTTCGTTCAGCAGCCACATCAGCTTGAATGCGGCGATTTCGTAGTCGAGTCCTTCGGGCCGCACATTCGATATGCAGTTGCGCTCGGCGTCGTTGCGTCCGGCGCGCGGCGCGTAGGTCACGTAAAGACCGAGGCTGTCGGGCGAACTGAGCCCCGGCCGTTCGCCGATCATTACGACGACGATCTGCGCCCGCAAAAGCTCACCGATGCGATCGCCGAGGGCGACGCGCGCCTGCGTCGCGATCACGACGGGACCGACGTTCCAGCCGTCGAGCCGCGCACGCAATGTCGCAAGCAAGGGCGCGACGTGACGTTGCGCGGCGAAGGCCGACAAGCCATCGGCGGCGACGAAAACGATATCGCTTTCGGATGCGTGCGCTGCAAGCCGTTGCGCGCTTTCATCGTTCAGCACGCGGCCCAGATCCGGCCGACGCAGATAGCGATCGCGATCCGGCGCGGCGCTTTGCGCATCGAGCGTATCGAAGCCGGCGGCGCGAACGGCTTCGCGCAACGCGGCCGTATCGAGCGGCTGATGCACCGCGTCGCGCGCCTGCGCATGCGCGAGTTCGAATGCGAGCAAGGGCGCGGTCGGCAGGCTGCTGCCCGCGCGGCCGAGCGCGATGCGCGCGTTGGTGAAGCGCCGCAGCGCGTCCCAGGCATCGGCGTTCGTCATGAGTCGATCCAGTCGAGCAAAGGTTGCGTGGGCGCGGCGAGCAGATTGCCGCGGCCATCGGTGACGCGCATCTTCGCGAGCCACGCTTCGAATTCCGGCGCCCGTTTCAGGTTCAGCGCGCGGCGGATATAGAGCGCGTCATGGAACGACGTGCTTTGATAATTGAGCATCACGTCGTCCGCGCCCGGCACGCCCATGATGAAGTTGACGTTCGCCACGCCGAGCAGCGTGAGGAGCGTGTCCATGTCGTCCTGATCGGCTTCGGCGTGATTCGTATAGCAGATGTCGCAGCCCATCGGCACGCCGAGCAGCTTGCCGCAGAAGTGGTCTTCGAGTCCCGCGCGGATGATCTGCCGTCCGTCATAGAGATATTCCGGGCCGATGAAGCCGACCACCGTGTTCGTCAGAAGCGGTTGGAAGCGGCGCGCGACCGCGTACGCGCGCGCTTCGCAGGTCTGCTGATCGACGCCGTGATGCGCGTTCGCCGACAGCGCGCTGCCTTGCCCCGTCTCGAAGTACATGACGTTATCGCCGACGGTCCCGCGTTTGAGCGAGAGCGCCGCGTCGCGCGCTTCCTCCAGCAACGCGAGCGACACGCCGAAGCTCGCGTTCGCGCGCTCCGTGCCCGCGACGGACTGGAACACGAGATCGACGGGCGCGCCTTGCTCGATGGCGGCGAGCGTGTTGGTGACGTGCGTGAGGATGCACGACTGCATCGGCACGTCGTAGCGCTGGCGGAAATCGTCCATCATCGCAAGCAGCTTGCCGATGGCGGCGGGCGAATCCGATGCGGGATTCACGCCGATGACGGCATCGCCGCAGCCGTACAACAGGCCGTCGAGCATCGATGCGGCGATGCCCTTCGGATCGTCGGTCGGATGATTCGGCTGCAGGCGCACCGAGAGATGCCCCGGCAGGCCGATCGTCGTGCGAAAGCGCGTGACGACCGGGCGTTTTCTGGCAGCGAGGATCAGATCCTGATTGCGCATCAGCTTGGAAACGGCGGCGGCCATCTCCGGCGTCACGCCCATCGTGATGCGTTCGAGCGCGGCGGTGTCGGTGGTATCGGCGAGCAGCCACTCGCGGAATTCGCCGACCGCCAGGTGCGCGATCGGCGCGAACGCTTCGCGCGAATGCGTATCGACGATGAGGCGCGTGACTTCGTCGTCCTCGTAGGGAATGAGCGGCTCGTCGAGAAACGCGGCGAGCGGCAACTGCGCGAGCGCGATTTTCGCGGCCACGCGTTCTTCCTCGGTGGCGGCCGCGATGCCCGCGAGTTCGTCGCCGGAGCGCCGCGGGCTGGCGCGCGCGAGCAGCGTCTTCAGATCGTCGAAGCGGTAGCGGCGCGCGCCAATCGTCTCGTGAAAGCTCATCGCTTTCCTCTCGGAAGCATCGATTCATGCACTTTAGCCGCTTTCGTGGGCATCGCGCGTCGGTCAAAAAAAGCGCGTCCGGGCCGAAATCCGCCCGCATGCGATAATTTTTCGCTCGATTCAGCCAAAACCCGCCCGCAAGCCCGTGAAAAACCTGCTCGTTCCCATCGATCGCCTGAGCGAGTTCGATGAAATCGTCGACGTCCGCACACCGCTCGAATTCGCCGAGGATCACATTCCCGGCGCGATCAACGCGCCCGTGCTCAGCAACGAAGAGCGCGTGATCGTCGGGACGATGTACAAGCAGGTCTCGCCGTTCGAGGCGACGCGCGTCGGCGCGGCGATGGTCGCGCGCAATATCGCGATGCATCTCGACACGATCTTCGCCGACAAGCCGCGCAACTGGCGTCCGCTCGTCTATTGCTGGCGCGGCGGCAAGCGCTCCGGCTCGATGACGACGTGGCTCAACATGATCGGCTGGCAGGCCCGGCAACTCGACGGCGGCTACAAGAGCTATCGGCGCGACGTGATCGAGCGGCTCGGCACGCTGCCCGGACGTTTTCGCTATGTCGCGCTGATCGGCCATACGGGCAGCGGCAAGACGCGGCTGCTGAAGGCGCTCGACGCGGCGGGCGCGCAGACGCTCGATCTCGAAGGACTCGCCGCGCATCGCGGTTCCTTGCTCGGCGCGCTGCCGGGACGCCCGCAGCCGACGCAAAAAGCGTTCGATTCGGCGCTCCTGAAGACGCTTTCGGGCTTCGATCCGGCGAAACCGGTTTTTGTCGAAGCGGAAGGGCGGCGCATCGGATCGATCACGATGCCCGACGCCATCCTCGACAATCTGCACGCGGCATCGTGCGTGGAAGTCGAGGCGCGGCGCGAGGACCGCATCGCGTTCTTGCTGCAGGATTACGCGCATCTTTTCGACGATCCCGCGTTTTTCAAGGCGCAATTGTCGAAGCTCGTCGCGCTGCATAGCCGGGAGCGCGTCGCGCACTGGCATCGGCTGATCGATGACAACGCGCGCGCGGAGCTTTTCGCCGAACTGATCGACCGTCATTACGATCCGGCGTATGGACGCAGCAGCCAGGCGCTCTATACGAAGCTGCCGCATGCGGCGCACGTGCTGTTCCGTCCGAACGACGCGGACAGCGTCGATCAGGCGAAAGCCTTGCTCGCCCGGCTCGCCGAGACGACGCCCGCGCTCTGATTCAACCTCATCACTCGAAAGAAAAAGATATGACCACGTTTTCACAACCTCGCGTCGCACGCGGCTGGCTGGTATTCCTGCTGATCGCCGTCGTGGGCCTGTTCTACGTGAAATGGTTTCCGTACTACAACCGCGCGTTCGTCGCGGCGAGCCAGCATTCGATCGGCAAATCCATTCTGATGGGCACGTCGGCGAGCGCGCCGGAGCCGTCGTGGCAAGCCGCGCTCGACTACGCGATCGCCTACGGCAAGGCTATCTGGCAGGCGATGGTGCTCGGCCTTCTGCTCGGCTCCGCGGTGCAGGCGCTGATTCCGCCGCGCTGGGTCGCGCGGGCGCTGGGCGAGCACAACTTCGGCAGCGTCGTGAACGGCGGGTTGATGTCCTTGCCCGGCATGATGTGCACGTGTTGCGCCGCGCCCGTCGTCGCGGGGCTGCGTGCGCGCGAAGCGGCGCCGGGCGCGGCCGTCGCGTTCTGGCTCGGCAATACCGTGCTCAATCCGGCGGCGCTGGTTTTCATGGGCTTCGTGCTCGGCTGGCAGTGGACCGGTTTGCGGCTCGTGCTCGGCGTGCTGATGGTGTTCGGCCTCGGCTACGCGATCAACCGGATGGTGACGCCGGCGCAGGCGTCGTCGTCGCGTCAGGCGCTTGCCAAGCTGATCGAAGAGGACGAGCCGGGCACGGCGTTTTCGCGCTGGATCAAAATTCTCGGACGCATGACGTTGCGGCTCGTGCCCGAATACATCGTGCTCGTGCTGCTGCTTGGCGCGGCGCGCGCCTGGCTCTTTCCGCACATCGGTCCGGATATCGGCAACGGCATGTGGTGGATCGCGGCGTTTGCCGTCGCGGGCACGCTCTTCGTGATTCCGACCGCCGGCGAAGTGCCCATCATTCAGGCGATGCTTTCGCTCGGCATGGCGACGGGACCGGCCGGCGCGCTCTTGATGACCTTGCCGCCCGTCAGCGTGCCGTCGCTCGCGATGCTCGCGCGGTCGTTTCCGCCGCGCGTGCTCGCGTTCGTGGCGGCGTCGGTCGTGGTGTTCGGGATCGTTGGCGGGGTGATTGCGGCGGCGGTGTTCTGAACGCGCGCGGCGCCTCAATGAATCGCCGCGCCCGCCTTGATCAGCAACTTGAACGGCAGCGCGAGCAGCATCGCGCCGCCGACGCCCGCCATCCACAATGCGACGAACCAGAACACCTTGCGCGCGCGCTCAATGGTAGTGATGTTCGCCATGACGCACCTTTCCTCTGAAGACCCAATAGCCTAGCGTCGTGTAAGCGACGATCACAGGCAGAATCACCGCCGCGCCGACGATCGTGAAGAGCTGGCTCGAACGGGGCGCGGCCGCATCCCAGATCGAAACGCCGGGGAAAATCTCGTGCGGCGACACGCTCAGCACCAGACCCGAGTAGCCGAGAAACACGAAGCCGAGCGCGACGGCAAACGGCCGCTTCTCGTGACGCGATGCGATCGAGCGGCGCATCGCCCACGCGCAAACCGCGACGAGCACGGGCACCGGCAACATGCGATAGAACCACGGCGAATCGAACCAGCGCGACGCGATGCCCGCGTCTTGCAACGGCGTCCAGATGCTGACGACCGCGATCGTCGCGAGTTGCAGAACGGTCAGCGGCCACACGACGCGATACATCCGCCGCTGCAGATCGCCTTCCGTTTTCGCGATCAGCCAGCACGCGCCGAGCAGCGCATAAGTGACGACCAGCGCGCCGCCCGTGAAGATCGAGAAGGGCGTGAACCAGCCGAAGGCATCGCCGGAAAAACGGCCGTCGGCGACCGGAATGCCGTCGAGAAACGCGCCGAGCGCCACGCCCTGAAAGAACGTCGCGCCCGCCGATCCACCGATGAACGCCAGATCCCACATATGCTTCGTGCGCTGCGCCTTCGCGCGGATTTCGAACGACACGCCGCGGAAAATCAGGCACACGAGCATCAGCACGAGCGGCAGATACAGCGCGGACAGCACGGTCGAATAAACCATCGGGAACGCGGCGAACAATCCCGCGCCGCCGAGCACGAGCCACGTTTCGTTGCCGTCCCAGACGGGCGCGACGGTGTTCATCATCACGTCGCGATCGTGCTGATCCGGAAAGAACGGGAAGAGAATGCCGATGCCGAGGTCGAAGCCGTCGAGCACGACGTAAAGGAACAGGCCGAACGCGATGATCGCGGCCCAGGCGAGTGTGAGGTCCATGTTCTTAAGCTCCTTCGATGGACTGATTCGGAAGGCTGAGCGGACGCCGCGCGCTGCCGTCCGACGGCTGCGTCGACGCGCCCGGCAACGCGGGGCCGTGACGCAGCAGCTTCAGCAAGTAGTAGATGCCCGTGCCGAAGACGATCGTGTAGACGATCACGAACGCGAGCAGCGACACGCCGACTTGCTGCGCCGTGACCGGCGAGACGGCATCGGCAGTACGCATCACGCCGTACACGACCCAAGGCTGGCGTCCGGCTTCGGTCGTGACCCAGCCCGCGAGCAGCGTGATGAATCCGCTCGGACCCATCGCAAGCGCAAAGCGATGGAACCAGCGCGCCTCGAACAGCTTGCGCCTGCGATGCAGCCACCACGCCGCGAACGACATCACGATCATCAGCACGCCGAGTCCGGCCATCACGCGGAAGCTCCAGAACACGAGCGTCGAGTTCGGACGATCTTCCTTCGGGAATTCCTTCAGGCCGCGAATCTCGCCGTCCCAGCTATGCGTGAGGATCAGGCTGCCGAGATGCGGAATCTGCACGGCGTATTTCGTCGTTTCGGCTTCCATGTCGGGAATGCCGAAGAGATTGAGCGCGGTGCCGCCTTTCTCCGTTTCCCAGATGCCTTCGATCGCCGCGATCTTCGCCGGCTGATGTTCGCGCGTGTTGAGGCCGTGCGCGTCGCCGACGAGCGCCTGAATCGGCGTCAGGGCGAGCAGCAGCCAGAGCGACATCGAAAACATCTTCTTGATGGCCGGATCGCGCCGGCCTTTCAGCAGATGCCACGCGCCGGTCGCGGCCACGACGAGCGCCGCCACGATGAACGCCGCAATCGCCATATGCGCGAGCCGGTACGGAAACGACGGATTGAAGATGATCGCCCACCAGTCGACCGGTACGACATGATCGCCTTCGATGCGAAAGCCCTGCGGCGTCTGCATCCAGCTATTCGAGGCGAGAATCCAGAAGGTGGAGATGAGCGTGCCGATGGCGACCATCAGCGTTGCGCCGAAGTGCGCCTTCGGGCCGACCTTGTTCCAGCCGAACAGCATGATGCCGAGGAAGCCCGCTTCGAGGAAGAACGCGGTCATCACTTCATAGGTGAGCAGCGGCCCGGTGATCGGACCGGCGAAGCTCGAAAAGCCGCCCCAGTTGGTGCCGAATTCGTACGCCATGACGACGCCCGACACGACGCCCATGCCGAACGCGACGGCAAAGACTTTCGACCAGAAGAGACACAGCTCCTTGTAGACCGGCTTGCCGGTTTTGAGCCACGCGCCTTCGAGCACGGCGATGAAACTCGCGAGCCCGATGGAAAGCGCCGGAAAGATGATGTGGAACGAGACGGTGAACGCGAACTGGATGCGCGCCAGATCGAGTGCTTCGGGAGTCGAATGCATGATGACTTGTGCCTTGAAATTCACGCGCGCCCGCAGTCGGGAGCGGTTGTGTCCTGTGCTGATCGAGACGTGCGACGGGCCGGAGCTTAGCTCTATTTCGAGACGGGTGTTGCGCTGCGTCAGTGAATTGTCATTGCGCGCAATGCCGCAGTTTCAAGGGTTTAGCACCGCTATCGGATTGATTTCTCGATGATTTCGAGATGGAGATATAGTGCGGCGCGGCAAGATCGCGCACGCGTTTTCGCGACAATCGACCGCACTGGAATCGCCGCGCGCAAGAGGCGCCGGTTTTGATCGGTTCAGAAAGAACTTTTACGTTGTCGCGGCACGGGACGTGCGACAGGCGCGGTTACCATAATCGCTTTTGACACGCGCGACGTGCGCGTAGGAAGGAGAAGCATCATGCGCCTCGATGACCAGCAGGAAAGTCAGAATGTAGAGGACCGGCGCGGCGGGGGCGGTTTTCGAATGGGCGGCGGATCGATCGGCATCGGGACGATCGTCGTGGCGCTCGCGGCGTCGTATTTCTTCGGCATCAATCCGATGACGATCATCAACGGCGCGCAAGTTCTGCATGGCAACGCGCCGCAACAGCAGGCCGCACCGTCCAATGCGCAACCGGCCAACGATCCCGGCGCCGTGTTCGTGCGCCGCGTGCTCGGCAACACGGAACAGACGTGGCAGCACATCTTTCGCGCGCAGTTCAATCAGGACTATCCGGCGCCGCGGCTCGTGATGTTTTCCGGCGCCACGCAAACCGCGTGCGGCACCGGGCAGGCAGCCATGGGCCCGTTCTATTGCCCGAACGACCGCAAGGTGTACATCGATCTTTCGTTCTATCGCGAGTTGCGCGACCGCTTCGGCGCGAGTGGCGATTTCGCGCAGGCGTATGTGATCGCGCATGAAGTCGGGCATCACGTTCAGAACGTGCTCGGCATCATGAACAAGGTCGATCAGGCGCGCTCGCAAATGTCGCGCGAGCAGGCGAACGCGCTGTCGGTGCGCGTCGAGTTGCAGGCGGATTGCTTCGCGGGCGTCTGGGCCGCGGTCGCGCAGCGCGAGAACGCGAAGCTGATCGAGCCGGGCGATTTCGAGCAAGGCTTGAACGCGGCGGCCGCGATCGGCGATGACCGTCTGCAACAGCAATCGCAAGGTCGCGTCGTGCCCGAGGCGTTCACGCACGGGACGAGCGCGCAACGCCAGCGTTGGCTGCGGCGCGGCATGTCATCGGGCGATGTCGCCCAGTGCGACACGTTCTCGACGCGTTCGCTCTGATCGACGGGCGCGCGTCGCGGCAACCGGACGCTGTGAATTGGTCTATTCTGAAGCCGTCGCAGCGTCCGTTTCCGGATAGTCCTTACAAACGCTGACATCGCGTTCGTCTCAAATTCATTAGAATCGCTGGTTTTCCGGGTTCGGCCCAGCATTGCCGCTGGCCGCGACTCGCACCGGAACATTCTCGTCCCGTTCATGAAGCGAATTCTGATCGTCAAAGTCACGTCTCTCGGCGATATCGTCGAGACGCTACCCGTCGTTGCCGATCTGCGGCGCGCGTTTCCTTCCGCCAAAATCGACTGGGCCGCGGACGCCGCCTTCGCCGATATCATCCGCTGGAATCCCGGCGTCGATCGCGTGCTGAGCGCGCCCTTGCGCAAGTTCAAGAAGGCGCGCAGCTGGAACGATCTGAAGGAGATCGGCGCGTCGATCGGTGAGTTGCGCGCGGAAAAATACGACGTGATCGTCGATATTCACGGTGTCTACAAGAGCGCGATCATCGCGTTCATCGCGCGCGGACGGCGGCGTTACGGGTATCTGAATCAGGATCTCGGCGAGCGCGGCGCGGCTTTCGCGTACAACGCGCGCTTCGGTCCGCGTCCGCTCACCGATGCCTGGCGCGGCATGCGCGTGAGCGTCGCGGATGCGCTCGGCTATCGTCTGGAAGACCCGCCCGACTTCAACATCCGCCTGCCCGCGCTCACCCGCGAGCTGAACATTCCGCGCGACGCGCGCATCGCGATGCTGTTTCATGCGACGTCGGCGGACGTGAAGAAGTGGCCGCAGTCGCATTGGGGCGAAGTCGGCCGCTGGCTGACCGCGCGCGGTTATTCGATCGCGCTGCCGTGGGGAACGGAGCGCGAGCAGGACGAGGCGCGAGCCATCGCCGCGCTCGTGCCGGGTGCGACCGTGCTGCCGAAGCTGTCGGTCGTGGAATGCGCGCACTGGATTCAGGCGTCTGAACTCGTTGTCGGCGCGGATACCGGGCTCGTGCATCTCGCGCACGCCTTGCAGCGCCGCACCGTCATGTTGTTTGCCGCGACCTCGCGAGAGCATTTCGGCGTGAATGATCCCGGACGGTCGGTGTCGATCGGCGAAGAGGGCGCACCTCCCGACGTGCCGCAAGTGCTGGCTGCCATCGAAAGCGTGACGAATTCGCCGCAAAAACCCGTTCCTCATTCGGCCGAATCGGGCGCTACGGTTCGCTGAACATGAGTCGCAGCGAAACTTTGTGCGCATAAACTCATGCCGACGCTTGGCCCGGTAGAAAATCCATCGCGCGGAAAAAATATCAGTACGCTAACGTAAAACTTGCCATACAGCACTTGACGGCAACCCCGGCAAGCACGACGATTGCGGAAAACACCTAAGAATCGTCCGATAAGATGACCGAAGAAACCGTCGCAGATGCGCGCCAGTCGCTGGCGCGTCTCGAACCGTCCGAGATTCCGCTTGGCACGCCGCTCGAATGGCCGATCGTCGCCGCAGATGGCGCGATCTTGTTCGACGCCGGCGCCGTCGTGCCGGACGGCGCGGCGCTCGAATTCATGTTCCGGCACTTCGAGCCGAATCGTGCGATTCAGGCGGCAGCGCCGAGCGCGCCCGAGGAAGAGTTCGCGAAGGACGGGCCGCTGACGCTGGAGGACATCGGTCTCACGATCGGCGCGCGGGTCGGCTTGCGCGGCACGGGCGGCACGGGTTCTGCCATGTACGCGAGCCGCGTGATCGGCTTTTCGACGCCGCGCCGCAATGGCGAGCGTTCGCTCTTCGTGACGCAGCCTTTGATGGCGGGATTCGATCCGCTCGTTCTGACGCTGGGCGAGCAGGTCGATCTGGTCGCGCTGACGGGGCGGGGCGTGTTCCGCTTCGCCTGCACCGTCGATGCCACCTGCCGCGAGCCGTTCAATTACGCGGTGCTATCGGCGCCGGGCGCGATCCGCCGATTGCGCACGCGCAAGTTCGCGCGGATGCCGACTCGTCTCGCGGCGCATTTCGCGGCCGTCGGGGAGCCGCAGAGCGCCCTGCAACTGGGCCGCGTGAGCGACATCAGTCCGTACGGCATGTCGCTGACCGTCGCGAATCCGGTCGCGCACATGGGCGAGCGTCTGCAACTTTCATTTCAGTTCAGGACCGATGGCGTCGAGGTGAAGATCGAGACCATCGCGATCGTGCGCCATGTCGGCGCGACCGATCCTGCCGATGGCAGCGCGGCGTACGGGCTCGAGTTCGAAACGCTCGAACCGTCGCAGCGGATCGCGCTGAAATCGTTCATGGCCGAGCACAGCTAAGCGGCCTCGACGCGCTTCAGGCGCCCGGAAAGCCGTCGGGAAAGAGCCGCTCGACCGCCGCCTCGAAATGCTGAATCGGCGCGGCGCCGCGCAGCGCGATCGGCGGCGGCGGTTCCTGGCCGGGCGCGGGCTCGCGCGACAGCACAGCGAACGGCACGCCCGTCACGCCGAGCTTCTTCGCGAACTCTTCGTCTTCGATCACGAGATCGGTGTACGTGCCGTCATCGAGCGCTTCCTCGAGCAGTTCGGGATCCACGCCGCAGGTCGCCGCGATGTCGAGCAGCGCGTCGGTATCGCCGATATCGATGCCTTCCTCGAAATACGCCTTGAAAATCGCCCGATGCACGAGATCGTAGCGGCCGGATTCGCGCGCGAACATCGCCGTCTCGAATGCCTTGCGGCTGCGCGGCGCGACCGGCGGCATACGCATCGTCACGCCGCGTTCTTCCGCGAGCGGACGCACCGATTTCTCCCACGATTCGACGATCTGCTCGCTGTTCGGATCGACGAGCGGCGTCGGCTCCGGACGCAATTCGAACGCGTGCCAGCGAATCTCGACCGCATCGCCGTATGCGTTGCGGAACTGGTCGAGCACGGGCGTCTCGAGATAGCAGAACGGACACACGAAGTCCGACCAGACGTCGATATAAAGAACTGACGTGGATGCCATGTGAGCCTCAAAAACGAACGGCGCGTGTTTGCGCCGTTTGACTGAACCGGGCGAACGCCGCGTCTCCGGCGACGTCCGCAAAACCGGTATGTTAGCGCGTGCGCGCGGCCGACGCGCGGTCGCGCGACGCATCAGAATCCGCCGTCGAGCTCGATCTTGCTGCCGTCGAAGAAGCGCGACAGGCGAAACGCGCGCGGATCGACGATCGGTGCGTCGTTCGCGACGATATCCGCCATCAGTCGGCCCGCGCCCGGACCGATGCCGAAGCCGTGCCCCGAGAAACCCGTCGCGATGAAAAGCCCCGGTTTGCCATCCACGCGGGAGATGACCGGCACGGCATCTGGCGTCACGTCGATATAGCCCGCCCACGCTTGTTCGATGCGCAATGGATTCAGCGCCGGAAAGAGCTTGCGGAACTCCGTGACCGCCGCTTCGTTGAACGATTCGACCGGCACCGGATCGAGCGTGCGCGCGGTTTCGAAGACGGTCGGCCGGTCGAGCGGCCAGCGGCGCGGGCGTCGAAGTTCCTCGAAGAAGCGCGCGTTGAGTCCGAGCTTGATCGAACCGATCTGGCTCCTGAGCGCGGGCAGGAATTTGACGAGGAGCCGAAAGCTGTCGGGCGTGATGTCGTGATAGCTGTGAAACGCATTCGCGATGGTGTAGCCGCCGTCCAGACGCTTGCGATAGCCCATTTCCTGATTGCACGCGCTGACGTCGGGTCCGCCGTCGAGCGGCGCGGTGCGCATGACCGACGAACGCACCATGAGTTGCGGCACATCTACGCCGAGACTGCCCGCGAAATAGCGCGTCCACGCGCCGCCCGCGATGACCACGCTCGAACAGCGGATGCGTCCGTGTTCCGTGACCACGCCGTGTATCGCGCCGCCGCTCGTTTCGATGCCGCGCACCGCACAGGGCGTGAGCACTTTCACGCCGCGTTCGCGCAGCGCTGCGGCCATGGCGGGCACGGCGCGTTGCGGTTCCGCGCGGCCATCGCTCGGTGTGTAGATGCCGCCCGCGAAGCGTCGCGACGTGCCGGACATCAACGCGCCGGTTTCGTCGGGCGACGTGATACGCGAATCGAGCGCGTCGCGGCCGACGAGCGCGACGGCGCGCGCGAGCCATGCTTCGTGATCGGCGAGGGCTTTGGCATCGTCGGCGGCGTAGAGAATGCCGCATTCGCGAAAGCCGGTGTCGATGCCCAGTTCCGCATCGATGCGCCGCCAGAGCTTGAGGCTTTCGAGGCTCAGTTCGAGTTCGCGCAGGTCGCGATGCGTCGCGCGGCACCATCCCCAGTTGCGGCTCGATTGCTCGCCGGCGATATAGCCCTTTTCGCACACGGCGACCGACAAGCCTTTTTCGGCGAGCGCGCGCGCCGTGCTGATGCCGATGACGCCGCCGCCCACGACGACGACATCGACGTGATCGGGCGGCGTGCGGTCTTCGGTGATGCGTTCGGTAGGTGGACCCATGTGATGTGGTGTTGTGTTAAACGCGAACGGGCGATGATAGTCCAATGCGCAGGCTCCCTGCACCCGCTCGAGCGATCGGCTACGATGCAAGCGCTCGGGCTATCGAAGGGCGCCGTTCGGGCACGGCGCGTGCGAATCGTCGGTTCCAATTCATCTTCTGGAGAACTCTCGTGCAAAAGACAGCATCGGCAAAATGGAGCGGCGGCATCAAGGACGGCAAGGGTTTCATCTCGACGCAGACCGGCGTGCTCAACGAGGCGCCGTACGGCTTCAAGTCGCGCTTCGAGGAAGGTCCGGGCACCAATCCGGAAGAGCTGATCGGCGCGGCGCACGCGGGCTGCTTCACGATGGCGCTCTCGCTGCAACTCGAGCTGGCCGGCATGAAGGCCGAGAGCCTCGAAACCAAGTCGACCGTGACGCTCGATAAAGACGGCGACGGCTTCACGATCACCGCCTGCCAGCTCGATCTCAAGGCGAAGATTCCCGGCGCCGACAAAGCCGCTTTCGACAAGGCTGCGCAGGCCGCGAAAGAGGGCTGTCCGGTGTCGAAGCTGTTTGCGGGCAACGCGAAGATCACGTTGAACGCCGAGCTGGTGTCGTAAGCGGCGTGGCAGTCGAAGCCGAAAACGCGGACGGGCACATCACCCGTCCGCGTTTTTTTCGCGCGTCAGTTCCTCGATGATGAGCCGCGCGGGCGCCGGCAATGCCGCGCCTTTTCTGGTCACGACGCCATACGGCTCCGTGCGCGAACGCACCGCGATGGCAAGCCGCTTCGCGAGTCCGTGTCCGGCGAGAAACGTCGCCATGTCGAGCGGCATCATCGCGACGAGCGTCGGATCGCGCTGCAGCAGCAGGACGGTCGTGATGGTCGATGCCGTTTCGATCGGATGCAAGGGCAGCGGCAGCCCCGCTTCCTTGAACTCGCGCTCGTAGAGGCTGCGGATCGGCATGATGGCCGGATAGACGATCCATCGGCTCGAAGCGAGTTCGCTCAACTCGACGCGCGGTGCATCGACGAGCGCATGGGAGACGCCCGCGACGATCGCGAGCGGTTCGTCGCGCAACTCGACGTAGTGGTAATGATCCGGCTGACGCGCGACGCTCGCACGGCAGATCGCGACGTCGAGCCTGCCTTGATCCAGCAGCGCGAGCAGGCGCGCGCTCGTGTCTTCGACGACTTCGATGGTCAGCGCCGGCTGCCGCTCGCGCAGTCGCGCGAGTGCATCGACGAGCACGCCCGACACCGCGCCGGTGATCGCGCCGATGGCGAGCCGTCCGCCCGTGCCTTGCAGAATGCCCGCCATTTCCTCGCGTAAATGCGCGACGTCCATGTGAATCAGCCGCGCATAGCGGATCACGCAGCGCCCGAGTTCGTTCGGCTGAATGCCTTGCGCCGAACGCGTGAAGAGCGTGGCGCCGAGCGTCGCTTCGATCTCGCGCAGCGCCTTGGTCGCGCCGGGCTGCGTAAGCGCCATTTCGTCGGCGGCGCGATGCAGCGAGCCATGATCGTCGAGCGCGATCAGCAGGCGCAGTTGCTTGAGCCGCAAGCGCGCGGCGATGGAATCGGCATTCGGCAGCATGGTTTCGGCAGGCATAGGGACAACGAGAAGATAACGGAAAGTTATTGCCCCGGCAGCAGCTTTCATTATTCAAGCGATGCAGCGTTCTCTACATTGTGGGTTCCGTTCACCTCGTCAAGGAAATACCGACTCATGAAGCTGCTGCGATACGGCGCTCCCGGCCGCGAAAAACCCGGCCTTCTCGATTCCAGCGGCGCGATCCGCGACTTGTCCGGCGTCGTCGGCGATATCGCGGGCGATGCGCTCCTGCCCGAATCGCTCGCACGTCTCGCGAAGCTCGATCCATCGACGCTGCCCGTCGTGCCTTCGAACGAACGCATCGGGCCGTGTGTCGGACGCATCGGCAAGTTCATCTGCATCGGGCTCAATTACGCCGATCACGCGGCGGAATCGAATCTGCCGGTGCCGTCGGAGCCGGTCGTGTTCAACAAGTGGCTCTCGGCGGTCGTCGGCCCGAACGACGATGTGCGCATTCCACGCGGCTCGAAGAAGACCGATTGGGAAGTGGAACTGGGCGTCGTGATCGGCAAGGGCGGCGCGTATATCGACGAAGCCGATGCGATGAGTCACGTCGCCGGTTATTGCGTCATCAACGATGTCTCCGAGCGCGAATATCAGATCGAGCGCGGCGGCACCTGGGACAAGGGCAAGGGCTGCGATACGTTCGGCCCGATCGGTCCGTGGCTCGTCACCGCCGACGAAGTGCCCGATCCGCACAAGCTCCCGCTCTGGCTCGAAGTCGACGGCAAGCGTTATCAGAACGGCAACACGAGCACGATGATCTTCAAGGTCGGCGAGATCGTCGCGTATCTCTCGCGCTTCATGAGCCTGCAACCGGGCGATGTCATTTCGACGGGCACGCCGCCGGGCGTCGGCATGGGGCAGAAGCCGGACGCCATCTATTTGCGCGCGGGACAGACGATGCGCCTCGGCATCGAAGGTCTGGGCGTTCAACAACAACGCACGGTGGACGCATGAACCGATACGACTTCACGAATCGCGCGGCTGTCGTGACGGGCGGCGCGCAGGGCATCGGCTACGCGGTGGCGCAGCGTCTATTCGAAGGCGGCGCGCGCGTCTCGTTGTGGGATCGCGATGAAGCCGCGCTGGCGAATGCCCGCGCGCGTCTGGGCGACGTTCAGACCGTGCTCGTCGATCTGACGGATCGCGATGCAGTTGCCAACGCGACGTCGCGCACGCTGGAGCGCTTCGGGCAAATCGACGTGCTCGTGCACAGCGCGGGCATCGCGGGCGCGAACGCGACGGTCGCCGATTACGCGCCGGAAGAATGGTCGCGCGTGATCGACGTCGACCTCAACGCGGCGTTCCATGTGAATCAGGCGATCGTCAGGGCGATGATCGCGCGCGGCTATGGACGCATCGTCAACATCGCGTCGATCGCGGGCAAGGAAGGCAATCCGAACGCGTCGGCGTACAGTGCGGCGAAGGCGGGCGTGATCGCGCTGACGAAGAGTCTCGGCAAGGAAACGGCCGGCCTCGATATCGCGGTGAACGCCGTGACGCCCGCCGCCGCGCGCACGAAAATCTTCGAGCAGATGAAGCAGGAGCACATCGACTACATGCTGTCGAAGATTCCGCGCGGACGCTTCGTCGAAGTGAACGAGATCGCATCGATGGTCGCGTTCCTCGCTTCGTCGGAGAACTCGTTCACGACGGGCGCGGTCTTCGATCTCTCCGGAGGACGCGCGACTTACTGAACACACGCGTCAAGACAAGAAAATCAAGGAGACAAGCCACATGAATACCTTCGCCGCCCCGCGCGAGGCGACGCTCGACGACAGCCGCATCTACAAGAAAGTGTTCTGGCGCTTCGTGCCGCTGTTCGTGGCGTGCTTCGTGTTTTCGTATCTCGATCGCATCAACATCAGCTTTGCGAAGCTGCAGATGCAAAGCGAGCTCGGCTTCTCCGACGCCATGTACGGCTTCGGGGCGAGCGTATTCTTCGTCGGATACTTTTTATTCGAAGTGCCAAGCAATATCGTTTTGCATCGCGTCGGGGCGAAGCGCTGGATCGCGCGCATCATGATTACGTGGGGCATCGCGTCGGCGTGCATGATGTTCGTGCGCAGCGAAACGTGGTTCTACGTGCTGCGCTTTCTGATCGGCGCGCTCGAAGCGGGCTTCGTGCCGGGCGCGCTGTACTTCTTCACGAAGTGGTTTCCGTCGTCGCGGCGCGGGCGCATCAACTCGTTTTTCATGGCGTCGATCGCGCTGTGCGGGATCATCGGCAGCCCGCTGTCGGGCGCGATCATGAAGTTCTGCGATGGCCTGAACGGCATGCCCGGATGGCAATGGCTCTTTCTGCTCGAAGGCATTCCGTCGGTGCTGCTCGGCTTTGTCGTGCTCGCGTTCGTCGATGACGACGTCGATCACGCAAAGTGGCTCGACGCCGGCGAAAAGCGCGCGCTGAAAGCGCAACTCGCGCGCGATCCGAAAGTCGGCGAAGTGCATTCGCTGAAGGCCGCGTTCAGCCAGCCCGTCACGCTCGTGATGGCGCTCATCTATCTGTTCCTCGCGATGGGCATCTACGGGCTCGTCTTTTGGATGCCGCAGCTCGTGAAAACCGCGGGCACGAGCGATCCGTTCATGATCGGCCTGATCTCGATGCTGCCTTACGCGGTCGCGGGCATCGGCATGATCCTGATCGGCAAGCATTCGGACCGGACCGGCGAACGGCGCTGGCACCTCGGCGCATGCGCGCTCGCGGGCACGATCGGTTACGTGCTGTGCGGCTTCTTCCCGACGAACACGGTGATGCTCGTGATCGGCCTCACGATCGCCGCGACGGGCATCATTACGTCGCTCGGGCTGTTCTGGATTCTGCCGACGCGCTTTCTCACCGGCATCGCGGCGGCGAGCGGCATCGCGCTCATCAATTCGATCGGGCAGTTCGGCGGGATCATCAGTCCGTACATGGTCGGCAAAGTGAAGACGATGACCGGCAGCGCGACGCCCGGCCTCTATGCGATCGCATGCGCGTGCCTGCTGGGCGCGATGCTGATCGTGTGGGGCCTGCCGCGCCGCCTGTATTTCCGCGAGAGCGGCAGCGAGTGAAGCGAACTCGACCGCCGGTCAGTGAGGCGCGTTGACCACCACGTACTGAACGGACGTGCCCGAGTATTGCGGCTGATACCACGTCGAGCCGCATTGCTGATACGTCACGCCGTTGACGCTGATCGCGGAGCAACTGGGCGGCAGTGTATGAACGATGGAGCCGACTATGGCTGCCGTCGCGACCACGGTTGTCGTGACGGCGGCAGCGGTTGCCACCGGATGGTCGTTGTACCAGCCGCCGTTGTTGTAGCAGCAGCCGTGGTTGTCACTGATGTTCTGCGCCGCATTCATCCGGTTATTGCTGATGTTTGTCGCCGCGTTCGTTCGGTTCGAACTGACCTGCTGAACGGTGTCCTGCCGGTTGCCCTCACGCGTCGTGCGGTTGGCTTGCCGTGTCGCGACATTGGTTTCATGCGCGCTCTGCCAGGCGCCGCTATTCACGGACGTTTGAGCGCCGCCGCGGACTTGAAAGGCGCTTGCCGTCGACGCGATTGCTGCCAGTAAGAGCGCCGCGCATGCCGTGCTTGAGAAGTTCTTCAAATTCATGATGATGATCTCTACATTAATCGATTATTGCGTGTCTTTGACCTGCACGATTTTGATTTCGCGCGCGTTCTCAGGGGCCGAGAATGCGAATGCGCCATTTCCGATTTCAGGATTGAGGTTCCAGCGATAAATCGCCGTGTATTGCGGCCGCTCCTTGTCCGACAATGTCACGATATTCAACTTGCACGGCAGCGGTTTATCGCCTTTCTGAACCCAGAGCTGCCAATCGACCGATTTTTCGTGGTATGCATAATGTGAGCACGTCGCGCCGTTTATTGTCTCGTCACCGAGATAGGCGGCGGAAAGCACTCTTTTCATGTCGTCCGGATTCGCTCCCAGCGTGAAAATATCGCTTAACGGCAATTCGATTCCGTACTTGTCGCCGAGATCGTTGATCAGTTCCTTGATGGTGGCCGGCGCCGGCACCGTCGCATAGTATTTGCCCGGCTCAGTGTAAAGCGTGAAGTGCTTTCCGTCGAAATAGGCGTGACGACTGCTGCCAGGCGCACCGCCGGAAATATCCGCCTTGAGATGATCGGGGCGATTTACGGTCAGCTTCGTCGTGTGCGACAACTGGACCAATTGTGCCGTTTTACCGTCCACCATGATTTGATCTGTCGTCGAATCGACATCCAGAACGAACTGCTTCACGGTTTGCATATAAGCGCTCATTTTGGCCAGCGCTTCCATTGCGGCGGGATCTGGTTTATGCGCGGTCGCCGTTTCCTTCGCCGATGCGCTTACCATGCTGCATAACGCGCCTGCAACCGCGGCGCACAGCGCGAGTTTCGCGAAGATAGTCGTCATTGTCTTCTCCTGAATTGATGATTGAAATTCGACGAGATAATCATCAGAGAATACCTTTTTGTTATAGGAACATGATTTAGTCCGCGTAAATTTTCTTTGCCGATTGAAATAAATTATATGATGGAAGTGCGTCAGTTCAACTGAAACACTGATTTTCGGTTTTTGCTTCGTGCCCGGCTGACGCAATTATTACGTTTTTTGACGTCGAACTTATTCCCGCCGTATTTTCGGCGCGTTGAATAAGTATTTCGTTTGGCGTCGCGCTGGACAATCGCTGCCTGCGACGCCTTTTATTTGAATAAGCGCAATCTCTTTCGGATCAATGCACAGATCGCAATGCTCGTTGGCGCTAGCGCGCCGGAGCGCTTTTGCGCGCGGCTTTCTGCGCGTACATCTTGCTGTCGCTTGCCGCGAGCAGATCGATCACCGACGAATGCCGAGCGGCGTCGAACTGTGTCTGCCCGACGCTGAAGCGAATCCGATAACCCGGCGCCGATGCCGCATTGCTCGCCGCGAGCAATTCGCGCAGGCGATCGAGCGCGCGGCGCGTTTCGTCTTCGCGGGCGTCGGTCAGAAGGGCGACGAATTCGTCGCCGCCCAGACGGCCGATGACATCGCTCTCCCGCAGCGATTCGCGCAGCGCGGCGGCGAAGGTCACGAGCGCGCGATCCCCTTCCGCATGACCGAAGGTGTCGTTGATCTGCTTGAAATCGTCGAGATCGAAGAAGAGCAGCGACGCGTCGCGCTCAAGGCGCTTGCAGACGTTCAGCGCATGCTGCGCGAGCGCTTCGAAGCCGCGCCGGTTCGCGATGAGCGTCAGCTCGTCGACGGTCGCGAGCTCGATCGCCGCGATCTCCTGTTCCGCGATATGCGCGAGATCGCGCAACAGGCCGCGTTCGTCGCCGTCCAGCTCGCGCGGGCGCGTGTCAATGAGACAGAGTGTGCCGAGCTTGCTGCCGTTGGGCACCATGAGCGGCTGACCGGCGTAGAAACGGATGCCCGGATGGCCCGAGACGAGCGGGTTGTCGTGAAAGCGGACGTCTGCGCGGGCGTCGGGAATCATGAAGACGTCGTCTTGCAGGATCGCGTGTCCGCAGAAAGAAATGTCGCGCGAGGTTTCCTGCACGCCGAGACCCGCGCACGACTTGAACCACTGACGGTTTTCGTCGATGAGCGAGACGAGCGCGATGGGTACGTCGAAGACGCGGCGCGCGAGACGCGTCAACCGGTCGAAGCGTTCTTCGGCGGGCGTATCGAGGATGCCGAGCGTGCGCAGGGTGGCAAGGCGGGCGGATTCGTTCTCGGGTATCGGTGCGACGAGCATGTGTCTCCGTGCTTAACGTAACCACTGGAGCCGTTATTCTCTGACAATTGCGCAATAAATACACCCGTTCGTGCCGAAGGCGCGCGGTTGCGTTTTCGCTATGATGCCGATGGTCTGCGGCCCTTTGTCACGGCAATCCCTTCGCACGCGCGGCGCTCGCGCAGGTCCGATGCATTCGGCGCGTTTTTGCTGCAACCTCGTGGCTACATCGCAAGAGCCGACGATCCCATTCAACCGATCCGCCCGGAGCGCCGATGAAATTCAAGCTGGACTGGACCCTCGTTTCCCCGATTCTCGCGCTCGTCGTGCTGGCCGCGGCCGCTTTCATACACAGCGGCGCGCTGATCGTGCTCGCGGCCATCGCGCTGGCGTTCGCCGTGTTCGCGGCGGTGCATCACGCGGAAGTGGTCGCGCATCGCGTCGGCGAGCCGTTCGGCACGCTGGTGCTCGCGGTCGCCGTCACGGTGATCGAAGTCGCGCTGATCGTCTCCGTGATGCTTTCCGGGGGCCCGGAAAAAGCCGGTCTGCCGCGCGACACGGTGTTCGCCGCGATCATGATCTGCAGTTGCGGGATCGTCGGGCTGTGTCTGCTGATCGGCGGCTTGCGGCATCACGTGCAGGATTTTCAGCTGCAAGGCGCGAGCGCCGCGCTCGCGATCCTGTGCGCGCTTTCCGTGCTTACACTGGTCTTGCCGAATTTCACGAGCACGGTCGCCGGTCCCGCGCTTTCGACGTCGCAACTGATCTTCGTCGGCGTGATTTCGCTCGTGCTGTACGTGACGTTCGTGTTCGTGCAGACGATCCGCCATCGCGATTATTTCCTGCCGTTCACGCCGCCGGTCGCCGCGGGCGTGCAGGACGAGGACGAGGCGCCGCACGCGCCGCCGCCGAGCAACCGGGAGGCGTGGGTCGCGCTCATCTTTCTGATGCTTTCGCTGGTTTCGGTGGTCGGGCTGGCGAAGCTGCTGTCGCCGGCGGTGGAAGCGGGCGTCGCGGCGGCGGGCGCGCCCGAGGCTGTGGTCGGCGTGGTGATCGCCGCGCTCGTGCTGCTGCCGGAAGGACTCGCCGCCTTGCGCGCGGCGCGCCTGAACCGCCTCCAGACGAGCTTGAATCTCGCGCTCGGTTCGGCGCTCGCGAGCATCGGATTGACCATTCCCACAGTGGCCGTCGTGTCGATCTTCATGGGCCAGCCGATTTCGCTCGGGCTCGCGCCCAAGGAAATCGTCATGCTCGCGCTCACGCTGCTCGTGTCCGTCATTACGCTCGGCACGGGCCGCTCGACCGTGCTCCAAGGCGTCGTGCATCTCGTGATCTTTGCGGCTTTCCTGTTTCTTTCGGTCGTGCCTTGACGCGCGTCGTCCGATCAATCGTGCGATTTTGTTACCATTCACGGTTTTTCGCGCGCGTCCGCGCGCGACGTTTCGCGGTCTCATCGAAAGTCCTGAAGGAAAAGCATGTCATTGAAGAAGTCCGCATCGTTCGCGATGCTTGCAGCACTCGCCGCCGTGTCGTTCTCGGCGCAAGCGAAGGAAATCACGCAAATCCGTTTCGCCGTCGATCCGTCCTATCCGCCGTTCGAATCCAAGCAGGCCGACGGCAAGCTCGCCGGCTTCGATATCGATCTCGGCAATGCGCTCTGCGCGCAGATGAAGGTCAAGTGCGTGTGGGTCGAAAACAATTTCGACGGCATGATTCCCGGCCTCAAGGCCCGCAAATTCGACGCCGTGTTGTCCGACATGGGCATCACCGAAGAGCGCCTGAAGCAGATCGATTTCACCGATCCGCTCTATGACACGCACGCGCAACTCGTCGCGCGCGCCGGCTCGGGCATCCTGCCGACGCCGCAGGCATTGAAGGGCAAGCGCGTCGGCGTCGAGCAAGGCACGGTGCAGGAGCGTTACGCGAAAGTGAAATGGGAGCCGCAAGGCGTGACCGTCGTGGCTTACGGCGATCAGGAACAGGTCGAGGCCGATCTCGTCGCGGGCCGCATCGACGCGATCTTCACCGACGCCGCGCAAGCCGCCATCGGCTTTCTGAAGAAGCCGCAGGGCAAGCCGTTCGCGCTCGTCGGCCCGATCGTCGAGGACAAGGCGATCATCGGTCCGGGCACGGCCATCGGTCTGCGCAAGGGCGACGCCGATCTGAAGAACGGCCTGAACAACGCGTTCGCCGAGATCAAGAAGAACGGCACGTTCAAGCGCATCATGGCGAAGTATTTCGAGACGGATATCTCGATCCAGTAAGCGCCGTCCGCCGCATTCGTTTTCGACCGGAAAGGCATCGTTCGCGATGCCTTTTCTTTTCGCTTTCGACGAGAGATACATCGAAGATGCAGGTTCATCATCATCCGCTCGTCGGCGCGTCGCTCGGCACAGGGCGCGCGATCACGAGCTATCGATTCGGTCCGCAAGACGGCGACGCGGCGCCGAAGGTCTATATCCAGGCTTCGCTGCATGCCGACGAATTGCCGGGCATGGTCGTCGCGTGGTATCTCAAGCGGCGCTTCGCCGAACTGGAAGCAGCGGGGAAACTGAACGCGCGTGTCGTAGTCGTGCCGGTCGCGAATCCGGCGGGATTGAACCAGCATTGGTTCGGCACGCAAATGGGCCGCTTCGAGATGCGCTCGGGGCAGGACTTCAACCGGCGCTTTCCCGAGTTCGGCGCGGAATTGGCGCTCGAACTCAAGAACCGTCTGACGGGCGACGCGACGCGGAACGCTCGGCTCATCCGCGCGGCGCTGCGCGAGCATCTGGCGGCGCTCGAAGCGGCGACCGAGCTCGAATCGCAACGCATCGAGCTGATGAAACTCGCGTGCGACGCGGATCTCGTCATCGACCTGCATTGCGACTGGGAAGCCGTCGCGCATCTCTACACGACGCCCGGCGCGTGGCCCGCGATCGAACCGCTCGCGCGCTATCTCGGCAGCGAGGCGCAATTGCTTGCGGACGTGTCGGGCGGCGAGCCGTTCGACGAGGCGTGCACGGCGGCGTGGCGCTATCTGCGCGGTGCGCTCGGCGAGCGCTTTCCGATTCCGATGGGCGCGCAATCCGTCACGCTCGAACTGCGCGGCGTGCGGGACGTGTCGCACGAGATGGCGGCGCGCGATGCACAGGCGATCGTCGATTATCTGACGCACATCGGCATGATCGCAGGCGATGCGCCGAAGCCGCCGCCGCTGCGCAATCCCGCGACCCCGCTTGCGGGATGCGAGTACATCCACGCGCCGATGTCGGGCGTGATTCTGCATCGGCGGGAAATCGGCGAGCGGATTCGCGCGGGCGACGTCATCGCCGACGTGCTCGATCCGCTCGACGATCGCCTCGTGCCGCTCGTGGCGCAGACGGAAGGGCTGCTCTACGCGCGGCACTGGACGCGCTTCGCGACGGCGGGAATGCTGGTCGCGCGCATCGCGGGCGCGGACGCGGCGCGGCAGGGCGACCTGCTCGTGCCTTAGCTGCGCCTCGGTTGCGCGGCGGCGGGTACCATAGATTCGGCCGGCCTTACGTCATGGAGAACAAGAAACATGCTCGAGAACATCGATCCGCTGCTCAACGCGGACATCCTGCACGCGCTCTGCGCGATGGGTCACGGCGACGAAGTCGTGATCTGCGACGCCAACTTTCCCGCCGATTCCGTCGCGCGACAGACGGTGCTCGGGCGCGTGCTGCGGCTCGACGGCGTGAGTTCGCCGCGCGCGGTGCGGGCGGTGCTGTCGGTGCTGCCGCTCGATACGTTCGTCGATCATCCTGCTCAGCGCATGGAGGTCGTCGGCGACGCGGCCGCGCTGCCCGCCGTGCAACGCGAAGCGCAGCGTGAAGTCGATGACGCCGAGGGGCGCGCCGTGCCGCTGGCGTCGATCGAGCGTTTTGCCTTCTACGAGCGCGCGAAGAACGCGTATTGCGTGATCGCCACCGGCGAATCTCGGGGTTACGGCTGCTTCATCTTCAAAAAGGGCGTGCAGTTGGCGCCCGACGCGCCGGAGAAAAATTGACCGATCGACTTAGGGAATACCCTGTTGCTTTTTTGAAAACGTGTTGCGGTGCAGCGAGAAAAGCGTATAGTTAGGGTTATTCCCTAGCTACTTACCCTGAGAGACCCACATGAAAACCACCGCACAACAATCCCTGGTCGTTTCGTTCGGTTCCTGGCTGCGCGCGGCAAAGGCTGCGGTGCGTCGTGAGTGGAACCGTGCGCTGCAACTGCATCTTCAGAACTGCGAGATTCTCGTCGAATCGTATCGCCGCAAGTAAGCCGCGCGCGACAGCATCCCGGTCAAGAGCATCATCCGCAACGCCCCGGAAGTGAAGAGCTTCCGGGGCGTTGTCGTTTTTGCGCTTGACATGCAACCAAATGGTTGCATAATCCGTTCATGGATGACGATTCGGTTTTTCGCGCGCTCGCCGACGCGAGCCGCAGGCAACTGCTCGACCGGCTTCGCGAGGCGAACGGCCAGACGCTCGGCGATTTATGCGACGGCCTCGTCATGACGCGGCAGGCCGTGTCGAAGCATCTCGCGATACTCGAAGACGCGAATCTCGTGTCGACGCAGCGTCATGGCCGCGAGAAGCGTCATTTCCTTAATCCGGTGCCGATCCACGAGATCGCGCAACGCTGGATCAGCAAGTTCGAGCGTCCGCGGCTGGACGCTTTGTCCGACCTGAAACGCACGCTTGAAGGAGACGATCATGAGTAGCGACACGTTTGTGTATGTGACCTACATCCGCACGACGCCGGGAAAGCTGTGGGAAGCGCTGACGACGCCTGAGTTCGTTCGGCAGTACTGGTTCGGGATGCATCAGGAATCCGACTGGTCAGCAGGCTCCGCGTGGAAGATGCTGTTTTCCGATGGACGCGTCGCGGATGCCGGAGAAGTGCTCGAAGCCGAGCCGGGCAAACGCCTCGTGCTGAAATGGCGCAACGAATTTCGCGACGATCTGAAGGACGCGGGCTGGTCGCGCTGCACCTACAACATCGAGGCGCTCGGCGATGCGGTCAAGCTCACGGTCACGCACGTCAGCGAGAGCAAACCGTTCATCGAGGCCGTGTCGGGCGGATGGCCGAAGATTCTGTCGAATTTGAAGTCGTTGTTGGAGACGGGTTCCGTCGCGCTCGTCACGAAGTAACACGGCCATGAAAAACGGCGCGCTGTCCTCTCGGGTAGCGCGCCGTTTCGCTTCACGCGATCGAGCCGTCGATCAGATCGCCCAGCCGCCGAGATAGAAAACCGCGAGCACGACCGCGATCGCCACCGTGCCGACATTCAGCTTGCGCCATTCGCCCGCGACGATGCGGCCGATCACGAGCGTGCAAAAGCCGAGCATGATGCCCGTCACGATATTCGCCGACAGCACGATATACACCGCGCAAACGAGGCCCGACATCGTGTCGACCGTGTCCTCGAAATGCAGCTTGCTCACGTTGCCGAGCATCAGCAGGCCGACGTACATCAGCGCAGGCGCCGTCGCGTAGGAAGGCACGAGCGCGGCGATCGGCGACAGGAACATCACCACCAGGAACAGCACGCCGACGACGCTTGCCGCGAGACCCGTCTTCGCGCCCGCCGCCACGCCCACCGACGATTCGATATACGCCGCAGCCGGCGCGCCGCCGAAGCAGGCGGAGAAGATCGAGCTGAGCGAATCGGCGGTCAGCGCGCGGCCGCCGTTGACGATGCGTCCGTTCTTGTCGATCTGGCCCGCTTGGCCCGCGACCGCGCGGATCGTGCCGGTCGCGTCGAACACGGCGGTCATCACGAGCGCGAGCACGCTCGGCAGTACGGCCATCGAGAGTGCTCCCTTGATGTCCATCGCACCGATCAGCGATGCATGGCCCGGCGCCGACAACGCCGGCAGCGCGAACACGCCATGAAAGCGCACGGACGGATCGAAGATCAGGCCGATCGCCGACAGGCCGATCACCACCAGCAGGATGCCGCCCGGCACGCGCCGGCGCTCCAGACCGAAGATCGCGGCGAGGCCCGCCACCGACATCAGCACCGGAAACGCCGTGATATGCCCGAGCGACACCGGCATGCCGGGCGCGGGATTCTTGATGATGAGCCCGACATCGTTCGATGCGATCAGCAGCAGGAACAAGCCGATGCCGATGCCCGTGCCGTGCGCGACGCCCGTCGGCAGATTGCGCAGGATCCACGAACGCACGCCGGTGACGGAGATCGCGGTGAACACGACGCCCATCAGGAACACGGCGCCGAGCGCGATGTTCGGCGTCAATCCCTTGCCGAGCACGAGACCGAAGGCCGTGAACGCAGTCAGCGAGATTGCGCAGCCGATCGCGATCGGCAGACGCGCCCACACGCCCATCAGCAGCGAGCCGAACGCGGTCGTGAGGCACACCGCGACGAACACCGCGCTCGTGTCGAAGCCGGCCTTGCCGAGCATGCCCGGCACGACGAACACGGAGTAGACCATCGCGAGGAACGTCGTAACGCCCGCGACGATCTCGCGTTTTTCCGTGCTGCCGGTTTTGGAAATGCCGAAATAGCGATCGAGAAATCCGCCGCTGGCGGTCTGAACGCTTTCCTCTCGTTCTGTGGGGGTGATGTCGATGTCGCCAAGCTGCTGGGCGGAGGATTCCAACATGAGCTGCTCCTTTATCAGCACGCTGAAACGGAACGCCGTGCGCCGCGCTTGTCAGCTCGCCGGCACCGCGGGTCCATCGTCAGGGTCGTCTCGTATGTAGTTCTGGATGAATGCCGGGTGACGCGCTCTGATGGCTGCACTCGGTCAGGACAGAGACTAGGGGAACAGAACGCGGGGTCCAATCCCATGAAAAACATGCCGCTCATGCCGAGCGGCTTATATGCCGCGAATCCCGCGCGGGACGGGGCTCCCGCATGAGCGAAAAAAGGCCGGACTAGGGGAAACGCCTAGTCCGGACCGGGCCGCTATTTTACTCGTTCGACGTTGTAAGGCGCGTTACTGGATGACGCGCGACACGCCGCGTCCGCGCGGATCGGACATCGGTTCGGGCTTGTCGCCGTCGATGCGGATCGCCTGAATGTCGCCATTGAAGTTCTGCATCGTGAACTTGTAGCCCTTGTCTTCGAGCTGCTTGACGACGCTCGCGTCGAGCTGATGGAACGGCTCCTGATAGATCGTGTCCGGCGGCAGCAACTGATGATGGAATCGCGTCGCGCCGACGGCTTCCGCCAGCGGCATGTCGAAGTCGTACACGTTCGTGATGACCTGGAAAATCGACGTGAAAATGCGCGAGCCGCCCGGCGTGCCGATCACCATCGCGACCTTGTCGTCCTTCGTGAGGATGGTCGGCGTCATCGACGAAAGCGGACGCTTTTTCGGCGCGATGGCGTTCGCATCGCTGCCGACGACGCCGAACATGTTCGGCACGCCCGGCTTCGACGCGAAGTCGTCCATTTCGTCGTTGAGCACGACGCCCGTGCCTTCCGCGATCACGCCCGAGCCGAAATACCCGTTGATCGTGTACGTGTTCGACACCGCGTTGCCCCATTTGTCGACGACCGAAAAGTGCGTCGTTTCCGCCTTCTCGGGCATCGACGTGCCGAGTCCCGGCTGCACGCTCTTCGTGTCCGAAGGTTTGTCGGGATTGACTTCCTGCGCACGCTTCAGGATGTAGTCGTCGTTGGTGAGCTGCGCGACCGGCACCTTGTAGAAGTCCGGATCGCCGAGATATTGCGCGCGGTCCGCGAACACGCGCTTCTCGATTTCGGCCACGAGATGGATGTACTGCGCGGAATCGAGCGGCACGTCCTGGAACTTGTCCTTGAGGTCGGCCTTCATCTTGAGCAACTGCACGAGGCCGACGCCGCCGGAGCTCGGCGGCGGCGCGGTGATCACGCGATAGCCGTTCCAGCTTGCCGTGATCGGCTGACGCCACACCGCCTTGTAGTCCTTCAGGTCGCGCGTCGTGATGAGGCCGTGGCCTTCCATCGACTTGGCGATCAGCTCGGCGGTTTCGCCTTCGTAGAAGCCTTTCGCGCCTTTATCGGAGATGCGCTGCAAGGTCTTGGCGAGATCCGGCTGCTTGAACACCTGACCGGCCTTCATGCTGCCGAAGTACAGATCGAAGTTGGTCTTGCCGGCGAACTCCTTCGATGCGTTGTCGCGTCGCGAGACGAGCTGATCGTCGACTTCGAAGCCGTCCTGCGCGTACTTGATGGCCGGCGCGAGCACCTGTTTCCACTTCAACTTGCCGAAGCGCTTCTGCGCTTCCCACATGCCCTGGACCGTGCCCGGCACGCCCACCGCGCGATGCCCGATGAGGCTCATGCCCTTGATGACCTCGCCCTTGTCGTCGAGATACATGTTGCGCGTGGCCGAAAGCGGCGCGCGCTCGCGATAGTCGAGGAAGTACGGACGATGATCGACGTAGAGCGTCATGAAGCCACCGCCGCCGATATTGCCCGCTTCCGGATACGTAACGGCGAGCGTGAAGGCGATCGCGACGGCCGCATCGACCGCATTGCCGCCGAGCTTGAAGATTTGTTCCGCGGTGTCGGCGGCGTATTTGTCGGCGACCGCGACAGCCGACGCGGTCAGCACCGCCGGCTGATTGTCGGTGGTTTTTGCGTAAGCCGGCGCCGTCTCGACGAATCCCGCCGTCATGAGCGCCGACGCGACGATGGCGCCGAGTGCGACCGAGCGGATGCGAAGTTCCTTTTTCAAAAGCATCTCCTGCGTTCTCCTTTATTGCATGCGACGAAAGACCAGCGCTTTATATACCACGAGCCGCGCGACGCTCAGGGCATCAACTGGCCGCCGTTCACGTCGATGATCTGGCCCGTCACATAGCGCGACATCGCTTCCGACGCAAGATAGAGGAACGCGCCGCTACAATCGTCCGGCTCGCCGATGAAGCCCATCGGAATTGCCTTGCGGAAGGATTCGAGTTGTTCCGGCGATGTGAAGCGCTCCTGAAACGGCGTCTGGATCACGCCGGGCGCGACCGCATTCACGCGGATGCGATCCGGCATCAGTTCCTTCGCCATGCCCTTGGTGATGGTGCTGACGAAGCCCTTCGACGCCGCGTAGAGGAGCGCGCCCGGCCCGCCGCCGTTGCGCGCCGCCACCGATGTCACGTTGATGATCGAGCCGCCGCCGCCCGAGCGCAGCGACGGCAGCGCCGCGCGCGTGAACGCGACGACCGAGCGCGCGTTGATGTGCATGATCTCGTCGAAGAGCTCGTCGCTCGCGGACGCGATCGGCTCGCGTTTCACGAGACTGCCCGCGTTATTGATGAGCACGTCGATCTTGCCGAAGGTATCGGCGACTTGCGCGACGGCGGCATCGATGGCTTTTGAATCGCGCACATCCGCGCCGACGGTGATCGCCGTGACGCCGAGCGCGCGCACGTCCTTCGCGACTTCCTCGGCCTTGTCTTTCGAGCTGTTGTAGTGCACCGCGACATTCGCGCCGTATTGCGCGAACGCCCGCGCCGCCGCCGCGCCTATGCCGGTGCTCGCGCCGGTGATGAGAATCGACTTGCCTTTCAGATCGTGCATGTGTGCTCCGTATGGATGAGGGTTTGAAGCGGGCGCAACAGACGAGAGTATGAAACGGAAAACCGATCGGCGGCCGAGTGGCGCGCGGCGCGTCAGTCCTCCGCGATAGGCGCTTCTTCGGCGGCCTCGAACGAATAGTGCTCGACCACGCGCTTCACCGAACTTCGGAACGATGCGACGAGATCGGAGCGGATGCCGCTGCTCGGATACGACAGCACGTATTCATACTCGATGTCGGTCTCGAACGGCCGCACGACCACGCCGTGCGCGCGCCAGACCTTGGCCGCGAACGGCTCGACGATCGAAATGCCGAGCCCGCCCGCCACCATCGCGTAACGCGTGTGCGCCGTGTCGGTGAAAACGGTGTAACGCGGCCGGTCTTCCGTCGATGAAATCAGCGATTGCTCCGCCTCGTACGGCTGGCGCGCGTTCGGCAGCCAGCCGATGAGCTTTTCGCCGCGCAAGTCGGAAGGGCGCACGATCTTCTTCTTCGCGAGCTTGTGCGTCGTGGGCATCGCGCACGACGCGCGCGCCTTGAGCAGCGTCTCCACCTCGATGCCCGCGACCGCCGGAAACGCCAGGCTCAACGCGACATCGGCCTTGTGGTTCTGCAGGTTCACCAGCACTTCCGGCACTTTCACCGAATCGACCTTGATCGGCACGCCGGGATGACGTTCGGTGAAATCGGCGAGTACGGGCGGCAAAAGCGTGGTCGCGAGCACGGGCATGCATGCGACCGTGAGGCTGTCTGAAGCTTCCTCGCGAATCATTGCGGCGACCTGCTTCAAGCGCTCCAGGCCGAGGAAGTTCTCCTCGACGGACTTGTAGAAGCGCAGGCCGGCGGTCGTCGGATTGAGACGGCCGCCGATGCGCGAGAACAGGCTGAAGCCCAGATCGGCTTCGAGATCGGCGATCAGGCGGCTGATTGCGGGCTGCGTCACATGGAGTTTTTTTGCTGCGCCGACACTGGTGCCGGTCATGATGAGGCTGCGAAATGCCTCGATCTGGCGGAAACGGATCATCTTTCGGACGGCTCTGAAGCGGCGGTTATACGGCGACGCAATCTTATAGGAAACAAACACTTGCTGCCTTAACCCTGTTCAGCTAACCAAAGCCCGAAAGTGCGTTAAACCAACAAATTGAACGACTATTCGAAAAATTTAGTGACTATAAGCACATGTGAGTGGCATCCGTCTTATTGATACGAAATACTCGCCGCCAGCCTGAAGCACGAATGAAAGCGTCTACGTAAGAAATATCCGCCAGACGCGCGGTTTTCAACGAGTTATCGGCATTGGCGCGCCGACAGAAGATAGAAAGCAATACGTTAGATTCTCCGGGCTTGAAGCTGCTTTGTTTATCCCAACGGCGATAAACGATCCGCTACACGAAGGACTGCCAAATTTCGAAAGCCCGGCGAAAGGCAACAATCGATAAACGAGACAGGAAAGAGGATTCCCCATGACGTTTTTTGCCGTTCCCCACGCATCGATCCAACGCACGAAACTCGCCGCCGCCGCGGCGCTGCTCGCGTTCTCCGCGCTGAACGCGTCGGCCGCCATCGTGCCGCCGGGTGTTGCGCTCGCCGCGAAGCAGGAACTCGTGCGCAACAACGGCTCGGAGGTCGAGACGCTCGATCCGGCGCTGGTCGAAACCGTGGTGGCGGCCAACGTCTCGCGCGACCTGTTCGAGAGCCTGACCGCGACGAATTCGGACGGCACGGTCGTGCCCGGTGTCGCGGAAAAATGGGAACAGAAGGACGCGACGACCTGGATTTTCCATCTGCGCAAGAACGCCCGCTGGTCCAATGGCGACGCCGTCACCGCAAACGATTTCGTGTACGGCTGCCAGCGCTTCCTCGACCCGAAAACGGCGTCGTCGTATGCGAGCGTGTACGGCCCGTTCCTGCTGAACGGCGCGGATATCGCCGCGGGCAAGAAGCCGGCGAGCGCGCTCGGGGTGCGCGCCATCGACGCGAGCACCGTCGAAATCAAGACCGCCGGACCCGTGCCGTTCCTGCCGGAACTGATGTCGAATCCGAACCTCGGGCCGGTGCATCGCGCGACGATCGAGAAATTCGGCAAGGAATGGACGAAGCCGGGCAACATCGTCAGCAACGGCGCGTTCCAGTTGAAGGACTGGCAGGTCAACAGCAAGCTCGTGCTGACGAAGAACGCGAACTACTGGGACAAGGCGAACGTTCAACTGACGCAAGTCACGTATCTGCCGGTCGAAGACGAGAACACCGACGTCAAGCTGTTCCAGTCCGGCGAGAACGACATGACGTATCAGCTTCCGACCGGCACCTATGCGAAGTACAGCCAGCAGTTCCCGAAGGACATCCGCAACTCGCTGATTCTCGGCACGCGCTACTACAGCTTCAACAATCGCGATCCGCTGCTGAAGGACGTGCGCGTGCGCAAGGCGCTCTCGATGGTCATCGACCGCGACCTGCTCGCGCAACGCGTGACCGCCGATGGTCAGACGCCGCTTTACGGCCTGCTGCCGAAGGGCGTGAGCGGCGCCGACGTGTCGAATTACGAATGGGCGACGTGGCCGATGGCCAAGCGGGTCGAGGAAGCCAAGAAGCTGCTCGAACAGGCGGGCGTGAAGCCCGGAACGAAGCTGCGATTCGCGATGAACACGAGCGATTACAACAAGAAGATGGCGATCTTCGTCGCATCGGAATGGAAGTCGAAGCTCGGCCTCACGATGGACATCGAATCGATGGAGTTCAAGGTGCTGTTGAAGAAGCGCCATGAAGGCGACTATCAGATCGCACGCAACGGCTGGGTCGCCGATTACAACGACGCGACGACCTTCCTCACGCTCGTGCAATGCAAGTCGGAACAGAACGACAATTTCAGCTGCAACCCGAAGGCCGACGCGCTCATCAAGGAAGCCGGCGAAACCACGGATCAAGCCAAGCGCACGCAGTTGCAGACGCAGGCCGCGAAGATCGTAATGGACGACTATCCGATGCTGCCGCTCCTGCAATACGGCCTGCCGCGCCTCGTGAAGAGCTACGTCGGCGGATACTCGCTGAAGAATCCGATGGATCATTACGGCAGCAAGGATCTCTACATCGTCAAGCACTGACGGCAAGGAGCCTTTCATGTGGTCCTATACCTTGCGGCGCGTGTTGCTCACGCTGCCGACGCTGCTGATCGTCGTGACGATCTGCTATCTGCTCCTGCACGCAACGCCGGGCGGTCCGTTCGATGGTGAGCGCAAGATTCCGGCGGAAGTGCTCGCGAATCTGCAGGCGAAGTATCACCTCGACGAGCCGCTGTGGAAGCAGTATGTGTTCTATCTTCGAGACCTTCTGCACGGCGATCTCGGTGCGTCGTTCCGTTATGCCGACTGGAGCGTGAACGATCTCGTGCTTCGTGCGCTGCCGGTGTCGCTGACGATCGGCGGCGTGTCGATGCTGCTTGCCATCGTGATCGGCGTCGCGCTCGGCATCGCCGCGGCACTGCGCCGCAATAGCATCGCGGACTATGTGCTGATGCTCGCCAGCAACGCGGGCAATGCGTTCCCGTCGTTCGTGCTCGGGCCGGTGTTGATCCTCGTCTTCGCGATCCTGCTCAAGTGGCTGCCCGCGGGCGGCTGGAACGACTTCCAGTTGCGCTATATGGCGCTGCCCGTCGCGCTGCTCGTGATGATCAACGTCGCCACGGTCGGCCGCGTGACGCGCGCGAGTCTGATCGAAGTGCTGAACACGAACTACATCCGCACCGCGCGCGCGAAAGGCTTGCCGATGCGCACCATCGTGCTGCGCCATGCGCTGAAGCCGACGCTCATTCCTGTCGTCTCGGTGATCGGCCCGCTCGCGATCTCGTCGATCACGGCGGCGGTCGTCACGGAATCGGTGTTCTCGCTGCCGGGCATCGGCAAGCTGATCGTGAACGGCGCGGCCAATCGCGATTACACGCTCGTGCTCGGACTCGTCGTGCTCGTCACGGTGGTGGCCGTGCTGCTCAACCTGCTGGTCGATCTCGCGTATGCGTGGCTCGATCCGAAGATTCGTTACTGAAAGGGCGCGCGATGAAATCTGCTTCTCTTGCACCGATGCTCGAAAGGGCGGTCGCCGGCCGCAGCCCGTGGCAGGACGCGCGCGCGCGTTTCCTGCGCAACAAGGCGGCGGTCGTGAGTCTCGTGCTGCTCGTGCTGATCACGCTCGCGTGCATCGTCGGACCGTGGTTGTTGCCGAACGAATTCGATTCGACCGACTGGAACGCGACGAGCGTCGCGCCGACGCTCGCCAACTGGCATCTGTTCGGCACCGACGACACTGGCCGCGATCTGCTCGTGCGCTGCCTGATCGGCGGGCGCGTGTCCCTGATGATCGGCGCACTCGCCACGCTCACGTCGGTGACGCTCGGCATCCTGTGGGGCGCGGTCGCGGGCTTCGTCGGCGGACGCGTCGATAACGCGATGATGCGTATCGTCGACATGATGTACGCGATTCCGTATCTGCTCATCGCTATCCTGATGGTGACGCTGCTCGGCCGCGAGTTCTATCTCGTCGTCATCACCATCACGATCTTTTCGTGGATGGACATGGCGCGCGTCGTGCGCGGCCAGACGCTGTCGATCCGCTCCAAGGAATATGTCGAAGCGGCGCGCGCGATCGGCGTGCCGACGCGGCGCATCATCGCGCGGCATGTGGTGCCGAATCTGCTCGGCATCGTCGCGATCTATACGACTGTCACCGTGCCTGCCGTCATCCTCACGGAATCCGTGCTGTCGTTCCTCGGCCTCGGCGTGCAGGAACCGATGACGAGCTGGGGCGTGCTGATTCAAGACGGCGTCGGCGTGATGGAGTCGTCGCCGTGGATTCTGCTGTTCCCGGCGGCGCTGCTCTCGATCACGCTTTACTGCATCAACTTTGTCGGCGACGGGCTGCGCGACGCGCTCGATCCGAAGGACAGGTGAGCCATGCCGCTACTCGAAGTCAACGATCTGCAAGTCGAATTCAGGACGCACGACGCCGCCGTGCGCGCCGTCAACGGCGTGAATTTCACGCTGGAAGAGGGCGAGACGCTCGGCATTGTCGGCGAGTCGGGCTCGGGCAAGAGCCAGAGCGTGCTCGCGATGCTCGGCCTGCTCGCATCGAATGGGCGCGCGAGCGGACGCGCGATGTATCGCGGCGAGAATCTCATCGGCATGACGAATCGCGCGATGAACCGCATCCGCGGCAATCGCCTGTCGATGATCTTCCAGGATCCGATGAGCTCGCTCAATCCGTATCTCACGATCGAGCGGCAGATGACCGAAGTGCTCGAACTGCACAAGAACGTCACGCGCCGCGAAGCGAAGAAGCGCGCAATCTCGATGCTCGAAGCCGTGCGCATTCCCGAGGCCGCGCATCGCATCGGGCAGTATCCGCACGAGTTGTCGGGCGGCATGCGTCAGCGGGTGATGATCGCAATGGCGTTGCTGTGCGAGCCCGAAGTGCTGTTCGCCGACGAGCCGACCACCGCGCTCGACGTCACCGTGCAAGCGCAGATTCTGCAATTGTTGCGCAATCTCCAGCATGACTTCGGCACGTCGATCGTATTGATCACGCACGATCTCGGCGTCGTCGCCGGCTTGTGCGAAAAAGTCATGGTGATGTACGGCGGGCGTGTGATGGAACAGTGCGATGCGAACACGTTGTTCGCGCAGCCTTCGCATCCGTACACGGTCGGCCTGTTGCGCGCGTTGCCGCGTCTCGATCACGACGGCGGCGAGCTGACCGGCATCCCCGGTAATCCGCCGAACATGGCCCATCCGCCGGCGGGCTGTCCGTTCCACGAACGATGCGCCGATGCAAGCGATGAATGCGCCGTCGATGCGCCCGCGCTGAAGGCGATCGGACCGGGCTGGCTGCGGGCCTGTCATCGTCCGGTTCATCTGATCAAGAAGGAAGCGAGCCATGTCTGACGCGACGATTCTCTCCGTGCGCGACATGCGCGTGCATTTTCAGGTGAAGCCGAAGAACCGTCTGCCGTGGGCGGCGCGCCGCACGCTAAAGGCCGTCGACGGCGTGAGCTTCGATCTCGAGGCGGGCGAGACGCTCGGCGTCGTCGGCGAATCGGGTTGCGGCAAGTCCACGTTGTCGCGCGCGATCCTCAATCTCATTCCCGCGACGAGCGGCGACATCGTGTGGATGGGCGCGCGCTTGTCGGGCGCTTCGACGCGTGAATGGCATCGCGTGCGCGGCGACGTGCAGATGATCTTTCAGGACCCGCTCGCATCGCTCGATCCGCGCATGACGATCGGGCAGATCATCGCGGAGCCGCTCGTCGAGCATCGACCGGGCATGAACACGCGCGAAGTCGAAGAACGCGTGCGCGCGATGATGGCCAAGGTCGGTCTGCGCGAGCAGATGATCAACCGCTATCCGCACGAGTTTTCGGGCGGGCAGTGTCAGCGCATTGGCATTGCGCGGGCGCTGATCGTCGAGCCGAAGCTCGTCATCTGCGATGAACCGGTGTCCGCGCTCGATGTGTCGATTCAGGCGCAGATCGTCAATCTGCTGAAGTCGCTGCAAAAAGAGATGAAGCTCGCGCTCATCTTCATCGCGCACGATCTGGCCGTGGTGCGGCACATCTCCGATCGCGTGATGGTGATGTATCTCGGCCGCGTGATGGAGCTCGCGGAGAAGCACGCGCTCTATGACACGCCGCGCCATCCGTATACGCGGGCGTTGCTGTCGGCGGTACCGGTACCCGATCCGGCCGTCGAGCGCGCAAAGACCGTGCAGATTCTGTCGGGCGACATTCCGAGCCCGATCGATCCGCCTTCGGGCTGCGTGTTTCATACGCGCTGTCCGATGGCCGACGCGCGTTGCGCACGCGAAGTACCGGTGTTGCGCGCGCTTGGTGAGAGTTCGTCGGCCGCCTGTCTGTATGCGTGATGGCCCCGGCGTAAAGGGACACTTTCTCTTTTACTAGCGCGTCCCTGAACGGACCGTTCGTGCCGATCCTTCGCGATCGACGGGCACGGTTCACTTCATCAGGTAATTCGGAATCCTTTCTAGTTGTTCATTTCATGTAGTTCGCGGGTCGAGTCAGTGGAGATACTTTTCATGAAAAAACAAAAAACGTCAGCGGCATTGTCCATTTTGCTTTTCGGCGCTTATATCGCCGCAGCCGTTCCGGCACATGCGCAACAGGCGCCGACGCAGACCGCGCAGGCGCAGCAGCCATCCGCCGACGATGATCTGCTCACGCGTCAAAAGGCGCTGGCACCGGATTCGCCGCCCAACACGGAAGCCGATGCGCCCGTCAGCAATCAGGCGAAATCGAAGGGATTCATCGAGGAGTCGCACTTGAATCTGTTGATGCGGTCCTTCACAGAGCATGACGAATTCAAGGGCGCAGGCAAGAAGGACGCGTGGGTCCTCGGTGCGCAGGCCGTGTTCGAGTCGGGCTATACGAAAGGGCTGATCGGCGTGGGTGCGGACGTGTCGCTCTTCGGTGCGTTCAAGCTGAACGGCGGGCAGGGCGCGGGCAATCGCGTGCACGTTTCCTCGAGCGGCGACCCGAGCGGCGCGAACCAGCTCGCGTGGGCGTATCCGGGCGTGTGGGACGTGAAGGCGCGCGTGTCGAACACGGTGCTTAAATACGGTCAGCAACTCTTCGATAACCCGTTCCTCGTGCCGCACGACAACCGCGCGTTGCCGCCGACGTATCGCGGCTTCTCGCTTGCCAGCGACGAGATCAAGAACCTGACGCTCAAGGCCGGCACGGTCGATGGCGTGATCGCGCGCGGCATGACGACCGTCACCGGCCTCACGACGGAATACGGCGGCACGCACGTCTCGCAGTTCACGTACTTCGGCGGCGACTGGACACACGGTGACGATACGGCCGTCTCGCTCTACGGCAGCGTCGCGAACAACGTATGGCAGCAGTACTACCTGACGGCGACGCAGAGCATCGGCGATCCGAAGAGCATCCGCTGGACGGGTTCGTTGAACTACTACTACACCGGCGCGATCGGCGACAAGCGTCAAGGGTCGATCAACAATAACGCGTATTCGCTCGCGCTCGCCGGCACGCACGGCGCGCATACGGTGCAGTTCGCGTTCCAGCAGATCGTGAGCGATCAGACGTTCGACTACATGGGGCAATCTGCGGGCGATTATCTGTCGAATTCGCTCGATGTCGACTACAACCAGCCGCATGAAAAATCGGTGAGCCTGTCGTATTCGCTCAACCTCAAGGAATACGGCCTGCCCGGCGCGAAGTTCGCGTTGTGGGGTGCTTACGGCTGGGGCGCGGATGGCAGCGCGATGGCTAACGGCGACAGCGCTCAGGCGGCTAACTATCTGGTGAACGGCAAGCCGATCAGCGGTACGCACTACGAAATCGGCGTGATCCCGAGCTACACGATTCCCGACGGCAAGTTCAAGAACACGTCGATCAAGTTCTACTACATGCATCATCACAGCAATAGCGCGTACTATCCGGACGGCACGAGCGACGTCTACCGGCTGATGGTCAATGTCCCTGTGAACGTGTTCTGAAAACGCCTAAAAACACCGCAGCGTAAACCCTACAAAAATACCCGTTTACATTACGTTTAACTTTCATTTATAAAGAGAGGGCGTGCTGCGGATTGCCATGTCTCGCCCACGCTCATCGCCCGGCAGGTCTCCCTCTGCCGGGCTTTTTTTCGTCTGTACGATCCGCGCTCACTGCAGCTTTCATGCGCTTACACCGTTTCATCCTCTAAGTGAAAACCCCGCCATTTCTTTCGCTTGACTTACTTGATATATCACATACTGTGTATATGCGCGCAGCATGAATGGGCGTCGCGGGAGGCGTCGTTCGACGTCCGCATACACAAGGCATATTTGCCAAGGAGACAGGCATGGGAATGAACCAGATGGGCCGCGATGACAAGGCGTCGCGCCTCGCGTCGCCGTGGGTGCAGTTGGTTTTCGGCGTGATTTGCATGGCGATGATCGCGAACATGCAGTACGGCTGGACGCTCTTCGTCAATCCGATCGACGAGAAGTACCACTGGGGCCGCGCGGCCATTCAGGTGGCGTTTACGATCTTCGTCGTGACGGAGACATGGCTCGTGCCTATCGAGGGTTATCTCGTCGACAAGTACGGTCCAAGGCCGGTGGTGGTCGGTGGCGGGCTGCTATGCGCGATCGCGTGGGCGATCAACTCGGTGGCGTCGTCGCTGCCGCTTCTGTACTTCGCCGCGGCGGTCGGTGGCGTGGGTGCGGGCGCGGTGTACGGCACGTGCGTCGGCAACGCGCTCAAGTGGTTCCCGACGCGGCGCGGACTTGCTGCGGGCATCACGGCGGCAGGCTTCGGGATGGGTTCCGCCGCGACCGTCGTGCCGATCGCGCACATGATCAAATCGAGCGGCTATGAAGCGACGTTCCTGTGGTTCGGTCTCGGCCAGGGCCTCGTGGTCTTCCTGCTCGGCATGGCGCTCTATGCGCCGCCCGCGCAGTTGCTCGCGACGGTGAAGAGCACGGTCAAGGCCGCGGTCTACAACGCGAGTCCGAAGCAGGTGCTGCAGTCGCCGATCTTCTGGGTCATGTATCTGATGTTCGTGATGATGGCCGCCGGCGGCCTGATGGCGACCGCGCAGCTCGGTCCGATCGCGAAGGACTTCGGCTTGCACGATTCGCCCGTGTCGATACTCGGCTTGACCTTGCCCGCGCTGACCTTCGCGCTCACGATCGACCGCGTGCTCAACGGTCTGACGCGGCCGTTCTTCGGTTGGGTCTCGGATCGCATCGGACGGGAAAACACGATGTTCGTCGCGTTCGCGATCGAGGCGGTGGGCATCGTCGCGTTGTCGAAGTACGGGCATAGCCCGATCGCGTTTGTCGTGCTGACGGGCATCGTGTTCTTCGCGTGGGGCGAAATCTACAGTCTCTTCCCGGCGACGTGCGGCGATACCTTCGGTCCGAAGTTCGCGGCGACGAACGCGGGCCTGCTGTACACGGCGAAGGGCACGGCGGCGTTGCTGGTGCCGTTCTCGAGCGTCATCACGACGATGACCGGCAGCTGGCACGCCGTGTTCATGCTTGCGGCGGGGATGGCGGCGATATCGGCGCTGCTCGCGCTTTTCGTGCTGAAGCCAATGCGCAATGCGCATTCGCAGAACCAGCAAAGTCTCATGCAACAAGGGCTAACCAAAACGAACCAGATATCTTCCTGAAATTAGCCTGGTTTTCACTGTCGTCCGCGAACGTCCTTGTGCCGGTTCGTGGCCGGGCAGTGCTCGTGTGAAGGTTCTCTCCGCGCGTCTTCGGCTGAAGCCGCGCGGAGAAGGGAGCGGGTCAAACGGGCCGCCGCTTCGGCAACTTATTAATTTGTGTCACACCGCGTTACAATTCCGCCTTCCAAATAGGCGGCATTCATGAGAACGCTGGGACAAGCTTTTAATAAGAACGGCCGAGAGGACAGTAATAATTTCCTGCTGTTGCGTCTTATCGCCGCTTCGCTCGTTGTCTATGGGCATTCGTTCGCGCTTGCCGCCACGACCAACGGTCTCAGAGATTTCACGACGTCGATCCTGCATTACCGATATTCGGGCGATCTCGGTCTGCATATCTTTTTCGTCATCAGCGGATTTCTCATCACGTTCAGCTTCGATCGTCGGCACAGCGTGAAAGACTTCGTCATCTCGCGCGCCCTGCGTCTGTTCCCGGCGCTGGTCGTTTGCATGGCGCTGCTCGCCTTCGTGCTCGGTCCGTCGTTGACGACGCTTTCGCGCGGAATCTACTTCGAGTCACCCGAGACGTACGGCTTTGTCTGGCGCAACGCCTCTCTGTATGAGTATGCCGAGCGCTTGCCCGGCGTCTTCGCGGACAATCACGCGCGGAACGCCGTGAACGGAACGCTGTGGAGCATCTGGGTCGAGGTCCGGCTTTACGTCCTGGTACTGGTGTTCGGCGCGCTCGGCGCGCTTCGCAGTCGATGGGTCGCTAACCTCTGCATCGCCGCCCTGGTCGCGATCGGACTCTTCGCGCCGACGTACATGCCGTTCATCACGGGCGATCCGTCCAACCTTCGCGTTGCCGTGTTTTTCGCCGCTGGTGTCTTTCTCTACGTCAACCGGGATTTCATCCCGCTGAACCGCCAGGGTCTCTTCGCGCTGCTGCTTGCGGCGGTGCTTTCCTACCGTCAGCCGGCGTTCGAGATTGCCTGCGGCGCGGTGATTGCCTATGGCGTGTTCATGATCGCCTTCGCGCCAAAGCTCAATCTCGGACCCATCGAAGACTATTCGTACGGGATCTATCTCTATGGCTGGCCGATTCAGCAGGTCGTGAATCACTTCTATCCGGACGGCTCCGCGCTACAGATGATGCTGATCGCGCTGCCCGGTTCCTGGCTCGCGGGCGCGCTCTCTTGGTATTTGATCGAGAAGCAGGCGCTCGGATTGAAGGCGAGGTATTCGGGCGCCAAAAAGGCGAAGGCCGCGGGCGGCGTTGCGCTGTGATGACGATGATCCTTGCGACCCGGCTTGTCGCCCGCCTCGCGCCATCGAATCAGAACCGCGTGCCGACGCTGCAGCCGCCGAAGCCGCCGCCGTTGGTGGCAAAGCCGCTGCATCCGAAGAGGCCGCAGCCGGACAGGGCGAGCAAAGCGGCGATGAGCGTCGCCGCGGCGCAAAGAGAACGAAGGTGCTTCATGGCGGGATCGGAATCGGAATCGGGAAAGCCGGACGCGATTCTCGCGGAACCCTCGCTTCCCGATGTCAAAATCCGTCGCCGTCTCAACCTGGCTTGCCATCCGCACGCGGCTTGAAGAGCGGCGCGGCATAAGCGGCGACGTAGAGCCCGAACGCAAGAACCCAGCACGACCCAGCCGCAAAGACCCACGTCGAATGCCACGAAGGCGCGACGAGCGGCCCGAGCACGCGCAGTGCGCCCGCTGACATCACGAGCGCGTAGCACGCGACATCGCGCGTGTCCGCGACGAGCGGCCGTCCGGTATGCCCGCGCGCGGTGCGCGTGATCATCGCGATGATCGCGCCGCCGATCGCGCCAGCCGCGAACGCATGCATCGCGAGACTGTGCGGCACGCGTGTCCATCCGAGCGCCGACAGCGCGAGCAGTGCGAAGCCGAGCGGCAGCCACGCATAAGCGAGATGCAGGATCGCGAGAATCGGCCGGCCGCGCACCGCGTACGAGCGCCAGCCGATCATCCGCGCGAGATGCACGCCGCAGGCCAGCAAGGCGATCGGCGCGACGATCGCGCCATCGAGCGCGAAGGCGTCCGCGACAAACGCCGCGATCGTGAGCGGCGCGGCCATCAACTCGACGAAGCGCCAGCGCCGTGCGATGAAACCGGGCATTGCATTGGCGGTGAACATCGGGATCACGCGTCCGCCGATCACGCCGACGAGCAACACGACGATGCCCGCCGACGCACACACCGCGCGCATCGCGAGATCGGGGCGCGCGTCGATCGCGAACGCGTGGAACGCGGCGTTCAGCGCGCCGAACGCGAACACAACGACCGCGATGAAGTAGTTGCGCCGGTTGCCCGCCTCGACGAGCACCCGCAGCAGCAGAATCGCGGCGACCGGCAGGAACGCGCTATCGACGATCGCCGCCGGCAGCGCCGGGCCGCTCCACACGAGCACGCGCCCGGCGAGCCACAGCAGCACGAGCGATGCGAGTGTCGCGCCCTTGGCCGTGTCGCGTCCGGTCCACGCGCGCACGGCCGTCAGCAGAAAGCCGGCGACGATCGCCGCCGCGAACCCGAACACCATCTCGTGCGCGTGCCAAGCGACCGGATCCGCGCGCAGCAGATAGCCGCCGAAGAGCGGCACGCCCGACAGCACCAGTAGCCACACCGTCACCGAGAGCGCGCCGAACGCCGCGCCGCACAGGTAGAACGGCCGGAAGCCGAGATCGAACAGCGCGAAACGCGGCCGATGCTCCGGCGAACGCTTCTGCGGCGTCGCGATGAAAACGGTGTCGGGTTCTGCGATCTTCATGTTGTCCTCAATGCGGGATCGGCTGCTTGACCGGATCGCCATCGCCGACGATCGCGAACACGAGCAGCTTTGCCGGCTTCGTCGCGCTCGCATTCTTCGACACGATGTGATGCGCGCCCGGCGGTTCGTACCACGATTCGCCGGGGCCATACGTCTTCGCGCTTCCGCCTTCGAGCTGCGAAGTCACGCGGCCCTCCAGCACGTAAGCGAAGATCGACCCCGGATGCATGTGCGCCTCCGACGACTGTCCCGGCTTGTACGAGACGGTCGCCATCAGCACGTTCTTGCCGGCCACTTCCGGCACGGCCTGCTTGATCATCGGCGTGACGAGTTCCGCGCCCGCCGCGTCGTGCGCGCCGGCGCTCGCTGCACCGATCGTCAGCGCGGCCGCCAGCACGAGAATTTCGCGCTTTCTCATGTCGATGCCCTCACGCCGGCAGCTTGCGGAAAGCGATCGCGAAACGGTTCCAGCTATTGATCGCGGAAACGAGCAGCGTCAGGTCGACAATTTCATCGTCGCTGAAATGGGGCTTCACGGCTTCCCACACGGCATCGGGTACGTGGTCTTGCGACACCAGCGTCAACGCCTCGGTCCATTCGAGCGCGGCGCGTTCGCGATCGGTGAAGAACGGCGTCTCGCGCCAGACAACGACCGTCGCCAGCCGCCGATCAGTTTCGCCGCCCTTGCGCGCATCGGTCGTATGCATGTCGACGCAAAACGCGCAGCCGTTGATCTGCGATGCGCGCAGCCGTACCAGTTCGGTCAGCGATTTCTCGAGCGCGGACTTCGCGATGCGCTCCTCGACGCCGACCAGCGCCTTGATTGCTGCGGGATTGGCTTTGTAGAAGTCGAGACGGGGTTCCATTTGCGTATCCTCTTTGCCTGGGTTCTGAAAGTGCGCCAGATCGACGCGGCAAGAGCAGATTAGGCGTCTGGCCGGCCTTTTGAAATGGCCGGTTTCTACAAAATCGAGGTAACCACTTGCAAAGGCTGGAACGCGCAAAAAAACCCCGCGGCCAAATGCGCCGCGGGTCGAGAGGGCCGCACCACGCACGGAATCAGTCGAGCGCGGCGGCCGGGCCGAAGAACTCGTAGCGGCTCTGCGCTTCGGGCACGCCGAGCGCCTTCAGATGCTTTTTCACCGCCTTCATGAACGCCTTCGGCCCGAGGAAGTAGGCATCGACATCGCGGTTCTTCGGCAGCCACGTATCGAGCAGCTTTTCGTCGACAAAGCCGATGCCGTGCGCTTCGAGATCGCCATCGCGCTTGTGCTCGTAGCAGTAGAAGCGCTTCAGTTGCGGATGGCGCGCCGCCAGTTCCTCGATCGCCGCACGGAACGCGTGCACGCCGCCGTGCCGCGCCGAGTGGATGAAGTGCACCGGGCGTTGCGTTTTGAGCGCGGCTTGCAGCATCGCGAGCGTCGGCGTGATGCCGACCCCGCCGCTGATGAGCACGAGCGGCTTGTCGTTGTGTTCGAGCTTGAAGTCGCCTGCGGGCGGATAGAGATCGAGCACGCTGTTTTCGCCGACGTGTTCATGCAGGAAATTCGACACCTTGCCATTCGCCTCACGCTTCACGCTGATGCGATATTCGCGGCCGTTCGGTGCGGCCGAGAGCGAGTAGTTGCGGCGCAGTTCCTCGCCGTCGATGAACAGGCGCAAGCCGATGTACTGACCCGGATGGAAGTCGAGCAGCGCGCCGCCGTCTTCCGGCACGAGATAGAAGGACGTGATCTCGTCGCTTTCCTTCTCCTTGCGCGCGACGACGAAACGCCGCGTGCCGCGCCAGCCGCCCGGCGCGTTTTCGCGCTCGCTGTAGATGCCTTCCTCGAGTCCGATCAGCAGATCCGCAAGTTGCCCGTAGGCGGCGGCCCACGCCTCGATGACGGCGTCGGTGGCGATTTCCGCGCCGAGCACCTCACGGATCGACGCGAGCAGGCAGCGTCCGACGATCGGATAATGTTCCGGCTGGATGTCCAGCGCGACGTGCTTGTTGATGATCTGGCCGACGAGCCCGTCGAGCTTCTCGAGTTCGTCGATGTGCCGTGCGTACATCAGCACGCCGTTGGCGAGCGCGCGTGGTTGCGCGCCGCTTGCCTGGTGCGCCTGGTTGAACATCGGGCGGACCTCGGGATACTCGCTGAGCATCTTGTTATAGAAGTGCGTGGTGAGGGCTTCGCCGCCGCTTTCCAGAAGGGGAACGGTCGCTTTGACGATGGCACGGTGTTCTGCTGACAGCATTGTTCGTTTCCTCGTGTGATAAAGGCGAAAGCGGGGCGCTTTCGCGTCTGAATTCTTCGGCAGAATCTATACACGATCCGTGCCAGAGTAGAATCGTCGATAAATCAATCATTTATTATCAAACATGGTCGATTCGACTCTAGTCAAAAGGACTGCTGACGTAGTCGCAATGACTTCACGCGTGCTGCTCGATGCGCTCGTTCCGCTTATCGAGGACCTGTCGAGCGAGATGCCCGACACCGAGCGCTACCGCCGTTTGCTGCACACATCGCGCGCGCTGTTTCCGAGCGATGCGTCCGCGCTGTTGCGGCTCGACGGCGATACGCTCGTGCCGCTCGCCATCGACGGTCTTTCGGGCGATACGCTCGGCCGGCGCTTTCGCGTGAGCGACCACCCGCGGTTCGCACGCATTCTCGCGCGCGCTGAACCGACGCGCTTCGCCGCCGGCTCGGACTTGCCCGATCCCTACGACGGACTGGTCAAGGGCGTGAGCGGCGATCTGGAGGTGCACGATTGTCTCGGCTGCCCGCTCGTCATCAACGGGCGCGCGTGGGGCTTGCTGACGCTCGACGCGCTCGATCCCGCGCGCTTCGACGGCATCGACATGGCTTCGCTGCAGGCGTTCTTGAGTCTCGCGGCGGCGACCGTGAGCGTCGCCGAACGCATCGATGCGCTCGCGAAATCGAGCGAGGCCGAGCGTCAGCGTGCGGAGGTGTATCGGCAGGCGAGCGGACCGCGAAGGCGCGAAATGATCGGCAGCAGCGAGCCGCATAACCGCTTGCAGGAAGAGATTGCGATCGTCGCGTCGAGCGATCTGACCGTGCTCATCACCGGCGAGACGGGCGTCGGCAAGGAGCTCGTCGCGAGCGAGATTCACGCGCTTTCGCCGCGCGCCGACAAACCGCTCGTCAGCCTGAATTGCGCGGCGCTGCCCGATACGCTCGTCGAAAGCGAGCTCTTCGGGCATGTGCGCGGTGCGTTTTCGGGCGCGTCGTCGGACCGGCGCGGGAAGTTCGAACTCGCCGATGGCGGCACGCTCTTTCTCGATGAAGTCGGCGAGCTGCCGCTGCCCGTGCAGGCCAAGCTGCTGCGCGTGCTTCAGAACGGCCAGTTGCAGCGGATCGGCTCGGACAGCGAGCACAAGGTCGACGTGCGGCTCATTGCCGCCACCAATCGCGATCTCGCCGAGGAAGTGCGTGAAGGGCGCTTTCGCGCGGACTTCTATCATCGGCTGTCGGTGTATCCGCTCGTCGTGCCGCCGTTGCGCGAACGCGGACGCGACGTCTTGCTGCTCGCCGGCTACTTTCTCGAAGAGAACCGCTCGCGCCTCGGCCTCCTGAGCCTGCGTCTTTCCGCCGATGCGCAAGCCGCGCTGCTCGCGTATCGCTGGCCCGGCAACGTGCGCGAACTGGAGCATCTGATCGGACGCAGCGCATTGAAGGCGCTCGCGGCGCATCGCGAACGTCCGCGCATCCTCACGCTCACCGCCGCCGACCTCACGCTCGCCGGCGACACCGCACTGGCCGCCGATGCCGCGACGCGCGTCGAAGCCGCGCCGCTGCCCGCGCCGGGCGCCGACTTCCGCGACGCCGTGACGGCCTACGAACGCACGCTCATCCTCGACGCGTTGAAGCGTCACAACCAGAACTGGGCGTCGGCGGCGCGCGAGCTCGGTCTGGATCGCGCGAATCTCAATCGCCTCGCCAAGCGCCTCGGGCTCAAATGAGCAACACCTCGTTCATCTCGAAATGATGGACATGGCCGCGCAAAGCGACTATCTACAGTCCTTAGCAGATCGGGTCGACGTCGTTGCTCGTCTCAAAAAGATGCGGTTCATTGTTCGAACGCAAAAAACACTTGGATTTGTCACGCGCATCGATGTGACAGATTGAGACAATCTCTGAGTTGGGAAAAACGGGCGATCTCTTCTAAGATCAGAAAAGCCTAGCGCAACCCATCTGCAGCAAGAACATTGCAGCGCCTTGAAGAACCGAGCCGGACGAGCAGCACGCGCCCGGCACATCGAACACGGCAAATCGACAACGGGGGTTACGTGCGAAACGTGGCAAAGCTCGGCACATTCTTTTGGTCCGCGCTCTTCGCGTTTTTCAGCATCGGAGCGTTCGCGGCCGACAACGCGCCGCTGGAGCGCGCGCCCGACACGATGCAGGCCCGCGTGATGGGATGCGCCACATGCCACGGCTCGCAGGGCCAGGGCACCGACAACGACTACTTCCCGCGTCTGTCCGGCAAGCCCGCCGGCTATCTGTACAACCAACTGCTCGCTTTTCGCGACGGCCGGCGCAAGTATCCGCCGATGAATTACCTGCTCGCGTATCTTCCCGACGCGTATTTGAATCAGATCGCGGAATACTTCGCGAGCGAACATCCGCCGTTTCCGCCGCCGTCGCCCGTCACCGTCGATTCGAAGACGCTCGAGCTCGGCAAGACGCTCGTCACGAAGGGCAACGCTACGCGCAACGTGCCCGCCTGCGTGAGCTGCCACGGCGCGTCGATGACCGGCATGGAGCCGGCGATTCCCGGTCTGCTCGGCCTGCATGCCGACTACATCAGCGCGCAACTCGGCGCATGGCGATACGGCACGCGCTCGACGGTCGCGCCGGATTGCATGGGGCAGGTCGCGAAACTGCTCTCCGACCGCGACATCACCGCGATCGCGGCCTACCTCGCGACGCTGCCCGCGCCGGCCGATCCGGTGCCGGTCGCCGCCGGTTCGCTCAAGATGCCGCTCGCGTGCGGCAGCGTCCACAACTAAGCGAGGACCCGACGTGCTCCGTTTTCGCCCATTCCGAGCGCTGACCGTCGCGGTCTTCATGGCGGCGTGCGCCGCGCCGATCGAACATGCCATCGCGCAGAGCGCCGACGCCGCGACCGTCAAGCGCGGCGAATATCTCGCGCGCGCGGGCGATTGCATCGCGTGCCATACGCTGCCGGCGGGCAAGACGTTCGGCGGCGGCCGTCCGATGGACACGCCCTTCGGCACGCTCTTCACGCCCAACATCTCGTCGGACAAGGAGACGGGCATCGGCAGCTGGAGCGCCGGCGAGTTCTACACGATGATGCACTCGGGCAAGTCACGCGACGGCTCGCTGCTTTATCCCGCGATGCCCTATACGTCCTATACAAAAGTCACGCGCGCCGACTCCGACGCAATCTATGCATTCCTGATGTCCACGCCGCCGGTGCATCAGCCCAACCGGCCGCACGAATTGCGTTTTCCGTTCAACCGACGCGAGCTGCTGTACGGCTGGCGTTCGCTCTTCTTTCGCGAGGGCGAGTATCAGCCGGACGCGACGCAATCCGCGGAATGGAACCGCGGCGCATATCTCGTCGAAGGGCTCGGTCATTGCTCGATGTGCCACACCGCGATCAACGCGCTCGGCGGCAATGTGAAGTCGAAGGCGTTCGAAGGCGGGCTGATCCCGATCCAGAACTGGTACGCGCCGTCGCTCACGTCGAACAAGGAAGCGGGTCTCGGCGACTGGAGCATGGAGGACATCGTCGGCCTGCTGCATGCGGGCGTGTCGAATCGCGGTGCGGTGTATGGACCGATGGCCGAAGTTGTCTACGACAGTCTGCAATATCTGAGCGAGGAAGACGTGCGCGCGATGGCCGTCTATCTGAAGGCGCTGCCCGCGCGTTCCGGCGACAAGCCCGCGCCGCCGAGCCAGGCGGCCGTCGAGGCGCGCTCGGATCTCGCGCCGCTCGGCAAGAAGGTCTACGACCAGCACTGCGCCGAATGTCACGCGACGCAAGGCCAGGGCAAGCCGCCCGATTTCCCGCCGCTCGCGAACAATCAATCGATCGTGATGAACTCGTCGGTGAATCCGATCCGCATGGTGCTGAACGGCGGCTATCCGCCGGGCACGTTCAAGAACCCGAAGCCTTACGGCATGCCGCCGTTCGCGCAGTCGCTCTCGGATGTCGAGGTCGCGGCGGTCGTCACGTATATCCGCACCGCGTGGGGCAACCACGGCACGCCGGTTTCCGTGAAGGAAGTGAACGAGCTGCGTTCGGCGCCACTTTATTGAGCATCGACGACACCATGACCGAAGACCCGAATGAACTCGCGAAGGAAGACGCGCAACTCGACGAGATCGTGAAGCGCGGCCCGTCGGGCGCGATCGCGCTCGCGGGCATCTCGACCGCGATCGTGATCGGCATCTGGTTCATCTTTTACTTCGCCGTGTTCCTGCCGCGCGGCGTGATCCAGTGATTCATTAAGGCGTCGCATATGGCCATCCATCCAAGCTCGCACGATGTCGCCGAACGGGTCGAACGGCGCTGGGCGATTCTCGTGCTCGCGATCGTCGTCGTGCTGGTCGGCATGGTCGTCTACACCGGCGTGCACTGGGCGATGATGCCGCCCTCGCGCGTCGAGACGGTCCGCCCGGAAACGCTGCACGTATCGGGCGAATTCATCGAAAGCAATCTCGGCAGCGCGCCCGAGGCGGACGGCTCCGTGACGGTGCGTATCGTCGCGCAGCAGTATTCGTTCACGCCGCAATGTCTTGTCGTGCCGGCGGGCGTGCCGGTCACGTTCCGCGCGACGAGTTCGGATGTCGTGCACGGCTTTCTGATCACCGACACGAACATCAATTCGATGCTGGAGCCGGGCTATGTCTCGACCTTCAAGACGACCTTCGACAAGCCGGGCGACCATCTGATGCCTTGTCACGAGTATTGCGGCACCGGGCATCAGAACATGTGGGCGCATGTGAAGGTGGTGGATCGCGCCGAATTCATGCAGATGGCCGACAAGATGCCGGCCAATTCGCGGAGAGTGTCCTGTGTTCAATAGCAAGCGCCTCGTCCTCGCGCATTTCTGGCTGGCGTTCATCGCCTTCGGTGTCGCGCTGCTGCTCGGCGCATGGCAGATGCTCGTGCGCAGTCCGCTGCATCCGTGGCTGCAGAATCCGGAGCTTTACTATCGCTCGGTGACGGAGCACGGCACGGTGATGGGCTACGCGTTCCCGACGCTCATCGCGATGGGCTTCGGCTATGCGGTCAGCGAGCTTGCGTTGAAGCGCCCGCTCGTGGGTTTGCGCTTCGCGTGGCTCGGCTTCTGGCTCGTCGCGATCGGCGCGGTGACGGCTACTGTGCCCGTCGCGATGGGTCTCGCATCCGTGCTCTATACCTTTTATCCGCCGATGATCGGCAACGTGTTCTATTACGTCGGCGTCGTGTTCGTCGTGGTCGGATCGTGGGTCTGGGTGGCGCTGATGTCGGTGAATCTCGCGTCGTGGAAGCGCGAGAATCGCGGCAAGCCGATCCCGCTCGCGATGTTCGCGACCGTCGCGGGCGCGTATCTGTGGGGTTGGACGGCGGTGGGCGCGGCCATCGAAGTGCTGTTCATGATTCTGCCTGTCGCGATCGGCTGGAAGACGACCATCGACGCGGGACTCGCGCGCGTGTTCTTCTCGTGGACGCTGCACGCGATCGTCTACTTCTGGCTGATGCCGGCGTATATCGCGTATTACACGATCATTCCGCGCGCGATCGGCGGCCGTCTCTACAGCGATGCGATGGCACGCATCTCGTTCATCCTGTTCCTCGTCGTGTCGATGCCCATCGGCATTCATCACTTGTTCGCCGATCCGCAAGTCGGCTCGGGCTTCAAGTTCATGCATTCGGTCTTTACGACGCTCGTCGCCGTGCCGACGTTGCTGACCGTGTTCACGATCTGCGCGTCGGTGGAGATTGCGGCGCGGCTGCGCGGCGGACGCGGTCCGCTCGGCTGGATCAAGGCGTTGCCGTGGGACAACCCGATGATGCTTGCGCTCGCGTTCTCGTTCGTGATGCTCGGTTTCGGCGGCGCGGGCGGGCTCATCAACATGAGCTATCAGCTCGATTCGACCGTGCACAACACGCAATGGGTGACGGGGCATTTCCATCTGATCTTCGGCGGCGCGATCGTCATCATGTACTTCGTGATCGCCTACGATCTGTGGCCGCATCTGACGGGCCGCGCATTGCAGAGCGTGAAGCTGATGCGCTGGCAATTGTGGCTGTGGTTCATCGGCATGATCGTGCTGACTTTTCCGTGGCATTTCGTCGGCATTCTTGGCATGCCGCGACGCATGGCGTTCTACGACTACAACGATCCGGCGCTTGCGGCGCAGGCGCTGTCCGTCGTGATATCGGTTGTCGGCGGGCTGATTCTGGTTGTGTCGGCGGTGCTGTTTTTCATCGTGCTCATAAGGGGACATCGCGCGCCGCTGGTGCAGCCCGAGGCGTTCCGCTTCAGCCGCGCGGTGCATGAGCCGCGCACGCTTCCGGTGGCGTTGAACAGCTTTGCGCTGTGGCTCGTGCTGATGATCGGGCTTACGCTCGTCAACTACGGCTATCCGATTGCGCAGTTGCTGGCGCGTTCGGACACGGCGGTGCCTGCGGTGCCGATCGGAGCGCAGCGATGAGCGACGAACGCCTCTTCACATTTCGCAATCGCTGGTTCACGGTCAGCGTATTGGGGACGATCGCGGTTGCGGTGGTATCGGCGCTGATCGGATTCGTGTGGCTGCCTTCGGTGCAGCGCGATGCGCAGTTCGCCGGCATCTGGAATGCGATCTGCAGCGCGGCGGGCGTGCCGCGCGAGTGGTATGCGGGCGGCGCGGCGGTCGAGCCGAAAGAGAAGCTGACGAGCGTGGAGATGACGCCTCAACTGCTCGACAAGGTGAGCGCGAATTCGATCGGACGTGGCGCGACGCTGGCTCTACGATGCACGATGTGTCACGGCGAGCGTGGCATGAGCGAGGCCAACTCGCCGAATCTGGCGGGGCAATATGCGTCGGTGATTTACAAGCAGTTGATCGATTTTCAGAAGGGCGCGCGGAACAACGCGGTGATGTCGCCGATGGCGATGAATCTTTCGGATCAGGACATGCGCGATCTCGCTGCGTATTACGCGAACTTGCCGCGGCCGCCGGCGCAGCGCAAGGTGAGCAGTGCGCTTGCGCCGCCGATCGTCGCGCACGGTGCGCCGATGAGAAATATCGCTCCTTGCGCGGTGTGTCATGGGGGCATCGATACGAAGGCGGGGAGTCCGTGGCTCGATGGCTTGCCGGCGGCTTACACCAAATCGCAGTTGCTGGCGTTTGCCAATGGGACGCGGACCAACGATATCGATGGGGTCATGCGCAATGTCGCGCGCAACATGACGCCCGAGGAGATCGATGCTGCTGCCATGTATTACGCGCGGGAGTTGAATTCGGGGGCGAATGCGAAGTGATGTTTGGTTTGCCTTCGGCTTCTATCAAATCCGATTACGCGTCGGTCTATTGGCACTTCCCCTGTGCGGGGCTGCAGTAACTAAAACTAAAGAAAGCAGCTACTGATAGGCCCGCGGTCATGCGCGATTTGGCAATCGGGGATGCGTGTGCTTCGCTAGTGACATCGCTATCGCACTGCGTGCGCAAACCGATGGTTTCCCTTGAATGCCCGGCGGCAGCGCGTAGCGCTGTGCCGATGCTTTTTCGTGCTGAACCGGCGCGCTCAACGCATTCCGGCGGCAGACCGTGCGCGATCCAAGCTGGATTGGGCCTATGAGGGCACTCTTTAGGCGAGTGCCATCTGCGATGAGAGAACTACCCAAATTGCGTGTGACCGCGGGCCTGAAAAGCTGCTTTCTTTGCTTACTTTCTTTGCAGCGGCAAAGAAAGTGAGTGCCGCCCCGCACAGGGGCAACGCCAACAGACCGACACGAAAACGGGATCCGGCGATATAGCCCAGAGCTAGAATGCACGCCTCACCACCGCAAGACAGAGCACCTTATGAAGGCATCCACATCAATCCGCCACGAGCAACTCAGCGACATCGACGCGATCGAAATACTGACCACTGCCGCATTTCTCGATATGCCCTATTCGAGCCACACCGAGCAGTTCATCGTCAACGCATTGCGAAAAACGGGCCGCCTCACGCTATCCCTCGTTGCGGTGGAAAACGGCGACATCATTGGGCATATCGCGATCTCGCCCATCAGCATCAGCGCAACCGCGAGCGGCTGGTTCGGCCTCGGTCCGCTTTCCGTGACGCCCGCGCGTCAACGCGAAGGCATCGGCGGCGAACTCGTGAAGGAAGCGCTCGCGCACCTGAAGCGCGATGGCGCCGCGGGCTGCGTCGTGCTCGGCGATCCAGGTTATTACGGACGCTTCGGCTTCCGACCCGAATCCGCGCTCACGCTCCCCGGTGTGCCCGCCGAATACTTCCAGGCGTTAGCTTTCAGCGAAAAAGTCCCCGCCGGAACCGTTTCTTTCGACGAAGCCTTCGATGCCCGCGCCTGACGCCTGAAAGCAATCGCCGCTAAGCCGCAAGGGGTTTCGTTGCCGCGAGAGAACGCTTTCTGTATCGTGGCCCGAAGAATGCTGAAAAAGTCAGCAGGCCAAGGAAAGAACCCCGAAATGGAACCTCAAAGCGAAGCGATAAAAACCGACGTGTTGATCATAGGCGCGGGGCCGGTCGGGCTATTCGCGGCCTTCGAGGCGGGCGTCATCGGCCTCTCGTGCCAGATCGTCGATACGCTCGGCCGCATCGGCGGACAGTGCATCGAGCTCTACCCCGACAAGCCGATCTACGATATCCCCGCGATTCCCTCATGCACCGCGCGCGAACTCGTCGATCGCCTGCTGGAACAGATTCGTCCCTTCGACGTGCCGATCCACCTCGATCAACGCGTGCAATCCGTCACGCAGCGCGATGACGATCATCGCTGGACCGTGACTACCGAAAACGGCATGACTTTCGATTGCGCCGCGATCCTCATCGCCGCGGGCAACGGCGCGTTCGTTCCGCAGCGTCTGCAGTTGCCCGAAGCCGCCGCGCTCGAAGGCCGCGACGTGCATTACAGCGTCTCGCGCGCGGCCGATTTCGCGGACAAGGAGATCATCGTCGCGGGCGGCGGCGACTCGGCGCTCGACTGGGCGCTCGCATTGAAGGACATCGCCAGGAAGCTCACGCTCGTGCATCGGCGCAACGGGTTTTCAGCAGCCGCGAATTCCGTCGCGACGATGAAGCGCGCGGTCGAAGCCGGTGAGATGTCGTTCGTCGTCGGCATGATCGAATCGCTCGATGCGCCCGATGGCGTGCTGCGCGGCGCACGCATCAAGCAGGTGGAAGGCTCGACCGATCTGGCCGTCGACAAGATCGTCGCGCTCTACGGTCTCGTGTCGGAGCTCGGGCCGATCGCGACATGGAATCTCGACGTGCGCGGCGGCCGCATCGAAGTGGATACGTCCAACTATGAATCGTCGCGGCCGGGCATTTTCGCAGTCGGGGATATCGCCAACTATCCGAACAAGCAGAAGCTCATTCTGTCGGGCTTTCACGAAGCGTCGCTCGCGTTGCGCAAGGCGTATTCGTACGCGTATCCCGAGAAAAAGCGCGTGCATGTACATTCGAGCTACGACGCCAAGCTCGCCGAGCGCGTGAGCGCGGCGCACACGGCCGATCACGCGTGATCGCACGCATCGTCGGATGGCTGTTGCTCGCGTTGCTCGCCGGCGCGGCGATGTTCGGCTACGCAGTCTATTCGAAACGCATCGTGCTGCCCGAGCGTTACGATCCGTTCGCACCGCTCGACGTGCGCGCGCCGCAAGGTCCGCTCACGCGCTTCAAATTATGGCGCACGATGCACGACGCGCAACGCTGCGATGCCGCGCTCGCGCGCTCGGGTCTCGTCTATCGCGAGATGGCCGATGCGACCGGACCGGGCGGATGCGCGCTCCAAAGCGTCGTACGCGTCACGCAATCGCAAGACGTGCGCTTCAGCGCGCCGTTTCTCGCGACGTGTCCGCTCGCGCTCGGCATCGCCTACTTCGAGCATCAATATCTTCAGGCGGCCGCGCTCGATACGTATGGCGAGCGCATCGCGCGCATCGAGCATGTCGGCAGTTATGCTTGCCGCAATGTGAATCATCAGCAGGACGCGGCGCTGAGCCAGCACGCGAGCGCGAACGCCATCGATCTGACCGGCTTCGTGCTCGATGACGGACGCCGCATCACGCTCGCTCGTTGGGACGATGCCGCGTCGCCCGACGGCCAGTTCCTGCGCCGCGTTCACGAAGGCGCGTGTCATGCCTTCGATACCACATTAGGCCCCGACTACAACGCCTTGCACAAGACGCACTTTCACGTCGACATGGGTCCGTATCGCGTTTGTCGCTGAACTACGCGTGTCGATGCGAAGGATTGCGGCACGTCGCATGATCGTGCGGCTGATCGTTCCACGCCGATCCGAGGATGATGCTGCAGAAGTTCAGGCGCCTGTAGTTCGGGTCTTTCAGCGCGAGGACATCGGCCTTGACGTTGCCGAAAGTGGATTCCGGCTTGGCGATCGTCCCTTTGGCGAAGGCGTCGATGATGCCTTCCTTGAAGTTCGCCTCGCGCGGATGCGCCGCGACGACGAGCCGGCGTTGATCGGCGCTGAACTCGTCGTAGGCGAGACCGAGCACATCCATCTCGACGCCCGCCGTGACGAGCGCGACCACCGGTTTCTTGTGCTGCGGAATGCCGGGCGTCGTGTGCAGCGCGATCGCATCCCACACCTGCTCGATCTCGCTTTCGCCGATGCCATGCCCGCGCAGGAAATCGCGCGCCGCGTTCGCGCCATCGACTTCGAAGCGGTCGTGCGGGCTGCTGTATGCATCGGTGAGGCCCATGTCGTGGAACATCGCGCCGATATAAAGCAGTTCGGGATCGTATTTCAGCCGCTTGCGTTCGCCCGCGAGCGCGCCGAACAGAAACACGCGGCGCGAGTGATGATAGAGCAGGTCGGGTTCCGTATCGCGTACGAGTTGCGTGGCTTCGCGCGCCATCTGGCTGTCGGGAATGCTGATGCCTGCGATGATTTCGCTCATGTTTGAAGCTCCGGAATGTGAGTCGATGAAAGACGCGAAGCGTCGTGCGTTGCTAAAATCGCGCAGCGCGTCCGATGCCTTCAGTCTCTTCAAAAGGCGCTCGCGTCTCAATCGAAACGACGCGTCGAACTCTGCCAGGCGCACGCCGTCTTCCGCCACGCGCGCTCATCACCGACTTTCTCTCCGATGCCGACAGTTGCAATCGCAATCTTTCAGGGCGTGCAGGCGCTCGATGTGGCCGGTCCCGTCGATGTCTTCGCGGAAGCGAACGGCTTCATCGCTGCCTCGGACGCGTATGAGATCACGCTTGTCGGACCGGAGGAGCGCATCGTGCGCGCGTCGAACGGCACGCGGCTCGTCGCGGATCTGCCGTTCGACAAAGCCGATCGCCATTACGGCACGGCGCTCGTCGCGGGCGGTCCGAGCCTTCCCGTCGATGAACCCGATCCGCGCCTCTGCACCTGGCTCGTCGATACGGCGTCGCGCTGCGAGCGTTACGGCTCGATCTGCACCGGCGCATTCGCGCTCGGTCACGCGGGCCTGCTCGACGGCCGCAATGTCACCACGCACTGGCAGAATGCGCCGCGGCTCGCGGAGCGTTTTCCGCGCGCACGCGTCGAACTCGATCGCATTTATATGCGCGACGGCAATCTCGTCACGTCGGCGGGCGTGACGGCGGGCATCGATGTCGCGCTCGCGCTCGTCGCCGAAGATCACGGCGCGCAAGTCGCGCTCGCGGTCGCGAAACGGCTCGTCGTATTCGCGCAGCGGCGCGGCGGACAATCGCAGTTCAGCCCGTATCTGAGCGCCCCCGCCGACCACACGTCGCCGGTCGCGAAAGTGCAGGCGTACGTCATGGAGCACATCGGCGAGCGGCTGTCCGTCGCGCGCATGGCGAGCGTCGCGGGCATGAGCGAGCGCAACTTCGCGCGCGCCTTCGTGCAACTCGCGCAGTTGACGCCGCACGAGTTCGTCGAACGGGCGCGCGTCGACGCGGCGCGCAATATGCTCGAAAGCAGCGACACGCCGCTGAAAACCGTCGCCTACGACTGCGGCTTCGGCACGGCGGACCGCATGCGGCTCGTGTTCACGCGGCGGCTCGGTGTATCGCCGAATGATTATCGACTGAGCTTTCGCACGCGCTTTGTGAAGTGATCGGGGCGCTGGCGCGCCGACGCGTGACGCCGGGTTCGCTAAAATTCGAGATGAACGCGGCCCGTGCGACAGTGCGCGCGCCGCAGAATCCACCCTCGACATATCGGAACAGCGAATGACGAAACAAGAGACCGCCACGCAAGATCCCTACGAACGACGCGCACTGCTGCTGCATCTCGGCGACGTGCTGGAGTCCGTGTTTTGCCTGAGCCAATGCGCCGACGAATACGCGAGCATCGGCGAAGCGGTGAAGGGCAACGACGCGCTCGCGGGCTTCACGCTGCTCGGCTTCGTCGACGCGACCATGCCGCCGCGCGATTTCATCCGCCGTGCATCGGGCGCGTTTTTCGTTTGGCCGAAAGCGCTGCTCGATGAAACGCTGAATCGCCCGATGCTGGCGAACACCGTGAAGCACGATCTCTTCGCGGACAACGCGAAGGGCTGGAACGCCTACATGGAAGAGCGGCGCAAGGAAGTGCCGTGGTTCGGCGAGGATCTCCCCGAAGTCGCAACGAGCGCGGCGCCTGCGCACGAAGCCACGCCGGCAGCGGAAGCGGAAAAGCCGTCGCGCTATTCGACGTGGCCGTGGCCGGACAAGCCGGCCGACGCGTGATCTACTGCTTCTTGCTCATGCCGCTCGCGCCCGAGTCGAAGCCGAGTCCGTTCGGCCGGTCGGGCGCTGCGCCCTTGCCCGATGACGTCTTGCCCGGCCGCGTCTTCAGCGCATCGCTGGCATTCGCGGCGGCCGCAGCGGGCGGCGTCACGTTTTTCTCCTGATACGCGGGCGTACTGTCGTAATCGAGCTTGATCGGTTTTTGCGGCGCCTGCTGCGCGCTCGCCACGACGGCCAATGTGCCGCCGAGCAGAATCCCCGTCATGCGCCCGAGTGTGCCGATTGTGGGTCTCATCTGCTTCCTCCCTTTGTTCTGCACGTTCTCTTCGTTCAGCAAGGCGCGGACCCGCCCGCAAGTGGCGCGCGGTCGCAGACCCGCCGATGCGTAAAGCATGCTTGTCCGCGCGCAAGGCTTGCCGCGATAGGCGGCGCGCGTCTGGCGCGCGTTGATTGTGGTCAAAGGCGCGACCGACCCTCGCTCGGACAATTCTCACTTTTAACGTGAGTGAGCTAAAAATGAGAAAGGGTCTCGGGGCAATCGTCATGGCATGCGCGGCGTTGTTCGCGGGCGCGGCGCAGGCGGCAGGCGACGCATCGTCGAGCGATGCGATGGGCGGCATCCACGCCGGCGATGTGCTGGTTCGCCTGCGCGCGATCAGCATTCAGCCCGATGTGACAGCGGGGGGCACGCTCGGCACGCTCGGTGTCAACGTCAACAACGCGATCGTGCCGGAGCTCGATTTCACGTACATGATCCGCGATGACATCGGTGTGGAATTGATTCTCGGCACGTCGCGGCATCAGGTGACGTCGAACATCGGCGGGCTTGGCGGCGTGGGCGTGCTGCCGCCGACGCTGCTCCTGCAATATCACTTCAATCACGCGGGGCGCGTGCGTCCGTATGTCGGCGCGGGCGTGAACTATACGTACTTCTACAACGACAAGCTCAAGGCGGGCGACACGCCGGTGTCGATCAAGCACAGCAGCTTCGGCCCGGCGTTGCAGGTGGGCGTCGACGTACAGGTGGCGAAGAATTTGTTCGTCAACGCCGACGTGAAAAAGATCTGGATGCGAACGAGCGCATCGGCGGGCGGCGCCGATCTCGGCTCGCTCAAGATCGATCCGTGGGTGATCGGCCTTGGCGTCGGCATGAAGTTCTGATGCGCGGTTCATCGCGGCAAATGTGCGCCGCGCCGCGCATCGTCTGAAAGTTGGCGGAAGATGCCAGTGCTTCTGGCGTGGACGGTTCGGCGGGCGCGGTATCCTTGACAGCAGGCCCGGCGCAGACTCGCGTCGCTCGAAGTGTGTCCGAGCGGCGCAAGAAACTGCAACGACTAATAAAACCGCATCGGGGAACTGCAAGCCAATGAGACCTTCCACTTACGCGGGATTCGTTTTGCTCGCGGCGTGTGGCGCCGCCTTCGCGCAACAGCCGCTCACCGTGCCAGGCCGCAGCCAGAGCGCGTGGCAGCAATCGATCGATAACGCCGCCTGCTACGGCTACGCCAATCAGACGACCAAAGTGAACATGGCGCGCGAGTCGCAAGCGCCATCGCGCGACGCTCAGGCGCAGCGCGACACGCGCACGCTCACGCCGCCGCGTCCGGTCGAGCCGCCGTTGCCGGCGAGTGCGGCGGGCGCATCGGGTGCGCTCGCGGCGTCTGCGGCGGCGCCTGCATCGGGCGCATCGGCGGCGATCGCCGCGTCGGGTGCGTCCGGCGCGACGGGCGTGACCGCCTTGCCGCATCCGGCATCCGGCGCGATGCCCGGCATGCCGGCGATGCCCGCATCGATGGCGGCGGGCGCATCCGGCGCATCCGACGCGATCTACGGCGGCGACATGAAGATGCCGCCGCTGCCGCCGCCCGAGCCGCCGATGACGCGCTACTGGCGCGCCTACAGCGAATGCATGCAGAACCGCGGCTACTTCACCCGATGAATCAGCCGCTTCACGAAGGCGGATGTGCGTGCGGCGCGGTGCGGGTGCGCGTCGCGGGCGCGCCGAAGGAAGTGAATCTGTGTCACTGCATGACGTGCCGGCGCATCCACGGTGCGCCGTTCGGCGTTTACGCGATCTTTCCGCGCGATGCGTTTGCCGTGACGGGCGACACGGTCGCGTGGGCGAGCTCCGCGACGGGCAGGCGGCATCATTGCCCGCTGTGCGGATCGCCGGTCTATCTGGCGTTCGACGGCGTCGACGAAATCGAGGTGCCGACCGGCATCTTCGATGAAACCGGCCTTTATCCGCCGCAGTACGAAATCTGGTGCAAAAGCGCCGAGCCGTGGCACGACGCGCAAGGACGGCCGCGCTTTGTACGCGGCGCGCCCTGATTCAACCCGTCAGCATTCGACGATCGCTTTCACGACGCCCGCTTTCGGATCGAGCAGCGACGAGAACTGCGTCGGCACATCGCTCAGCGTCAGACGATGCGTGTTGAGCGCATCCGTCGGCACTTCGCCCTTGCGCATCGCGGCGAGCACGGTCTCGAAGTCCTCGGGCGTCGCGTTGCGGCTCGCGAGCAGCGTCGCTTCGCGCTTGTGGAACTCCGGATCGGCGAAGGAGATGCGATCCGGCACGATCGACACCAGCACGTACTTCCCGCCGTGCGCGATGAATTCGAAGCCGCGTTCCATCGCGCGCGAATTGCCGGTCGCGTCGAACACCACATCGAAGAATTCGCCATTCGTGAGCGTCGACAGTTGTTCCTTGTCCTGCTCGCCGATCTGCACGGTCGCGTCCACTTTCAGTTCGCGCTTGCAGAACGCGAGCCGGTCTTCGCGCGTATCGAGCGCGGTGACGTTCGCGCCGCGCAGCCGCGAGAAGGTGATGGCCGCCATGCCGATCGGACCCGTGCCGACAACCAGCACGCGCTGCCCCGGCTGCACGTCCGCGCGACGCACGGCGTGCGCGCCGATCGCGAGGAATTCGACCATCGCGGCCTGATCGAGCGTGACGCCCTCGGCCTTATGGACGAATTGCGCGGGCAGATTCAGATATTCGGTGAACGCGCCATCGCGATGCACGCCGAGCACCTGAATGTTCACGCAGCAATTCGTCTTGCCCTGACGGCACGCGATGCACTTGCCGCAAGACAGATACGGCATCACGTAGACGGTGTCGCCCGCCTTCAGCCCGCTCGATGCGTCCGCTTCCTCGATCACGCCCGACAGCTCGTGGCCCATCACGCGCGGATACGACAGATATGGCTGATTGCCGGTGAAGATGTGCAGGTCCGTGCCGCACACGCCGACGCGCTTCACGCGCAGCAGCACTTCGTTGTCGGCGCGCTGCGGTTTCTCGCGCTGTTCGGCTTTCAGGGTTCCGGGCGTTTCGCAGATGACGGTCAGCATGCTGGATGTCTCGATATGTCGTTGGAGTGGGGCGTCCGTCAATCTAACGATGCGCGCCGATTTGGTCAAGCCAATTTCAATATCGAAAAAGTGGTAAGGCCGGATGCGCAGCCAGCGGCGCGGGCGGTTTCGCCTTATATTTCCACCAAAGCAAATCGCTCGGACAAGCGAAAAAAGGACGGCAAGTGCAGCAGCTTCATGAATTCGTCGAGCGGCATCCGCGGCTTTTCGTGCTGTCGGGCGCGGGCATCAGCACGGAATCGGGCATTCCCTGTTATCGCGATCGCGAAGGCCAGCGCACGGGCCGCGCGCCCATTCTGCTGAAGGACTTTCTCGGTTCGGACTACGCGCGCCGGCGTTATTGGGCGCGCAGCCTCATCGGCTGGCCGGTCGTGCAGAACGCGCAGCCGAACGCCGCGCATCACGCGCTGCGCGCGCTCGCCGCGCGTTCCCGGGTACATCGGCTCGTCACGCAGAATGTCGACGGATTGCACACGCGCGCCGGCAATCCCGATGTGATCGAGCTGCACGGCAATATCGGGCGAGTGCGCTGCATCGAATGCGGCGAGCGGCATACGCGCGCGGCCGTGCAGCGGATGCTGGAAGCGGCGAATCCGGATTTCGTCGGCTATACGGCGCCCGCGGTGCCCGACGGCGACGCGCATATCGAAGATCTCGATTTCGCCGCCTTCGACGTGCCCGGCTGCACGCGCTGCGGCGGCGTGCTCAAGCCCGACGTCGTGTTCTTCGGCGAGAGCGTGCCGCGCGCGCTCGTCGACGACGCGGCACGCTCGCTCGAAGCCGCCGATGCGATGCTCGTCGTCGGCTCATCGCTGATGGTGTATTCGGGCTATCGCTTTTGCGAGTGGGCCGCGAAAAGCGGCATGCCGATCGCGGCCATCAACATCGGCAAGACACGCGCCGACGCGCTCCTCGCGCTGAAAGTCGAAGCGCCGTGCTCGGACGCGCTCGAACGCCTGATCGAGCATCTCGACGCACGGCCGGTGACGCGCTGACGCTTACTTCGCTTCGCGCGCAAGCGCCGCGATGCCTTCGACGAGACGCTCGGCATCCGACATGCGCGAGAAGAGCGCGGGCGTCACGCGGACGACTTCGCCCGCGTCGGGGCCGGGCCGCGTCACCGTGAAGACGCCGAAGCGATCGCGCAGCGCGGCGACGATCGCATCGCAACCTGCTTTCGTCGCGCGCCCGTTCAGGCGGAACGCAGTGATGCCGGCGGTCATCGACGGATCGTGCGGCGTCAGGATCTGCACGCCGGGAAGCTCGCTCGCGGGCTTCGCCCAGGCATCGCGCAACGCACGCAGACGCGCTTCCTTCGCCTTCGCACCGATGCGCCGATGCACGTCCAGCGCCGACGGCAGCGTGAACCACGCGGCGAAGTTCGGCGAGCCGGTGTGCACGCGCGCGCGGATATCGTCGGCGGGCCAGGAGCGGTCGCCGAGATACGGATCGATCGACGCGACATGTCCCTTCCGGATGTAGATCGCGCCGCAGCCGAGCGGCGCGCCGATCCACTTGTGCAGGTTCAGCGCGGCGAACGGCGCGTTCAAGTCGGGCACGTCGAAAGCGAGTTGCCCCCACGAATGCGCGGCATCGACGATCACGTCCGCGCCGGCTTCCTTCGCCATCGCCGAAATCTCCGCGACCGGGATCACGAGGCCCGTCGCGAAGCAGACGTGCGACAACAGCACGAGCCGCGTGCGCGGATGCGCGCGCAGCGCCTTCGCGTAGGTGTCGAGCACCGCTTCGCGCGTCGCGGGCTCCGGCATCGTAATACGCACGGGCGTGACGCCGCGCCGCTCGCGCAGCCATTCCATCGCGTCCTTGCCGCACGGGTAATCGAGATCGCTGTAGAGCACCGTGTCGCCCGGCGCGAGGCGGTTGTAGCCGCTGATGAGCGCGAGCAGCGCTTCGGTCGCGTTGCGGGTCAGCTCGATCTCCTCGACCGCGCAGCCCATTTCCATCGCGACGCGCTCCCGCAAACCCTGATACAGCGACATCAGATGCGGGCGGATCAGAAGCGTCGTCTCGCGGTTCACGCGCTCGGTCCAGTAATGGAACATCGCCTTGACCGGCTCGGTCATCGCACCCCAGAAGCCGTTCTCAAGGTTGATGAGCTCGTCGGAGTGACGCCACAGCGCGCGCACCGCATCCCAGTAGCGTTCGTTCGTGGCGAGACCGGCGGTTGGCGTCGGCGGAAGCGTCGCGAGCGCATCGGCGAATCCGGGCGTGCGCTGATCGAGGATCTCGGGCATCGGAATGTAGAAGTTCGTGGAAAGAAAATGAAATGCTTACCTAACTTCGCGCATCTGTATGGTAACGGTATTACCGAACGTCGTGGACAAAGTGCAGACTATTTGCATCTTTTCCCTTCAGTCCAAAAATCGTGAGCCGTAATCAGCTTTAGAGCGTCGCGCATCTTTTGCGCTCGATCGTTCGCTCGCGTAGCAGTATGCCGCGCGAAGCGATCACACGGACGCCGTATGTCCCCCGAACGGACCCTGAGAGAACCCTGAAAATGAACCTCAAGAACATCACGATCAAGAACAGGCTGATCGCTGGCTTCGGCATTCTGGCGGTGCTGGTCGTGCTGGTGGCAGGCATGTCGCTGCGCGCGCTGTCCGTCGCGACGGACGGCTTCGCGGACTATGTCAACGGCATCAACGCGCGCGCCGATGTCGCCGGTCAGATTCGCACGGCCGTCGACCGCCGCGCGATCGCCGCGCGTAATCTCGTGCTCGTCACGAAACCGTCCGATATCGAACTCGAGCAAGCCGAAGCCACGCGCGCCCACGAGGACGTGCAGGCGCGCCTGAAGCAACTCAACGACATGCTCGCCAGCGCGAGCGATACGAGCGACAAGGCGAAGAGTCTTGCCGCCGAAATGATGCGCGTGGAGGCGCTGTACGGTCCCGTCGCGACGAAGATCGCCGGGCTGGCGCTCGCGGGCAAGCACGAGGAAGCGGTGACGGCGCTCGACGACGAGTGCCGTCCGCTGCTCGCGCAACTCGTCAAGGCCACCGACGACTACGCGGCCTACACCGCGACGCGCCGCGAGGAAATCGTGCGCGCGGATCAGGCGAGCTATCGGACGCAGCGCAACGTGCTGATCGCGCTATGCGTGGTGGCGGCGCTCTTCGCGGTGATCGGCGGCGTGCTGGTCACGCGCTCGATCACGGCGCCGATCGGCGAGGCGGTCGGCATCGCGCAGACGGTGGCGCGCGGCGATCTGACGAGCCGCATCGTCGCGAATACGAAGGACGAAACGGGCGATTTGCTGCGCGCGCTCGCCACGATGAACGCGCGCCTCACCGACATCGTGAGCCGCGTGCGCGAAAGCAGCGGCGCGGTCGGCGGCGCGGCAAAGGAGCTCGCGACCGGCAATACCGATCTGAGCCAGCGCACCGAAGAGCAGGCCGCTTCCCTGCAGGAGACGGCGGCGAGCATGGAAGAGCTCACGTCGACGGTGCGTCAGAACGCCGAGAACGCGCAGCAGGCGAGTTCGCTTGCATCGAACGCGTCGGATATCGCGAAGAAGGGCAGCGATGTCGTCGGCCGAGTCGTGAACACGATGAACGGCATCAGCGACAGCTCGGACAGGATCGCGGATATCACGGGCATCATCGAGGGCATCGCGTTCCAGACCAACATTCTCGCGCTCAACGCGGCCGTGGAAGCGGCGCGCGCGGGCGAGCAGGGCCGCGGTTTCGCGGTCGTCGCGAGCGAAGTGCGCAGCCTCGCGCAGCGTTCGTCGACGGCGGCGAAGGAAATCAAGGAACTGATCGCCGATTCGGTGGGCAAGGTGCGCGACGGCTCGCTGCTGGCAAGCGAAGCGGGCACGACGATGGCCGAAGTGACGCAGGCCGTCGCGCGCGTGACGGACATCATGCAGGAGATCGCGGCGGCGTCCGCGGAGCAGGGGCGCGGCATCGAGCAGGTGAATCTCGCGATCACGCAGATGGACGAGGTCACGCAGCAGAACGCCGCGCTCGTCGAAGAAGCCGCCGCCGCCGCGACGTCGCTCGAAGAGCAGGGGCGCAGGCTCAACGAGGCGGTCGCGTTCTTCACGGTGGAAGGCGCGGCGGCTGCGATCACGCAGGCCGCGCCGCGCGTGGCGCACGCGCCGCGCACGCCGGTTGCGAAACCCGCGCCGCGCGTCGCTCAAGCGGCCGTGGCGCAGCCCGCCACCGCCGACGGCTGGAGCACGTTCTGACGCCGCTTCAGGCGTTCACGTCGACGATCACGCGCCCCTTCACCTCGCCGCGCAGCAGACGCGCGGCGACGTCGGGCGCATCGGCGAGCGGGATCGTCGTCGCGACGCTTTCGATGGTCGCGACCGGCACTTCATCGGCGATTGCCCGCCACGCCGCGATGCGCCGCTCGCGCGGCACGTAGACGCTGTCCACGCCGAGCAGCGCGACGCCGCGCAGGATGAACGGCGCGACCGACGCCGGCAGATCCATGCCTTGCGCGAGGCCGCACGCGGCGACTGCGCCGCCATAGCGCAGGCTCGCGCAGATGTTCGCGAGCGTGTGACTGCCGACGCAATCGACGGCCGCCGCCCAGCGCTCTTTCTGCAGCGGCTTGCCCGGCTCGGAAAGCGTCGCGCGCTCGACGATATCCGCCGCGCCCAGTTCGCGCAGCCGCGCGGCTTCCTCGGGACGGCCCGTCGACGCGATCACGCGATAGCCGCGCTTTGCCAGAATCGCGACCGCGAAGCTGCCGACGCCGCCGTTCGCGCCCGTCACGAGCACGTCGCCGTCCTGTGCGCCGATGCCGTGCTTTTCCAGCGCCTGCACGCAAAGCATCGCGGTATAGCCCGCGGTGCCGACGGCCATCGCCTGGCGCGTCGTGATGTTCGCGGGCAGCCCGATCAGATGAGCGGCGCTCACGCGCGCCTTCTGCGCGAGCCCGCCCCAATGCGTTTCGCCGGCGCCCCAGCCGTTCATCACGACTTTGTCGCCGGGCTTGTAATTCGGATGCGAACTCGTCTCGACGACACCCGCGAAGTCGATGCCCGGCACCATCGGCCAGGTGCGTACGACGGGCGCCTTGCCGGTGATCGCGAGTCCGTCCTTGTAGTTGAGCGTGGAGAAGTCGACGCGCACGAGCACGTCGCCGCCATCGCCGGATGAAGCGAGTCGGGCTTCGTCGATCGACTGAATGGACGCGACCGTGCGGTCGTCCTGTTTGTCGAGGATGAGGGCTTTGAACATCGGCTGGCTCCGGTTGAGTTCGGGCGAGGCGGCGCGCGGCCGCCCCGTCAGGCACTACGGCGAATCAATGATGCTCGAATTGCGCGCGCGGAATCGGCGTCGCCTTCACCTTGTTGTACTGGAACTCGGGCAGCGCCTTGATCGCCTCCTTGGTCGCGCCCGCGAGCACGAACTGGCCGTTTTTCACGTCCAGTTGCTCGATCGGAATCGCGACGTCGTGACGCGCCACGCCGAGGAACTTGTTAGCGGCGATGATCGCGAACGAAACGGACTTGTCGGGCGCGACGATGATGTCGTTGATGACGCCGACGCGTTGTCCCTGTTCGTTGACGACCGGCTTGTTCAACACGGATTTCTTGATGCTCCAGCCATCGATGATGGCGGTCGATACTTCGACGGATACGCCGAGCGGCTGCGTGCCTGCGACTTGGGCGAACGATGCCGTGGAAGTCAGGCCAAGTGCCGACGATGCAACGAGCAGTGCCACGAGTTTCGATTTCATTGGTTCGATTCCTCAAAGGATTGGGGCAATCCGGTTCAATTGAAATGCGCGATTCAAGCTTCCAGCGCGGTAGAAGTTTGAACGTTTATCGTGGTTTCTGCAGGAACGGTGTCAGGTGGCGTCGCGCGCACTGCAATAGTGCGAACGTGCGGTGCGCGCGGTCAATGCGAGATCCGCTTGAGCGCGTCGCCTTTGTGAACGGCGCGCTTGCCGCTCTTGTCGCTTTCGACTTCGAAATGCGGATCGTCGTGCGATGCGTTGACCGTGTGGCCGTCGAGCGTCGTGCGCTCGGTGACGATGCGCACGATGCGGCCCGTCGTTTCGCCTTGCGGCGTATTCCAGCGGACGTGATCGTGCAGCTTGAAGGATTGGCCCATGGCTTGCGCTCCCGGAAAAAGTGGACGTTTCCCGAAGCGCAACGGCCATGCCCGTCATGTCAGGCGGGAAAGCGTCGCCTCGTCGGGCTGGCCGTCGAAATATCGGCGCAGCGCTTCTTCGAAGACGGCGGGATCGTCGGCGGTGTGCGCGAAAAGGGTCATCGACGAATGGAATTTCATGTCGTCCGGATAGCCGAAAATCTGCCCGGCAGTGCGTCCCTGCAGCCCGTTGACGATGCGCGTCAGCTCGACGAGCCGCGCGCCCAGCACGGGATGCGCGAGATAGGCGCGGGCTTCGTCGCGCGACGAAATCGCGTAGTGCTGCGCCATTGCGCTGTGCCCGAGGCCGACGATCTGAGGGAACACGAACCACATCCAGTGCGTGCGCTTGTGGCCGGCGCAAAGCTCGGCGCGCACGTCGTCGATGACGCTTTCCTGTGCGTCGACGAAACGCTGCAGGTCGTACGGATCGCTCATGCTCATCTCCTTACGCGACCGCATCGGCGATGCGCTTTCGCATCGCTTCATCGGGATAGTTGCCGATGCCCGCGCGCGCGTTATCGATCATGTATTCGCGGCGTCCGGTGCCGGGGATCACGCAGGTCACGGCCGGGTTGCCCAGCACGAACTTCAGCAGGAGCTGTGCCCACGACGTGCAGCCGATTTCCTGCGCGACATCCGGCAGCGGCCGGTTGCGCAGGCCCGCGAGCAGCGATCCGCCGCCGAACGGCTGATTCACGATGACCGCGACGCCGCGCTCGGCGGCGAGCGGCAGAAGGCGCGCTTCGGCATCGCGGTCGTTGGCGGCGTAGTTGATCTGCACGAAATCGATGCGCTCCGAGCGCAGCACCGCCTCGACCTGCGCAAACGCGCTCGACGTGTAATGCGTGACGCCGATGTAGCGGACCTTGCCGGCGGCTTTCCAGTCGCGCAGCGTGGCGAGATGCGTGCGCCAGTCGAGCAGATTGTGGATCTGCATGAGATCGACGCGATCGGTCTGCCACAAGCGCAGCGATTGCTCCATCTGCGCGATGCCGGCCTCGCGTCCGTCGGTCCAGACTTTCGTCGCGATGAACGCTTTGTCGCGCGTATGCGATTGCGCGAGCAGCGCGCCCGCGACGGCTTCGGAGGAGCCGTACATCGGCGATGAATCGATTACCGAGCCGCCCGCGGCGAAAAGCGCGCGCAGGACCTCGGCGAGCTCGCGGCGGCGGGCGGGGTCGTCGCCGGCGTCGAAGGTGCGCCAGGTGCCGCAGCCGATGACGGGCAAAGGCTCTTTCGTCGACGGGATCGGGCGGGTGTGCATGGGTTGGGCTGCCTGTGCCGTGTCGAATGCCTGCGTGGCGAGCGCGGCGGCGGTGAGGCGGAGGAAAGCGCGGCGGTTGGGCATGGGCCGGGCGATGTCAGCGGTAGAGTTTGCATAGTAGAGAACATCGGGCGATCCGTTTCGAACGTTCGTCAGCGAACGCGCAATCCGACGCCGATGCTTTCATCGGCACAGCCCAGTGCCACCCACGATTCTTTCTCTCCCCGAAACGCCTTTTGACGCAAAGTGCCTTCCCCCATTGGGCCGATACATCTACCTTGGATTGACGCTTTTTTGCGCTCGTGATGCATCGGGGAACTAACATACCGCCTCCCGCCCGCAGCCTTCCTACAAAAAATCAGCATGGCCGATATCGACAACATACGAGACATGGCGCCGCTCGACCTCATCCGCACTTTGCGAGCAGCAGGACGCGCCGCCGAAGCCTGTGCGCTCGCCGCGCAACTCGCCGCGTCGGCGAACCCGGATTGCTGGCTTGCCCAACTCGGCGTCGACCTCAGCTTTCTCGGGATGCACGCGCAAGCCGAGGAATTCCTGAAGCTCGGACTCGAAGAGCCGCTTTCGCAGGCCAATCGATACGCGCTGACCGAAGAGCTATGCATGGTGCAGTTCGCCCTCGGCAAGTTTCACGAGGCGAACGAACGCTATCGCACGATCCGCGGCAGATCGTATGCCGAAGTCTTTCATCAACTCGTTCTCGAATCCGATCCCGATTGGGCCGGCGCGCTCCCGGACAAGCTGCTCGGCATGGACGAGTCCGTCGCGGGCAAGCGAATTTTCATTTCCGCGGAGGGCGGCTTCGGCGATTTCGTGCAGTTCTCGCGCTACATCGACGCGCTGCTGCGCGAAGGGGCGAGCATGATCGTCTCCGAGCAATTTTCGGGTTGGGAGGAAGTCTTCCGACAGAGCGAGCAGGTCAAGCTGTCGATGGCGACGCAAGAGCAGCGCGCGGCCGAACTCGCGTGCTGCGATCGCGTGACCTTCGGTTTCAGTCTCTACGCGCGCTATCAACGCTCGCCATACTTTCCGATGGAAAATCCCGCCGCGCGCATCGCCATCGATCCGGCCAAGCGTTTGTCCGATGACGCCAATGCGCTGTTGAACGTCGAAACGACGCGCCCGAAAATCGGCCTGATCTGGAGAAGCGCGAGTGGCGTGCGGCACGAACCGTATCGTTCGATGCCGCTTCAGCGGCTCGAATCCTTGCTGACGAATCAGGCTTGTCAGTTCTGTTCGCTGCAAGTCGGCGAACTCGGCGACGACGAACGCGCGATCATGAACCGCCACGGCGTGACCGATATCGCGCCGCATCTCTCGACCTTCGGCGACACGGCCCGCGTGCTGGAGAAGCTCGATCTGCTCGTCACCATCGATACAGGCACGGGGCATCTCGCCGGCGCGCTGAATCGGCCGGTGCGGGTGTTGCTGTCGCGGGCCTGCGACAGCCGCTGGCTCGACTGTCAGCGCTTCACGCCGTGGTATCCGTCGATGCGGCTCTATCGTCAGACCGAACTGGGCGACTGGACGCAGCCGCTCGCCGATCTCTGCGCCGACCTCGCATCCTTCAGTGCTTCTTCAGCGCCGGCGCCGTCCGCCGAAAGCCCCTGAAGCGCTCGCGCCGATGTTCCTCGTCGAAGTGCGCGCGTGCGGGCTTCACGAGATCGCTGCGCGACACGATGCCGACGAGCCGCCGCGACGCCTCGTCCGCGACCACCGGCAGGCGCTCCAGTTCATGCACGGCGAGACGCGTCGCGGCAAGGCGGCACGGCTCGCCCGGCAGCGCGAACGCCGGCGCGCCGTGCTCCATGCGCTGCAAGGCATCGCCGATGCTGACGCCCGACTGCGCCACCGGCGACGCCCCGATCAACGTCGCGAGCGACGCCCGGTCCAGCATGCCGACGAGCACGCCTTCGCGCACCACCGGATACGCCCGATGCACCTGTTGCGGCCCGAAATGCTTCGCGAGCACGTCGGAAAGCGGCGTGGCGGCGTCGATCGTCAGCACGTCGCGCGTCATGACTTCATCGACGTGATGGCGCTCCAGCGGATCCACGCCGTATTCGCGATAGATGTGATAACCGCGCCGCGCGATCTTCTCGGTCATGATCGAGCGCTTCATGACGACGGTCGCGAAGCCGTGCGCGACGAGCGTCGCGGCGAGCAGCGGCAGGAGCGCGTTCGCATCGTGCGTGAGGCCGAAGGCGAAGACGATCGCGGTGAGCGGCGCGCCCAGCGTCGCGCCGAGCGTCGCGGCCATGCACACGAGCGGCCAGAGCGCAGTGTCGTGGCCGGGCAGGATCGCGCCGAGCGCGGTGCCGAGGCCCGCGCCGAGCATCAATAGCGGCGCGAGCACGCCGCCCGAGGTGCCCGAAGCCAGCGCGACGACCCAGATGATCGCCTTCACGGCGAGAATCGACAGCGCCACCTGAATCGCGATGTGCTGATGCAGCAGATCGCCGATCACGTCGTAGCCCACGCCGAGCGCGCGCGGCTCGAGATATCCGCCGATACCGACGATCACCGCGCCGAGCGCCGGCCACCACATCCAGTGAATCGGCAGCTTGTGGAACAGGTCTTCGAGCTTGTAGAGCGCAGCCGACAGCCCCGACGCCAGCGCGCCCGACAACAGCCCGGCCACGAGGCACGAAAGCAGCGAAATCATGTGCGGCGGCGGCGTTTCGAGCGGAAAGAGCGCGCCCGTACCGAACACCGCCGCGCGCGCGAAGCCCGCGACCGCGCAAGCGAGCGCGACCGGCAGAAAGCTGCGCGGCCGCCATTCGAACAGCAGCAGTTCGACCGCGAGCAGCACCGCCGCGACCGGCGTGCCGAACACGGCCGTCATGCCCGCCGCCGCGCCCGCGACCAGGAGCGTCTTGCGCTCCGCGGCGGTCACGTCGATGCATTGCGCGATCAGCGAGCCGAGCGCGCCGCCCGTCATGATGATCGGGCCTTCCGCGCCGAACGGCCCGCCGCTGCCGATCACGATCCCCGACGACAGCGGCTTCAGGATCGCCACCTTCGGCGACATGCGGCTCTTGCCGAACAGGATCGCCTCGATCGCCTCCGGAATGCCGTGTCCGCGAATCTTGTCCGAGCCGAAGCGCGCCATCATGCCGACGATCAGTCCGCCGATCACCGGAATGCCGATCACCCACGGCCCGAGCGTATTGAGCGCGGGCGAGTTGTCCTCGAGCGAAAGCGTGCCGAAGAAAAACAGGTTCGTGAACAGATGGATGAGCGCAAGGAGCACGACGGCCGCGAGCGTGGCGATGCCGCCGATGACGGCGGCGAGTCCGCATATCTTCAGCAGCCGGTCGTTGACCGAAAAGTCACGTTTGTGATGGTCCATGAAGGCGCTCCAGGAATTCAGAAATCGATCTGCGGCACGCGGAACGCGCCATCGAGAGACTTGATCTCCGCGCGATGCAGCGCGGCGAGGCGCGTGAGCACTTCTTCGCCGCGCGCTTCGAGATGCACTCGCACCTGACGGCGATCCTCTTCGCTCTGCGCGCGTCGCACGAGCCCGGCCGCCTCGCAGCGCGTGACGAGCGCCACCACGCCGTGATGATGCGATTGCAGCCGCTCCGCGAGTTCGCCGACCGTTGCCCATTCGCGCCCCGGATAGCCCTTGATGTGCAGGAGCAGCAGATATTGCAGCGGCGTGATGCCTTCGTTCTGCGCGGCCTGCTCGGAGAAGCGCTCGAAGCGCCGCATCTGATAGCGGAATTCGGACAGTTGCTCGAAGTCCGGCTTGTCGAGTTTGCGCGGAGTGTTCATCGGATTTCAGTGGACGCGCTCAGGCGGTCTTGCGCTCGCCCGCGAACGATTGTCGATAGAGGCCGGAGATCAGATCGGCTTCGGTGATCATGCCCGCGAGCTGATCGTGCGCGCCGACCACCGGAATGTGGTGATGCCCCAAGTGCGCGAACATCGGCACCAGATCGGCGATGGCGGTGCTCGTCTTCACGGTGCAGACGTCGGTTGTCATCAGCGAGGCGACGAGCGGCGGCGTCGTCGACGGGCCGCGCATCAGCCGCTCGATCGCCTGCTGCGCGCGTTGCCCGATGCCGTCGCGGCGCACCGGCGCCAGGTCCGCGCGCGTGACGATGCCGCACACGCGGCGCGTCGCGTCGATCACCGGCAGCGCCTTCACCTGATGCCTGTCGATGAGCGCGAGCGCCGCCTGCGCGCTCGTCTCGGGCGTGACGGAGACGATCGCGCGCGACATGATGTCGGCGCACGTGAACTCCGTGAACCGGCGCGCGTAGGCCTGCAACTGCGCTTCGCGAAGCAGCGCTTCGAGATCGTCCGGATCGACGTCGAGCAATTCGCTGCGGCGCGACAGCACGGCCTGCAGGTCGGCGCGCGTGAACGAGTCGGCGCCGGGCGGCGCGACCGCGGGTTTCGGCGCGGCGTGGCCGTGCGGATAGCGATGCCCGGTGAGCGCGTGAAATGCGATCGCCGACACGAGCAGCGCCGCCGACTGGATCGCCACCGGCGCGAACACGAAGCCATAGCCGAGCGCGTGAATCGACGGCCCGCCGAGCACGGCGGTCAGCGCGACCGCGCCCGAAGGCGGATGCACGCAGCGCAGCGCGAACATCGCGCAGATCGCGAGACAGATGGCGAGCGCGGCAGCGTCGACGGGATCGTGAACGAACATCGCGCAGCTGACGCCGACCGTCGCCGACACGATGTTCCCGCCGATGATCGACCACGGCTGCGCGAGCGGACTCGCGGGCACGGCGAAGAGCAGCACGGCGGACGCGCCCATCGGCGCGATGAGATACGGAATCGCGGATGCATCGCCGATCAGCAGATGCGCCAGCCCGCCCGTCAGCGCAATGCCGATCAGCGCGCCGAGCCCCGCGCGCAATCGCTCGGTCCAGCGCAGCGTGACCGGAGCGGGAAGAAAGCCTTGGAGCCAGCGAAGCAATGCGATACGCGTCACTTTTCAGCGTTCCGGGAAGAGTCAGTGGAAGGTCACACTGGCTGGCCGGATCGAGGGCGCGAAAAGCAAGCGTGCGACAATCGTGAAATTGTATCGCAATATGATACAAATTGTCGCGCGCTTCGATTCGTCCCAGGATTCGTCGCACTTTTGATCCGGTTGAACGGGCGTGCGCGGCCGCCATGTCCTCCTGTACGATGAGTTTTCCCTTGCGCGGCGCGGACACTTCGACATGGCACGTCGCAACATTTCCCGGATGGCGTGCTACATCGCGTGCGCGTGGCCGTGCGCGGCGGTCGCGGCGGACGAAGACCCGTCGACGATCGTCAGCGACGTTCACGAGTTCGTCGTCGCGAGCGACGGCTCGCTCACCGAAGACGACATCACCGTGCTGCGCGCGAACACGTCGGCGGGCGTCGACGAAATCGCGCAGCGCTACGTCTGGTATGACAAGAGCGTGTCGAAGGTGGAGATCGTCGAGGCCTATTCGATCGATGCGAGCGGCGCGCGCCACGACGTCTCGCCGGATCAGATCCGCGACGTTCAGGAGCCGCGCTCGGCGGGCGCGCCGACGTTTCAGGACGCGAAACTGCGCGCGGTGATCTTTCCGGCGATGGGCATCGGCTCGACCGTGCATCTGCGTTTTCGCAAGAGCCAGGCGGCGGCGGTCATTCCCGGGCAATTCAACTATTACGTCGATCCGGGGCAGCGGCCCGTCGTGCAGCAGACGCTCGTCTTCGATCTGCCCGCCGACAAGCCGCTTTATGCCGATGCGCGCGGCTATGTCGCCGAGCCGCCCGTCACGGCGAACGGGCGCACGCGTTACGCGTTCACGTACCGGCACGATCGTTTCGCGCGCATCGAAAGCGGCTCCGTGGGCTATGCGCAATACGGCGATCGGCTGATGGTCACGACCTTTCCCGATTACGCGAGCTTCGCGAAGGCCTACCGCGACGCCGCCGCCGATCCGGGCGCGACCGATCCCGCGATCCGCGCGCTCGCGCAATCGCTCACGCAAAACGCCGCCGACGACCGCGCCAAAGCCAAAACGCTCTACGACTGGGTGCGTCACCATATCCGCTACGTCGCGATGTTCATCGGGCAGAGTCCGGCCGTGCCGCATCGCGTGACGGACGTGCTCGCGAATCGCTACGGCGATTGCAAGGATCACGTCGCGCTCTACGGCGCGCTGCTCGATGCCGTCGGCATTCGCAACGAGCCCGCGCTCATCGGGCTCGGTTCGGTCTATACGCTGCCGTCGGTGCCCGGTTACGGATCGGGCGCGATCAACCACATCGTCACCTGGCTGCCGGATCTGAACGTGTTCGCGGACAGCACGGCGGCGAGCGTCGAATTCGGCTTTCTGCCGCTCGCCGACATGGACCGGCCCGCGCTGCTCGTGAATACCGGCGCGCTGGCCCGCACGCCCGCGACGCAGCCGCTCGCGCGCACGGCACGGCTGCAGATCGAGGTCGCGGACAAGGGCGAGGCGAACTTCGCCTACTGGGTCGAGGACGCGGGATGGAGCGCGGAAATCGAGCGGATCAACCTGCGTCTCGCGAATGCGCAACGGCGCGACCAGATCGCGGCGGACCGGCTCCGTTACACGAATCTGCGCGGCGCGGGGGCGTTGACGACGAGCGACGTCGATGCAACCGGCGGCCCGTTCGCGACGACGCTGCGCGGCACGCTCGACGACATCGTCTGGCCGACGGGCACGACGGCATTGCCCGCGCTGTCGAGCCTGTCGGGCGGCATCGCGACCGCGGTGCGCAACTGGCTCGCCGAGCGCACGCGCACGCAGCCGTATCTGTGCATCGGCGGCACGTTCGACGAAACCGCGCAGATCACGCTGCCGAAGACGACGCACGTCGCCGAAGTGCCCGACGATCTCGATCTGACAAGCGATGTTTTTCGTTATCGCGCGCGCTATGTGTTCGATCCGTCGACCAACGTGATCCAGATATCGCGCACGCTCGACGCCCGCTTCGGCAAGCAAGTCTGCACGCCCGACGATTTTCGGGCGGCGCTGCCGCTGCTCAAGAAAATCGAGCGGGACACGCAGGCGCAGATCATCCTGAAAGCGCTGGGCGGATAGACCTCACTCCATGTCCCGCGCGACGCGAAAGCCGTTCTGCGATTGCCGCACGCTCGAGCTGTACTTGAAGCGCGTCGCCGACTGCATGTAGGCCGCGCCTTCGCGCCACGAGCCGCCGCGAATCACGCGCACGCTGCACGACGGATCGTCCCAGGCGCGGCCATCGGCGGGCGCGTTCTTGTAGGAACTGTGCCAGCAGTCGGCGACCCATTCCCAGACGCTGCCGTTCATGTCGTAGAGGCCGTACGGGTTCGCGGCGAACGATCCGACCGGCGTCGGCGCTTCGGGCTTGTACGGATCGCCGCAATCCTTGCAGTCGGCGGTGCCTTTTTTCATCTGATCGCCCCACCAGTACGTCGATTGCGTGCCGCCGCGCGCGGCGTATTCCCATTCCGCTTCCGTCGGCAAGCGATACGGCTTGCCGCCCACCTTGCTCAGCCATTTGACGTAGACCTGCGCGTCGTCCCAGCTCACGTTGCGCATCGGCGCGTTGCCGGGCGGCGTCGATTCGCCTTCGGGCGCGACGCGCGTGCATGCGCCCGCATCGGCGCAGGCGTTCCATTGCTCGACGGTGACTTCGTATTTGCCGATGGCGAACGCACGCCCGACCGACACGCGATGCGGCGGCTTCTCGGCGGGATCGTCGTTGTTGCTGCCCATCGTGAAGCTGCCCGCGGCGATCGGGATCAGCACAGGGCACGCCGGGCAATCCTTGATCTCGCCGCCGCTCGCCGTCTTGGCGGCCGGTTTGGTGGTCACGGCGGCGGGCGGCGCGGCAGGCGCTGCCGCCGTGCTCGGGCGCGGTTTTTCAGGCGCGGCAGCGGTAGCCGGCGCGGACGGCGCGGGCGTCGGCTTCGGCGCGGGTGCGGGTGCGGCCGGTGCGGCGGTCGCGGCAGGTGGCGCGGAAGCGGCGGGCTTTGCATTTCCGGCTGCGCGCAAACGCTCGATGCGCGCCTTCGCGAGCGCCGCGAATCGGCCGTTCGGATAAGCCTTCAAATAGGCTTCGTAATCGCTCGGATAGGTGCTGTCCTTGATCGAATCCCAGAACGTCAGTTCGTACTGCTCGTTGCTGTCTTTCGGCAGAATGCCGCGCGTGCGGACGATGCTGGCGGATTCGGCAGGCACGATGGCGGTCGCGTCCGCTATACGCATGTTCGACGTCGTATCGGCGATGGCGAAGCCGTCATCGAGCGTGGACGCGATCCACGGCCGCTGCGCGCCATGCGATGCCCGCGCGACATCCGATGCCGCCGCAGCGAACGCCGCCGGCGTCACCGATGACCGCGCGCCCAACGCGTGCAGCAACGCCGCGGTATAGCGCCCGTTGCGCGCGTCTTCGGATGCGGCATCGCCCGGCGCAGCCGCATACGCGACGAGCGTGCGCGGCGGCAGCGTCCACGTGCGCGCGCGCGTTGTCTCGAAGGGATCGGTGAGACACATGTCGAGCACGACGATGTTCGCCGCGTCCGGCCGCGCCCGCGTAATGCGCTCGACGATGTCCCGCGCGGAAATCGCATCGCGCACGAGCGTCGCGGGGCGTTGCTCGCGCGCGTCGAGCGGCACGAGCAACGCATCGCCGCCCGCCTGCAATCCGTGGCCGGCGAAATAGACGAGCGCCGTATCGTCGGGGCCGAGGCGCGCGGCGAACGCATCGAGTGCCTGGCGCATCGCGGCTTCGTCGAGATTCGTGCGGCGCGTGACGTCGAAACCGAGCGCGTTCAGGGCGATGCTCATGTCGTCGGCATCGCGCGATGCGCTCGCGAGCGGCCGATCGAGATAGTCGGCATTGCCGATCACGAGCGCGAGATGACGGGGCGCGTGTGCGATCGTCGAGATCGGGGAAGAGGGCGGCGCTGTGACCGATGCCGCGTTCGCTGATACGAGCGTCTGGCCGATCGTCAGGACAACGCTCGCGATAAGAAGAGTTCGCCACATGTTCACACCCTGTCCGTCCGGCTTTGAGTGGAGGGCATCGCACTGCATTCGCGTGCGGTGCCAACGCTTCGGGTACGGCATCAACAACGATAGCACGCGCTCAGACGCCGCTTAATCCCCTGAAAGGAGGTATCCGTCATGAGGTTAATCAAGCCCCCCGCGTGACCGTATCTTTTTTAAACGTTACGTCCTAATCTAAAAACCAGCGACGCAGCATCAGGTAATCCGCATCGCGCTCGAGCACGAGCGTTCGTCCGTGCCCGGAGCGATTTCCCTGGCCCATCCGCGAGGCCTTTCAACGAGAGAGGCGTGCATAACATGCTGAGAAGAACCGTGCTTGGCGCGCTGGCTTCCCTGGCCGCATTGGCCGCCGATTCGTCGTTTTCCGCCGCGCGTGCCCGCACGCCCGCGCCGCCGAACGCCGAGGCCTACATCATCTGGCCGCCGGACGGGGCCGTGATCACGGGCGGCAAGCTATGGGTGCGCATGGGCTTGCGCAACATGGGCGTATGTCCGAAGGGCGTCGATCTGCCGAACGTGGGGCATCACCATCTGCTCGTCGATACCGATCTGCCGCCGCTCGATCAGGAGATCCCGTCCGATCGCAATCACCTGCATTACGGCGCGGGCGAAACCGATGCTCGCCTCGAATTGCCGCCGGGCAAGCACACCTTGCAGTTGCTGATGGGCGACTACAACCACGTTCCGCACGACCCGCCGGTGTATTCGAAGAAGATCACGATCATCGTGAAATGAGCTGTGCACTTGCCGAGGGCACATGACATGAAAAAACGATCCGCTGATGCGCTCGCGCTGCCGCGTTCGCTCCTCGTCGCCGCCACGCTCGCGACGGCGTTCGCCGCGCCTCATGCACTCGCCGGGACGACGCCCGCGCCGGCCAACGCGTATGCGTACATCGGCTTTCCGAACGATGGCCAGACCGTGCCCGCGGGCAAGCCGTTCCGCGTCTGGTTCGGGCTGCGTTTCATGGGCGTCGCGCCGCGCGGCGTGAAGTTTCCGAACACGGGGCATCATCATTTGCTGATCGATGTGGACCTGCCGCCGATGGATCAGGAGATTCCATCGGATCGCAATCATCTGCACTACGGCGCCGGCGAAACCGAAACGATGATCGAACTGCCGCCGGGCAAGCACACGCTTCAGCTTTTGATGGGCGATGACAAGCACATACCGCATAACCCGCCCGTCTATTCCCGAAAGATCACGATCTACGTCAAGTAAGTCCGGGCGCCGCGTGATGCATCGAGCGGCGCCTTTCCCGGTTGCTTTCATCCAACTCGTATCCGCGTGCGTATCGCGGAGGGGGTCGTTCGTCCCCTGCAAATCGCACGGGTGTCGCCGGGCAACCGACAGTGAAGATCGGAAGTGTCGGGCGGGCAGCATCATCGGCTTAGAAGGACAGATGCAGCGTAAATCGGCGCAGCCCATATGCAGCACGGCGCGCAGAGAAAAACGCATGACGTATGACGCGATTGGCACAGCCTGTGCATTGAATGGCGGCGAGCAGACAAGTTGCTCCGAGCCACCACCGAATGCGCGACGCGCACCCAAGGAGAGCGGAAATGAAGACGCTGACCATCAAGGACCTTCCCGTCACCGAAGATCTCGACACGCGTGCGATGTCGGCGGTGCGCGGCGGCTCCGCGGTCCTGTTTCCCGGCTTCATCTCGATGAACGGCACGACGCTCTCGATGCCGTTCAATCCGCAGCAGATCATCAATCAGACGCAGACGACGTTCAATCAGAACGGCAGCAACATCGCCTTCGCCGAAGCGCTGAAGTCGCAGTCGACGGTCACGCCGACGCAGAGCGCGAAGAACATCGCCAACGTGAACTTCGGCATCGCGGGCGATCTCGCATAAGCGAAACGTCGCGAGGAATGAACCGGATATCGGTGCGGTAAGCATCGAGGTAGTCGCAGCAAAGGCGGGGCGCGGGGAGCTTCGCCGTAACACCGCCCTCAGCATCGGGCGTAGTGGTTCGCGCGCGGGTCGCATCCGTCGCCGGACCGCGTCACGACGACGCGCGACGTGCCTCAAGAGCACGCGCGCGCAACGTGACTTAACCCGTATGGAGTCGCGGCGCGCCGTGTGATTTACTTGAATGACCGGACGGCCGGCGCCGTGCTTCTCACCCATGAAACTGACCGTCGGTGCGCGTTCACCGGGAGCGAGATCGTGCGAGCCTTGTTGCCATCGTTAGGGCTGGTTGCAGCCGCGCTGCTTTCGGGCTGCATCGACGTGACGCCGCCGACGTATCAGCGGCCCGACACGCCCGAGAAAACCGCCTTCACGAAGACCGACGCAGCGAAGGTCGCCGCATCCGACACGATCCGGCCCGACTGGTGGAAGCAGTTCAACGACCCGTATCTCGACTCGCTGGTTGAAAAGGCCATCAGCGGCAACTTCGACATCAAGGTGCTGGCCGCGCGCATCCAGGTGGCGGGCGCGCAGATCGGCGAGGCGCGCGCGGGCGCGTTGCCGTCGATGGATCTCGGCGCGGGCGCGAGCTTCGAGAAGACGACCGGCCAGCAGTTCTCGAAGCAGTACAACCTGGCGACGCAGGTGAGCTGGGACATCGATATCTGGGGCTCGGTGGAGAAGGGCGTGCAGGCGCAGAAAGCCGAATTCCGCGCGACCGAGGCCGACTGGCGCGCCGGTTATCTCGAACTCGTCGCACTCGTCTCGACGACGTACTTCCAGATTCTCCAGTTCGACGATCAGATCGATCAGCAGAAGCAGACCATCGCGACCAACCAGCAGATCCTGACGATCTTCGAGGGCATGCAGAAGAACGGCCTCGTGCCGAAGACGCAGGTGCTCACGCAGCGCGCCGAACTCAACCGGCTGACGCGCGAGTTGCTGGAGTTGCGCCGCTCGCGCGATCTCGCGAACAACGCGCTCTCGACGCTGATGGGCGTGCCGGCAGGCGAGTTCCGGATGCCCGACGGCAAGCTGCAAAAGCGCGTGCAGATTCCGCCGGTGCCGGAGGGATTGCCATCGCAGTTGCTCGCGCGTCGCCCCGATCTGATCGCGGCCGAATATCGCGTGCTCGAAGCGTATGACCTCGTCGGCCAGGCGAAGCTCGCGCAACTGCCGACCATCAACCTGACTGGACGCGCGGGCACTGCAAGCTTTCAACTGACCGATCTCCTGAAGATCTTCACGCTGAGTTTCGTGCCGAGCATCAATATCCCGATTCTAGATCCGTCGGTGCGCGCTCACGTCAAGACGACCGAGGCGCAGACGACGGTGGCCGAACAGCAATATCGCAGCACGGTGATGAACGCGTTCGAAGAAGTGGAGAACGCGCTGGTCAATCTCGATTCGCATACGAAGCAGCGCGTCGAGCTGCAACAGGAAGTGGACCAGTTGACGATCGTCGCCGCGCAGATCGACGCGCAACTGAAAGAGGGCGTGATCTCGCAGCTTCAGGTGTTCGAGACGGAGCGCACGCTGCTCGCGGCGCAACTCGCGCTGCTCGCGAACCATCAGCAAATTCTGTCGGACACGGTGACGCTTTATAAGGCGCTCGGCGGCGGCTGGCCGACCGTCGATGTGCAAAGCGCAAGCAAGGACGGATTGAAGTGAAGCACTCCATGAATAATGTGCACCAAATTAATAATATGAATTGCTAACGATCGTGCCGAATCGCTTATGGATGGCGTGATGCAGCGGTGCAGCACGATTGACTACGACGATGCGTGACTTAAACTCTCAACAGCCGCCGGCTGCAAATGACTTCGATTACGGCGCGGTCCAACTTGTCCATGCGCCCGACGTTGCCGGGCAATCCTCTGGCGCGTCGGCGGCAGCGGCTGGACGTACCTCGTGACATGGACATGGCTCAAGGCTTTTCCGTGGCGGATCCGCAGCCGAGCGTGGGCGAGGCGTTCGACGTCGTCCTGAAGCCCGCGCCGCATGGCGAGCTTGCGCGCGAGCTGGCGGAGAGACTCACGGAGATCCGTATCGACGAAAATCTCTTCGCTATCGGCCGCGCCGAAGCGCCGTTCGATACGAGTCCGCCCGAAGCCGTGGCGCAGCTCTCGCGCCGTCATGCGCGCATCTTCATCGAGCACGGGTTCGTCTATATCGCCGATCTCGCCAGCAAGAACGGCACGGCCGTAAATGGCACGCCCGTGCGCGAGACGCCCGCGCGCGTGCGAAGCGGCGATGTCATTTCGTTCGGCAGCAAGCTGTCGTATCGCGTGCAGTTCGCGCCGCGCGCGCGGCGTCCGAATGCGCCGAAACCAATCGGCCTCACGCTTACGCCGCAGCGCGACGATCTCGGTCTTCAGCCGATCGAACTCGCGCAGTTTCCGTTTCTCGTCAGCAAGACCGATGACACGTTTTCGCGTTATCGCGATGAGTATCCGCATCAGGTCAATTACGTGTCACGGCGCCACGCGCATGTGTTCATCAAGGGCGGCGCGCCGTTCGTCGAGGACCTCGGCAGCACCAATGGCACGTTCGTGAACGGCGAGCGGCTCGGCGCGTCGGCGGTCGAACTGAAGAACGGCGATACCGTCGCGTTCGGCGGAACGCACTTCGCGTACGTGGTGCATCTGCACGGCGACGAAAGCGAATCGACGCTCACGGAAATCGTCGCGCAGGTCGCCGCGCCATCGCACGACGACGAATCCGACAGCGACAAGACGACCTTCGTCGGCTCGGCGCATTCGTTTCTCGACATCTTCTGCGTCGATCAGGCCGCGGCGCGCGAGGATGAAGTCAACGAAGAGGCGCAGCCGACACCCGCCGAGGAAAAGCGCCCGGACGCGCGCGCCGCGAAGCGCAGCAAGTTCGGGCTCTTCGTGTCGGAGTTGCGCCGTGTGCTCGCGAACGACGATGCGCGCGCCGCGCGCCGCACGCGCATCATCGTGGCGTGCGTGCTGACGGCGCTCGTTGCAGTCGGCGCCGCGCTCTTCTATAGCGGTTCGAACGAGCGTGAGGCCAAATCGCTGATGGAGCACGGCGAGTACGCCGAGGCCGCGGCCGTCACGAACGATTATCTGAAGACGCATCCGAAGGACGCGCCGTTCACGTCGATGAACACCGAGGCCGTGCTCAAGTCGAACGTGCCGCGCTGGCTTGCTGCACTGAAAAAGGGCGATTTCGCGAACGCGGACGCGATCATCGCGCAGATGCGTTCGCTCAGCGAGCACAACGCAGACGTGCATTCGCTTATCGACGAACTCGAATGGATCGGCAAGCTGGAAAGTTTTGTGATGAGCCGTGGCGGCGCCGAAGCGCCGATCCGCATGTACGGCGACGAGCCGCGCATCGGCGCAATCCTGAAGCATTGGGAAGCGGACGCGGCGGGACATCAGCGCGATCTGGACCGCATCGCGGGCTATGTGCCCGAGTTCCGCGATCCGTATGCGCTCGCGCTGAGTCATCTGCGCAAGCTGCAAAGCGACGATTCGGTGTATCTCGCGGCCATCGAGAGGCTCGATGCGAGCATCGCGAAGAATCTCGGCCAGGACGATCCCGATGCGATCGGCGCGGCGTTGAAGGAATATGCGGACAAGTATCCGCGGCTCGCGGGTCTCGATCGCGTGCGCGCCGATCTCGATGCCTACGCGGGCTTGCGACGCAGCATCAACGGTGCGAGCCTCGCGCCGCTCGCGGGTTCGGTCAGCAAGGCCCATTTCTCGACGCCGCCGTTCCAGGAAAAATTTCGGCAGATGACCGCGAGCCAGTTGCCGCCGCCCGACGTGCTCGCGCAATACACGAGCGTCGCGGATGCATGGAATCGCGGACAGAGCGCGCAGGCGATCGACGCGCTGCAAAAGCTGCCTCAAGGCTCGTGGACGCAGACCGTGCAGAAGGAACTCGCGCACAAGAAAGCCGTGGCCGCGCAGTTCGCCGAGCTGCAAAAGGCGCGCGGCTCGAAGGGCTACGAAGACGCGCTGCTGTCGTTCTACGAGACGCTCGATCTCGAGAGCGACGCGTTCTACGCGAAAGCCGTCGCGCCCGAATTCACCGCGTTGAAGGACAGGGCGACGGCCCGCGCGCAAGCGTTGATGACGCAGGCGCAAACGTCGTGGCAGCAGTATCGGACGAACGGCGGCATCGGCGGATCGCAGCGGCTCGAATCGGGCGTCTCGGATGTGTTCCGGACGCAGGCACGGCTGCTGTCCGACGCGGAAGACGCGGCCACGCGCGGCATGCGTATTTTCCGGCAGGTTAAGGCGGACAGCGCGACGGCGAAGTGGACCGCGCTCGCCAATGAGATCAGCACCGAAGCGGATCTGCAACGGCGTTCGCTGCAGGATCTGCGGATGGTGCTCGAACCGGGGCTTCTCAATACCAAGCTGAGTCTGATCGGCGGAGGCACGAGCAGTGAAGAGAGACGCACACCTTAAGCCGCTGTCGGAGGCGCTAGGCGAACACGGCGCCGAAGGCATCGCGATTCTCACGGCGGAACCCGCGCGGCTCACGCAGGGCCTTGTCTTCGCGATGGTGGCGCTCGTCGCGTCGGCGCTCGTGTGGTCGTTCGTCGGCCATGCGGACGTGATGGTGACGGCGCAAGGCACGCTCGCGCCGGAATCGGAAGTGCGGCGTTTCTATGCGCCGATCGACGGCGAGCTCGCCGATCTCTATATCGCCGAAGGGCAGCCCGTGCGCAAGGACGATGTCGTCGCGCGCCTGAATGCGCGCGGTGCGATCGAAGCGGCGACCAATGCGCTCGAAGCGCAGCTCAAGCTCGACGATGCCGAGCGCGAATGGAAGCAGTTCCCCGAAAAGAAGCTGCTGATGGAGCGCAAGATCGCCGCGCTCAAGGATCAGATGGATGTGGAAGAGCACCAACATCAGCAGCGCGTGGCCGAAGGCACGAGCAAGCTCGCGGAAGGTCAGAAGGCGCAGTTGCAGGAAGCGCGCAGCACGCTCGAAAACGCGCGCCGCGCCCGCGATGCCGCGAAGGTCGAACTCGACCGCTTTCAGCGTCTGCTCGCGTTGCCGGGCGGCGGCGGCATTGCGGAAGCGCAGGTCGATCAGAAACGCAATGCCTATCTCGAAGCGGACGGCGCGTATCGCGTCGAGCAATCGCGGCTCGCGGAACTCGACTTCCGTCTGAGTCACGATTTCACGCAGGCCAAGCGTCAACTGGAAACGAGCGGTCAGGAAGCGACGAGCCTGCGTCTGCAATACGAAGCCGCGATGCGCGAAGTCGCGAGCACCGAAGACAAGTTGCGTTTGCAACTACAGACCGCGCGCCTCGTCGCGGATGCGGCCGCGCGCATCAAGTTCGAGAACATCGACAAGGACAATTTCCTGTTGATTCTCGCGCCGGTGTCCGGCGTGGTGACGGACGTGACATCGACGCAGCCCGGCGACAAGATACAGGCGAACACGCCGCTCGGCGGCATCGCGCCGGCCAATGCGAAGCCGGTGCTCAAGATCGAGATCGCCGAGCACGACCGCGCGTTTCTGCGCGAAGGGCAGCGGGTGAAGCTCAAGTTCAATGCGTTTCCTTATCAGCGCTATGGCGTGATCGAGGGCACGCTCGCGTTCATTTCGCCCGCGACCAAGCCGAGCCCGACGAGCAAGCAACCCGTCTACGAAGGACGCGTGACGCTCGATCGCGATTCCTATCAGATCGCGGACACGAAGTATCCGCTGCGTTACGGCATGACGGCGACCGCTGAGATCGTCGTGCGCGAGCGGCGCCTCATCGATCTCGGGCTGGATCCGTTCCGCAATGTAGCGGGATAAATATGGGGGGTTACACGGGCGCCGCAACGCGAACATGATCCGCAATTCAACATGGAACCGAACGGAGAACGATATGACGGCGATTGTGCGTATCGACGACGAAGTGGTCGACGTCGGCGAATTCATCAGGTTATTGAAGTTGAATGGTCAGTTCGACAGTCTCATCGAGCAGCTCGTGCGCGACAAGCTCACGGTGCGCGCGGCGAAGAAGTCGGGTATCGCCGTGAGCGACGATGAAATCCAGAATCGCGCCGATCAGTTCCGGCGCATTCGCGGTCTGCATCGCGCGGCGGACATGAACAATTATCTCGATGCGCTGCATGTGAGCCTCGACGAGTTCGAGGTCTTCATCACCGACACGCTGTATCAGGAAAAGATGCTCGACAAGGTAGGCACGGCGCGCGAGATCGAAGAGTACTTCCAGCTCAACTCGCCGAAGTTCGACAGCATCGAAGTCAGTCATATCCTGCTCGACACCGAAGGCAGCGCGAAGGAAATGATCTCGTATCTGAACGACGATCCCGACAGCTTCGCCGACATGGCGCGCGAGCACTCGCTCGCCGACACGCGCGACGCGGGCGGCGTGATCGGCCGCGTGATGCGCGGACAGATGAAACCGGACGTCGAGGCGAAAGTCTTCAACGCGGAGGTCGGCGATCTGCTCGGGCCGTTCGTATCGGCGGACGGCGCATCGTATGAGATTTTCGCGGTGACGGCGAAGTATCCGGCGAAGCTCGACGAGGACGTGTCCGCGGAAATTCGCCGCCTGCTGCGCGAAGACTGGATGATGGCGCGCGCGCAGGAACACGTCATCGAAGCACGCTGATCGACCGGAACGCGACACGACATGGACGCTCCATCGAGCCTTGATTCGCCTGCCGACTTTCTTTCGTCGGTGGAGATTCTTTCGCCCTTCACGCGCGAGGAAATCGAGCAATTCGCGGCGCAAGCGGAGTCGCGGCGCTTCGGTTTCGGCGAGACCGTGTGCAACGCGGGCGATGCGGCCGATGGACTCTATATCGTGAAAGCGGGGTCCGTGCGTATCTTCACCGAAGAGCACGGCAAGGAAATCAGCATGGGGGTGAAGAAGGAGCGCGAGACCTTCGCGGATATCGCGATGCTGCGCGACTATCGCCATGAGTCGTCGGTGCGCTCCTCCGGCAAGACCGAGCTGCTGTTCATCCCGCGCACGGCGATCGACCCCGTCATCGCGAAGAATCCCGCCGCGCTCGCCTTCGTCACGAGCTATGTCGCCATTAACTCGGCGGGCGGCTTCGTCGCAAAGCTCTTCGATCTGCGCGGCAAGCTCGACAAGGCCGAACTCGAAGAATGCGTGCGCAGCGTCGGCGTGAAGCGTGTCGCGGAAGGCAAGGAGATTCTCAAGCAGGAGTCGCGCGACGACCGGCGTCTCTATGTCGTGCGGCAAGGCGAAGTGCGGATCGTGCGCGAAGAGGGCGGCGAGCGGCATGTGCTCGCGACGCTCGGTCCCGGCGAGATCTTCGGCGAGAAGGCCTGCGTGATGCGCCAGGAGCAGATGGCCTCCGCCATCGCGAGCACCGATACGCGCCTGCTCGTGATTCCCGAGAAGACCGTGCACTTCATCATCGAGCGAAACGTGAAGCTGCGCGAAGTGCTCGAAGAGCGCATCCGCTTCACCGAGCGCGAATTGCAGCGGCAGAAGAAGATCACCGAGCGCCGCAAGCTGCCCGCAATGCTCGATCTGCACACGAAGCCCGAACTGGGCGAGCGCGTCATCAAGCGCTTCGCGTGGATCGAGCAGGCGGAGGAGATGGATTGCGGCGCGGCCTGTCTCGCGATGATCTGCCGTCACTACGGCATCAACATGACGCTCGGCAAGCTGCGCGAACTGGCCAACGTCACGACATCCGGCGCGACGCTGGATTCACTCGCACGCGCCGGCGAATCGCTCGGCTTCACGACGCGCGGCGTGCAGTGCACGTTCGAATCGTTGCGCGGCTTCGAGATGCCGTTCATCGCGCATTGGGAGGGATACCACTACATCATCGTCTATGGCGTGTCGAGCGAGAACGTATGGGTCGCGGACCCGGCGATCGGCTTCAGGAAGATGACCGTCGGCGAGTTCGAGCGCGGCTGGAGCGGGACGTGCCTGCTTTTCACGCCGGGGCAGGATCTCACGCAAAAGGCCGTGTCGCGTTCGCCGTGGCTGCGTTTCGTCGGCTATCTGAAGCCGTACAAGAAGATCCTGCTGCATCTCTTTCTCGCGACCTTCGTCATTCAAGTGCTGGGCGTGATACCGCCGCTCATCATCCAGAACATTCTCGATGGCGTGATCGTGCATCAGAACGTGAACCTGCTTCATGTGCTGATCGCAGGGCTCATCATCGCGAGCCTGTTCACGCAGCTCATGACGACGATACGTGCGTATCTCGCGAACTTCATGGTCCGCAACATGGACTTCGCGATGATGTCGCAGTTCTTCAGGCACACGTTCTCGCTGCCGTTCGGCTTCTTCGCGAAGCGCAAGACCGGCGATGTGTTCGCGCGCTTTCAGGAGAATCACACGATTCGCGCGTTTCTCACCGAATCGACGGTATCGACCGTGCTGAACCTGCTGATGATCTTCATCTACTTCACGATCATGTTCCTCTACAACGTGAAGCTCACGTTGCTGCTGATTGCGTTCGTCATCCCGATGATGGTGCTCACGGTCGTCGCGACGCCGCGCATCAAGCAGAACGCGCGCGAAACGTTCTCAGCGGGAACGGATGCGCGTTCGTATCTGATGGAAGCACTCGGCGGCGTCGAGACGGTGAAGGGCATGGGTATCGAGCGCGCGGTGCGTCTCAAGTGGGAAAAGAAGTATGCGAAGTCGCTCGAAGTGCAATACAAGTCGCAGCGCTTCAATATCGTGGTGGGCTTGTGCAGCCAGTTGCTCAATGCGGCGACGACCATCGGCGTGTTATGGGTCGGCGCGAATCTCGTGCTTGCGCGCGAACTGACCATCGGGCAACTGATCGCGTTCAATGCCTACATGGGCAGCGTGCTCGCGCCGCTGATGGGTCTCATCAACTTGTGGAGCCTGCTGAACGATGCGGGCGTCGCGATGGAGCGGCTCGGCGACGTGCTCGATATCGAGCCGGAGCAGAAGCCCGAAGACATGCAGCAGCGCGTCATGCTGCCCGACCTGCAGGGCGATATCAGTTTCAACGGCGTGTACTTCCGTTATGGTGAAGGCGATGCGCCCTACGTGCTGGAGAACATCAGCTTCGATATCAAGCCGGGCGAGCTGATTGCGATCGTCGGGCGCAGCGGCTCCGGTAAAACGACGCTCGCGAAACTGCTCGTCGGTTTCTATGCGCCGAGCGAAGGCAAGATGACCGTCGATGGCTACGATATCAACGTCGTCGATAAAGGTTTCTTTCGCGCGCAGATCGGCTATGTGATGCAGAGCAACCTGCTGTTTTCGGGGACGATCGCGGAGAACATCGCGAGCGGCGATGAAGCGCCGGACAGAAGGCGTATCGAAGAAGTCGCGAAGATGGCCGACGCGCACGCGTTCATCGCGAAGATGCCGCTCGGTTATGAGCAGGTGGTCGGCGAGCGCGGCGTAGGATTGTCGGGCGGACAGATTCAGCGCTTATGCATCGCGCGGGCGCTGTATCACGATCCACGTCTGCTCGTATTCGACGAAGCGACGTCCGCGCTCGATACGCAATCGGAAAGCAATATTCTCGGCAACATGCAGGAGATTTTGAAAGGGCGCACGGCGGTCATCATCGCGCACCGCCTTTCGACGATCATGCGCGCCGACAAGATTCTCGTGCTGTACGAAGGCGGCATCGTCGAACAGGGCAAGCATGACGAACTCGTCGCGAGAAAGGGCATGTACTACCAACTCGTGCAAAAGCAACTGAGCGCAGCATGAAAATACTCGACCAACCGGAAAGCGATACCAGCGCGCCCGCGTCATCGGCGATTTCGTATGCGGGGCTCATCGAGAAGATCGAGATCTTGCGCTCGACGCTTCGATGGACCTCGCGGCTCGAGCGTCCCGAGATCGAAAAGCTGTTGCGGCAGGCGAGCACCCTGCGCGACGAAGTCATGCAACTGTCGCACAAGGAGCGCTTCGTGCAGGCGGCGGCCGCCGAACCGAAGCGCGATCTTCCGCCGGGCGCGCGGCGGCAGGCGCTGATCGAACGCAGCTTCGTATTCGAAGGCACGTTCGGCGATAACCCGAAGTTGCTGGAAGCGCTGGAAATCGCGGAAAAAGCCGCGCCGACGGACTTGCCGGTATTGATCGATGGCGAAAGCGGCACCGGCAAGGAATTGATGGCGAAGGTCATTCACGCGAACGGATTGCGTGCCGACAAGCCGTATATCTCGGTGAACTGCGGCGCGATTCCGGACAATCTGCTGGAGTCCGAACTATTCGGGCATCGCAAGGGCGCGTTCACCGGAGCGAGCAATGATCGCAAGGGAAAATTCGAAAGCGCGCACACGGGCACGATCTTTCTCGACGAGATCGGCGAACTGCCTTTGCAGGGGCAGGTGAAGCTGTTGCGCGTACTGGAAGCGCATGAAATTCAGCGCGTGGGTTCGGACGAGCCCATCGCGGTGGATACGCGCATCGTCGCGGCAACGAATCGCAACTTGCGCAAGTTCTGCGACGAGGGGCGTTTTCGCGAGGATCTGTTTTATCGGCTGAGCGTCATTCATCTGACGCTGCCTGCTTTGCGTGAACGGCGCGATGAAATTCCGCTGCTGCTCGCGTATTTCGGCGACGAAGCGGCCGCGACATTGAAGCGCCGGCCGGTGAAGTTGTCGCCGCGGCTACGGGATTTTCTGCGCAACTATGACTATCCGGGGAACATCCGCGAGTTGCGGAACGTGGTGTACCGGCTCGCGTGTCTTGCGGGCGATATGGCCGACATCGATCATCTGCCGGTCGACATACGGCCGAAGTCATCGCTCTCGCTCGCAATGGGCGGGCCGGCGGCGAGCGGAAACGGCATCGCGACGGCGAGCTCGCTCGCGGAAGCGAAGCGCGTCGCCAGCGACGAAGCGGAGCGCGCGTTTCTCGAACGAGGCTTGCAGGAAACCGGCGGAACGGTGGCCGAGCTTGCGAGACGGTACGAGATGAACCGCTCGCATCTGCAGATGCTTTTGAAAAAGCACGGGCTGCATTCGAAGGAGTTTCGAGCCGCGGCGCAGAAGAACAAGGAGGCGGGCGGTTGAGCCGCCTTTATATCGACGGATTCACCTGCGTCTTATCCGTCGCCATCAAATCGACCGCATGCGCGACGACCACTGAAATATTGTCGCGCCCGCCCCGCGCGAGCGCGATTTCCAGCAGCCTTTGCGCGGCGACATCGCAATTGCCCGGCGCGAGCTCGCTCATCATTTCGGCTTCGCTGACTTCGTTCGATAAACCGTCGCTGCATAGCAGGAACGTATCGCCGTCGTTCAGGGCGAGCGTGTTCTCGTCGAGTTCGAGCACATCGAGCGCGCCGACCGCGCGCGTGATCAGATGCTGCGCCGGATGATGCAGCGCTTCTTCCGCCGTGAGTTGCCCGCGCGCCTTCAGTTCCTCGACGTGGCTGTGATCGCGCGTGAGCTGCACGAGCCGTCCCTGGCGCAGCAGATAGATGCGGCTGTCGCCGGCCCATACATAACCGCACGCGCCATCGCGCGCAGCGAGCACGACGACCGTGCTGCCGATGCGCGACACCTGGCGCCGCGCCGCTTCCGCACGCAGCTTGTCGTTCACGTCGAGAAGACGCGCGCGGGCATCGGCGATGGTGCCCGCAAGATCGTTCGCCGGCGATACCTTCGCGAGGCTCTCGATCACCATCCGGCTCGCCAGATCGCCGACCGCGTGGCCGCCCATGCCATCGGCGACGGCCCACAGTCCGCGCTCGGGCGCATCGAGCAGCGCGTCTTCGTTGATCTGCCGGACGCAGCCCGTGTCGGTGCGGGCGGCGGATGTCCATCGAAACTCGGTGGTGAAGGTCACGGCAACCTCCGGAATGCTGGGTGACGCGGCGTCGGGCGGGCCTTGCGGACGATCCCGCTCATTGTGTACCAACGCGCGTCCGAAGCGAATCTTGATCTGCACCGCTTTAGCCCGCGCGATTCCCCGCGACCGAATTCGGGCTGACGGTAAGGCTCGCGCCGTTGCCCGTATTGCTGACCGCGACGTTCTGAAACTGATTGACCATCTGGCCGACCGTGATGTTCGTCACGTTATTGGTGATGTTGTTCGTGACCGCGTAGATGTTGTTGGTCACATCGATCAGGGTAATCGCGCCGGCTGCGGCCCCGCCGCCCGATGAACGCTCCACGAAAGGCGTGATCCAGCCGAACACCCACGGCGCACCGCCTCCGCCGCTGATGGCCGACATCGCCGCGTGATCCAGCACGCGGTCGTATTCGAGATCGCTGACGGTCAAGGCGCACATGTCGTTTCTCCGGGATGGCCTGTGAGCAGGACGCACGGATCAATGCAAGGCCCATGCCGACGCACGCCAAATGGCGGAGATTGCGTCCGAATCGCCGATGGGACGGCGTTCTGGCGGCATCGGCCAAACGGGGCTGGCTGCATGCCGAATCGCATCCGTTGGATCGTCGCCAACAAGCGATGTTGGCGTCGCGCCGCATAACCAACACACGCGGCGCGCGTCCGATCGGCCCGCACGACGCGAATTCTGGTGCAGCAGGTCCAACAAACGCGCAAGAAAACTGTTGGCCGATGAAAAACACAACGCCGTCGAAACACGCTCCCGATTCCGCAATAACCACGCGTAATCAATGACTTATCGACACTGGCAAGGAAGATGCAAAAGGCTAGGCAACCCGGCGCCGAACAAACACCTGGCGCCAGGCAAAGAAAAATCGGAGCCAGCCATGTCAACCATCCAGCAAATCGGACTGATCGAACAGCAAGCCGCCGCGAACGGCTTCTCGCTCGACGACGAACCCGCGCTCGGCACCGAACTCGTCACGCGCCGTTCCGGCTATGAACATCACGGCATCTACGCCGGCAACGGCATGGTCATCCACTATGCCGGTTTCGCGAAGTCGCTGCATCGCGGCCCGGTCGAGGAAGTCCCGGTCGAGCAGTTCGCCGCCGGTCATGAAGTCACGATCCGCCAGAACCCGGCCGCGAAGTTCGTCGGCATGGAAGCGGTGCGCCGCGCCCGCAGCCGCCTCGGCGAAGACAACTATCACCTGCTCACCAACAACTGCGAGCACTTCGTTACGTGGTGCCTCGACGGCCGCGCCCGCAGCCGTCAGGTGCAAGCGTGCTTCATCGATCCCCACGCGGCCGTCAGAGCCGTGGCGGGACTCTTCCGCGCCTATGTCGCCGCCGAACGCCGCCGCCGCATGAATGTGGCGCTCGCAGCCTGAACCTCACGTTTTGCCGATCGATTCCGAGGAGACCATCATGCAAACCACCGAAAACTCGCTGCACTGGGCCGTCGACAAATGGCTCGCCCCGACTGCCGCGCATCCGGCACGCGTCGTGCGTCTGTGCCGTTCGCATGTCACCGGCGCGCGCTACGTCTGCATCGAGGCGCAGCATCCGGGCGGCCCGCTCGCGATCATCTTCTTCCGCCATGACGACGGCACCTGGAACGTGTTTCCGCCGCAAGCGAAGCGTCCGTCGATGAGCGCGGCGCGCCTCGCCGCCTGAAGGCGCGTACGATCGGCCGGGACGCGTCGGGCGGCCCCGGCTTTGACACGGCAATCCCGCTGCCGCTACTCTAGGCGCATCGTCGCGGCCATTTGGATGAAGCCGCCGGTCGCACGGAAGCAGCAGGTCGTGGTAGTTTTGCGTCCGTGAACCAGATCGTACATTTTCGAGGTATTGCCGATGACCCAGCCCGACTCCTCTTCCTCCGCCCGCGCGACGCCCGATTCGAACCTCGGCGACAATCCGCTCGGCATCGCGGGGCTGGAGTTCGTCGAGTTTTCCAGCCCCGATCCTGAAGGGCTCGCCCGACTGTTCGAGACGCTCGGCTTCGTGCCCGTCGCGCAGCACATCAGCAAGGCGGTGACGCTCTTTCGCCAGCGCAGCATGAATTTTCTGTTGAACGCGGAGCCGGATTCGTTCGCGTCGCGCTTTGCCGAGTCGCATGGCGTCGGCATCGCGGCGATCGGCATTCGCGTGCTCGATGCGCAGGTCGCCCACGAGCGCGCGCTCGAATACGGCGCGTGGGATTTCGAGGGCGAAAAAATCGGCCCGAACGAGCTTGCGATTCCGGCGATTCAAGGCATCGGCGATTCCCATATCTATTTCGTCGATCACTGGCCGGGCAAGAACAGCGGCGAGACATCGATCTACGACATCGACTTTCGTCCGATTCCGGGAGCACGCGCGGATCTCAACGGCACCGGCCTGCTCGAAGTCGACCACTTCACGCAGACGGTCGGCGCAGGCCGCATTCAGGAATGGCTCGATTTCTATCGGGAAGTGCTGCACTTCTCGGAGATTCATCAGGTGCATCCAGACTGGCACGTCTCGCAGGATTCCGCCGTCACGCTTTCGCCGTGCGGCTCGATCCGCATTCCGGTGTACGAGGAAGGCACCTATCGCACGGATCTGATGCAGCAATATCTGCCCGATCACGAAGGCGAGGGCGTGCAGCATATCGCGCTGGCATCGGCGGATATTTTCGCTTCCGTCGATGCATTGATGGCGCGTGGCGTGCGCTTCCTGCAGCCGCCGCCGCGCTATTACGACGAGATCGACGAGCGTCTGCCGGGCCACGGTCTCGACATCGGAAAGCTGCGCACGCGCGGCATTCTCGTCGACGGCGAGATTCTCGGAGACGGCACGCCGCAGCTTTTTCTGCAGACGTTCGTCGAGCGCAAGCCCGGCGACATGTTCTTCGAGATCGTCGAGCGGCGCGGGCATCACGGATTCGGCGAGGGCAATCTCGCCGCGATCGCGAAGGCGCGCGGCTGACGCGACTCATTGCACGACGACCGTCCCCGTCATGTGCGGATGCAGCGAACAGAAGTACTTGTACGTGCCCGGTTTGTCGAACACATGCGAGAAGCTGTCGCCGCTGTCGAGCGGATCGGACTTGAAGCTCTTTCCCTCGTCGGCGACGGTATGCAGCATGTCGTCGTGATTCACCCACGTCACCTTCGTACCGACGGGCACGGTAATCGTCGCCTGATTGAACGCGAAGTTGTCGATGGAAACGGTCGGCGCGTTCGCCAGCGCGACCTGTTGCGCGGGTTCTGCCGCGCACGCCGACGGAATCGCCACGCCGATGACGCCTTTCACGACCAGCGCAAGCGCGGCCTGGCGCAGCAGCTTGCCGGCGAGCGGGCGGAGATTGTCGGGCGAAACGTAGTGCGCAATCGTCGATGCGATCATGACTGCACCCCCGCGAGCGACGTATCGGTGACGGCAAGTTGCCCGCGTCCCGCGATATGCGTGACTTCGCGCAGGCCGAGCATCGTGCGCAATTGTTCGGATGGCACTTTCATCGGCCCCGGACCGGACGGTGCGCCCGGCGCGGGCTGCGGAAACGCCGTCGACATCGCCGAATAAAAGCGCATCTCTCCCTCCACTTTCTGCGCCACCTGATGGACGTGGCCGTTCAGCACCGTTACCGAGCCGAAGCGTTTCAAGAGCGCGAGCGCCTGCGCGCTGTCGTCGGTGCCCCATCCCCATTGCGGATACAACGCCCACAGCGGAATGTGCGCGAACACGACGATCGGCGTGCTGCTCGATTTGCCCTGCAGATCCGCCTTGAGCCACGCGAGCTGCGCATCGCCGAGAAAGCCGAGGCCGCCGCCCTTCAGGTCGATCACGTTGGTCAGGCCGATGAAATGCACGCCGCCCTGATCGAAGCTGTACCAGTGACGCGTGCTGCCTTTGCCGTATTGCCCGGAAAAGCGGTCGAAAAACGCGTTGCCTTCTTCGACCAGCACGTCGTGCTCGCCGGGAACGTAATGCACGTCCATGCCCGACTTGCCGATGATCTGCGTCGCCGTGTCGAATTGCGCGGGCTTCGACAGATGCGTGATGTCGCCCGTGTGGATCATGAACGCGGGGCGTTTTTCCATCGCGCTCACGCGGTTGATGGCTTCTTCGAGCGTGCTCGTCGGCTCCGTGTTCGGATCCTTGTTGAAGCCGATGTGACTGTCGCTGATCTGCACGAAGCTGAACGAGCCGGTCTGCTCGGCCGCTTCCGCCGAAGAGATCAGGCGCGAAACGGGCACGCCGCCGCTCACCGTCCAGATGACGCCGGCGCCCGCCCAGGCCATGCACGAAAGTGCGGTGCGGCGGCGCTTGCCGTGCTCGTCGAGTTCGTCGCGTTGCTGCGCGGGCGGCAGTGCGTTCGGGTCGGGTTTCATGATGGTTCCTTTGATGATGACGGCCGCGGTTCTTGTCGTTCGAATCGGTGAAGTCGGGCCCACGGCGGTCGGTGCATGGGCGCGAAGCCGGCGATGCCCGTTGCGGCGGGCAGGATCGCGTTGGCATCCGTCCATCGAACCAGCGAATGCGGCGGGATATTCCCGCTATATTTTTTTGAGTCGCCGTTGCAAACGGGAATAAAGCGCCCGCGTGAGGAGTAACGGATGGGAAGGCGCGGAAAAGCGATGCCGCCGCGCCCGAACGAAGTTTTCCGAACGTGATTGTGGAAAGGAGACCCGCGCGATGTGGCCAGGCAGGTCGAAAGAAGACAGGTCCGGGCGCCGCGGCCAGGCGGACGCCGAGGCGGCACACGCGCGCTTCGAAGCGACGGTGATGCCGCATCTGGACGCCGCGTACAACCTCGCGCGCTGGCTGTCGGGCAGCGCGAACGATGCCGACGATGTCGTGCAGGAAGCCTATCTGCGCGCGTTCCGTTTCTTCGGCGGATTCGAAGGCGGCGAGGAGGCGAACGCGCGTGCGTGGCTGCTCGCGATCGTGCGCAATACGTGGTTCACGGAATGGCGGCGGCGCGTGCAACTCGCCGACGCGACGCCCTACGACGAGGAACTGGGCGGCGACGAAGCCTTGCCGGGATGGTCGGAGGAAGGCGCGGCCGATCCCGAAACGCTCGCCGTGCGCCGCGACGAAATTCATCTGGTGCATCGCGCGCTGGAGGCGCTGCCGATCGCCTTTCGCGAGGTGCTGGTGTTACGCGAACTCGAAGACATGAGCTACAAGGAAGTCGCTTCCGTGACCGGCGTGCCGATCGGCACGGTGATGTCACGGCTCGCGCGCGGCCGCAAGATGCTGGCGGGGGCGGTGCGCGCGGCCCAGGGCGGGCAGGACAAGCCGAGCGTGCGCCTCGTGCGCCGCGCGGGACCGGGTCACGCAGAGGAGTCGGGAAATGGAAAATAACGACATTGCCTCGCTCGATGCGAGGCTTACCGATGGTTCGCTGTATCAGCGCGCGCCGGTGCATCTGCGCACGCAAGTGCTGGCGCGCGTGCGGGCTCAGGCCGAGGAAGAGGCGTGCAGGCGCGAGCCGGCGCGTCCGGCGAAACGCGGCTCGCGCAATCCGTTTGCCGCGCCGTGGCCGTTCTTCGGCGGCGCATTCGCGGGCGCGACGCTCTCGGCGCTCGTGCTCGGCACGATGCTGTGGTTCCAGGCGCTGCCGCTCGTCTCGTCCGTATCGACGGGCTCGCCCATCGCGCAGGAGATCGTGTCGAGCCATGTGCGCGCGCTGATGTCGGATCGTCCGATCGACGTGTTGTCCAGCGACAAGCACACGGTGAAGCCGTGGTTCAACGGCCGGATCGACTATGCGCCGCCGGTGATCGATCCGGCGGGTCCGGGCTTCGCGCTCGTCGGCGGACGGCTGGATTACATCGATCATCGGCCGGTGGCGGTCGTCGTGTATCGCTACCTGAAGCATCCGATCGACGTGTACGTATTTCCCGAGCGCAAGGGCGAAGCGAAGACGGAGCCGGTCGTCACGCAATCCGACGATGGTTACGCGCTCGCGCGCTGGAATCACGATGGCATGACGTTCTGGGCCGTCACCGATGCATCGGGCGCGGTGCTGCGTCAGTTCGCGCACGCGATCGAAACCGGTGCGCCGCGATAACAAGTGCATCGCGCAAACGCTGTCATCGCTGCGATAGCCTGAAGAGTGCGCAAGGTTACGCGCGGTCATCCTCCGGGATGCCGCGCGTTTTTTTCTTTGGCGTTACGCGTATACCCGCTGTTTTCTCCGTTTCGAAAGCCATGAAAACGCTTTGGGATGCTGTCTAAATTCGCATCTTTTCCGGGTTATGCCGGGCTTTGCACAGTTGCGATGCATCGGGTGTGGGCTAACGCTCGTGCTCTTCGGGTATGTCCGAATATGGTCATATCCTTACATTTTTCTAAACTCGCTCACAGTCTATGTAATCGATAACGCGGAATGCGTTTAAAAGGCATTGCGAAATTCGCCGCGTTGCATGGGACTTTCAAATAACGAATCAGGCGACGGAGACACACATGAAGATGAAGCTCATTGCGAGCACGCTCGCGTTCGGCGTTTTCTCGTTGGCGCACGCGGCCGACCCGATCAAGATCGGCGTCGATGGTCCGTTCACGGGCGGTTCGTCTTCCATGGGTGTCAGCATGCGCGATGGCGTGCGTCTTGCCACCGCCGAGATCAACAAATCGGGCGGCGTGCTTGGGCGTCAGATCGTGCTGGTCGAGCGCGATGACGAAGCGAAGAACGAGCGCGGCGTGCAGATCGCGCAGGAGCTCATCAACAAGGAGAAGGTTGTCGCGGTTGTCGGCTATATCAACACGGGCGTAGCGCTCGCATCGCAGCGCTTCTTTCAGGAAGCGAAGATTCCGGTGTTCAACAATGTCGCGACCGGCACGGTGGTGACGAAGCAATTCGACGATCAGCCCGATAACTACGTGTTCCGCAACGCTGCCGCCGATCGCATTCAGGCACCGATGATCGTCGAGGAAGCGGTGACGAAGCGTGGCTTCAAGAAGGTCGCGATTCTCGCCGATTCGACCAACTACGGCCAGCTCGGCCGCGAGGATCTGGAAAAGGCGCTTGCCGCGAAAGGCGTGAAGCCCGTCGCCGTGGAGAAGTTCAACATCAAGGACGTCGACATGACGGCCCAGTTGCTGAAGGCGAAGGAGGCGGGTGCGGAAGCGGTGCTGACTTACGGCATCGGGCCCGAGCTTGCGCAGATCGCGAACGGCATGGCCAAGCTTGGATGGAAGGTGCCTTTGATCGGTAGCTGGACGCTTTCGATGGCCAATTACATCGACAATGCCGGCACTAACGGCGAAGGTGCGCGCATGCCGCAGACTTTCATTCAGGAAGCGAACACGCCGAAGCGCAAGGCCTTCATCGAGGCTTATCTGAAGGAATTCAAGCCGAAGAACGAGCGGATCGATTCGCCGGTTTCTGCTGCCCAAGGTTACGACTCGGTGTATTTGCTTGCTGCGGCCATCAAGCAGGCGGGGACGACGGATGGGCCGAAGGTCAAGGAAGCGCTCGAGAATTTGAACACTAAGGTGGAAGGTGTCGTGATGGTGTACGACAAGCCCTTTACGAAGGGCGATCACGAGGCTATTACGCCGAATGTGCCGGTTATCGGGGAGGTGAAGGGCGGGCGGGTGATCTATGCGTATGACGCCGATAAGAAAGGCGGCGGGACTCTGCGGTCCAAGCAGACCACTACTGCTTCGAATTGATTTTTTTATATCGCCGGATCCCGTTTTTTTAGTGGTCTATTAGCGTTGCCCCTGTGCGGGGCGGCACCTACTTTCTTTGCTGCTGCAAAGAAAGTAGGCAAAGAAAGCAGCTTTTCAAGCCCGCGGTCACACGCAATTTGGGTAGTTCTCTCGTCCTCGATGGCACTCGCCTAAAGAGTGCCCTCAAAGGACCAATCGGGCTTGGCTCGCGCACGGTCTGACGAACCAGTTTTCGAAGGGCGCTGGTTCAGCACGAAAGAGCTTCGGCACAGCGCTACGCGCTGCCGCTGGGTCTGCAAGGGAAACCGGCGAGCGGCGAGTGCCGTGAGATGGAGGCGTTAGTAGAGAAGCACATGCATCCCCGATTGACCGGTCGGCCGCGAAGCGGGCCGGAGCTATTTGGTGCTGAACCAGCTTGTTGTGTGGTGCGACGAGGCGGACCGTGCGCGAGCCAAGCCCGGTTGGGCCTATGAGGGCACTCTTTAGGCAGCCCACGAAGGACGAGAGGACTACCCAAATTGCGTGTGACCGCGGGCGTATCGGAAGCTGCTTTCTTTGCTTACTTTCTTTGCAGCAGCAAAGAAAGTGAGTGCCGCCCCGCACAGGGGCAGTGCTAATAGACCGACGCGAGAGCGGGATCCGGCGACGACACCGAGCCGACACGAAAACGCGATCCAGCAAAACAGCATCACGCAAAAGCTATAGACCGAAGCGAAATCAGGAATCTCAAGAAGCGCAGACCTGCACAAGAAAAACCCCGACCATGATCCTCCTTCAACTCGTCTATAGCGGCATAGCACTCGGCATGATCTACGCCGTGATCGCGTTCGGCTATCAACTCACCTTCGCCACATCCGGCACGCTGAACTTCGGCCAGGGCGATGCCCTGATGCTCGGCGCGCTCGTCGGCCTCACGCTCGTATCCGCTGGCGTCAACTACTGGCTGATGATTCCGCTCGTGTGTCTCTTCGGCCTCACGCAGGGCGCGTTCGTCGAACGCATCGGCGTGCGGCCCGCCATCAAGATCAAGTCCGAGTTCGGCTGGATCATGTCGACGATCGCGCTCGGCATCATCTTCAAGAACGTCGCGGAAAACGTCGGGGGCCGCGACGATCTGCGCTTTCCTTCGCCCCTGCCCGAAGCGCCACTGAAGGTCTTCGGCGCAAACGTGCTGCCGATGGAACTGCTCGTCGTCGGCGGCGCGCTCGTGATGATGCTCGCGGTCGAGTTCTTCAACCGCAAGACGATCTTCGGCAAGGCCGTGGTCGCGACCGCGAACGATCGCGATGCAGCGTCGCTCATGGGCATCAACACCGGCCTCGTCATCACGTTTTCATATGCGCTTTCCTCGTTGACCGCTGCATTTGCAGGGGTTTTGATCGCGCCGCTGACATTGACCGGCGCGACGATGGGCGCGGTGCTCGGCCTCAAGGCGTTTGCCGTGGCGATCATCGGTGGCTTGTCGAGCGGCATGGGCATCATCGTCGGCGGGATGATCCTGGGCATCGCAGAGACGACGACCGGCTTCTATATCTCCACCGGCTACAAGGACGTGCCGGGACTCGTGCTGCTCTTGATCGTGCTCGCGGTCAAGCCCGCAGGTCTCTTCGGCAAGACGGCGATCAAGAAAGTCTGAGGCGGCGACGATGAAAACAAAAAACTGGATCGCGGCGCTCGTCGGACTCGCCGCACTCGCAATTTTCCCGGTGGCGTCGGGCAATCCGTACTACATCCACCTCGTCGAAACCATCATGATCTACGCGATCCTGCTGTTCGGGCTCGATATCGTCGTGGGTTACACGGGGCAAGTGTCGCTCGGTCACGCGGGATTGTTCGGCGTGGGCGCATACACGGCGGGCGTGCTGTTCATCAAGCTCGGCATGCCGTTCTATCTGACCGCGCCGCTTTCGATTCTGATCACAGCCGGCTTCGGCGCGATCCTTGCATTGCCCGCGCTGCGCGTGTCCGGTCCGTATCTCGCGATGGTGACGCTCGCGTTCGGCACGATCATCCAGATTCTCATCAACGAGATGGATTTCCTCACCAACGGACCGATGGGTCTCAAGATCCCGAAGCCGATGTTCGCGGGACACAGGCTCGACGAGGTGCAGTACTACTGGCTCGTCGCGGCGCTGCTCGTCGTGTCGCTGATCGTCGTGCATCGCGTGCTGAAGTCGCATCTCGGGCGCGCATTCGAAGCGCTGCGCGACAGCCCCATCGCATCGGACTGCATGGGCGTGTCGGTGTATCGCTACAAGGTAATTGCATTCGTAATCAGTGCGGGATTCGCGGGCCTCGCGGGCTGCCTGTACTCGTATTCCGAGCAATACATTTCGCCTAACACCTATAACTTCGAACTGACCATCCTCTTCCTGCTCGCCATCATCATGGGCGGACGCAAGACGCGCACGGGCGCGATCATCGGTTCGACGGTGATCGTCATGTTACCCAAGCTGCTCGACGATATCTCCAACTTCCGCGTCGTCGCGACGGCGCTGGCGGTCGTCGTCGTCGCGGGCGCCGCGCTTGCGCTCGCGAAGAAGACCACGACGCCGCAGCGCGTTGCGGTGCCGATCGTCGGCACGGCGGGACTCGCGGTGTTTTCGTTCTGGATCGAGGCGCTCACCGACTGGCGTCTGACCATCTTCGGTCTGATGATCCTGCTCGTCGTTTATTACCTGCAGGATGGCATCGTCGGCTTCGTGCGCAAGACGCTGAACCTTGGCCGCGTGCGCGTGACGAAGGTCGATACCGATGAGCTCGCGAGCCATACGCGCCAGGACGATGCCGTCGCGGCGGTCGATACGGAAGGCGCGGATACGATCCTCGACGTGCGCGGCGTGCTGATGCAGTTCAGCGGCCTGAAGGCGTTGAACGATGTGAATCTCACTGTGAAGCGCGGCACGATCCACGGCCTCATCGGTCCCAACGGTTCCGGCAAGAGCACGATGATGAACGTGCTGACGGGCATCTATGTCCCGACTGCTGGCGCGATCGAATACGAGGGGCAATCGCTCGCGGGGCGTACGTCGTCGAAGATTGCGCTGTCGGGCATCGCTCGGACGTTTCAGAACGTGCAGCTCTTCGGCGAGATGACGGCTTTGGAGAATGTGCTCGTCGGCTTGCATCACACGTTCAGATCGAACATCGCGGATGTCGGCGTGATGAGTCCGCGATATCGGCGCGAAGAGCGCGCGGCGCGTGAGCGTGCGTTCAACATGCTTCGTTTTGTGGGCCTGGAGCATGTCGCCGGAGAGGAAGCGCGCAATCTGCCCTACGGCAAGCAGCGTCTGCTTGAAATCGCGCGTGCGTTGGCGCTCGATCCGCAATTGCTTCTGCTCGATGAACCCGCGGCCGGATTGACCGCGCCGGATATTCGCGAACTCGTCGCGATCATTCGCAAGGTGCGCAATCATGGCATCACGCTTGTGTTGATCGAGCATCATATGGATGTGGTGATGAGCGTTTGCGATACGGTTTCCGTGCTGGACTTCGGGCAGAAAATCGCCGAAGGGAAGCCTTCCGAGATTCAGGCTAATGAGAAGGTTATCGAGGCTTATTTGGGGGGACAGGCGGCGCAGGTGGCTTAGGTTTTGTTTTCGCCGGATCCCGTTTTTTTAGTGGTCTATTAGCGTTGCCCCTGTGCGGGGCGGCACCTACTTTCTTTGCTGCTGCAAAGAAAGTAGGCAAAGAAAGCAGCTTTTCAAGCCCGCGGTCACACGCAATTTGGGTAGTTCTCTCGTCCTCGATGGCACTCGCCTAAGTGTCGCCCTCAAAGGACCAATCGGGCTTGGATCGCGCACGGTCTGACGAGCTAGTTTTAGATGGCCGCTGGTTCAGCACGAAAGAGCTTCGGCACAGCGCTACGCGCTGCCGCCGGGTCCGCAAGGGAAACCAAAGGGCGGCGATTGCAGTGAGATGGAGACGTTAGTAGAGAAGCACGCGCGGACCCGATTGACCGGTCGGCCGCGAAGCGGGCTGGAGCTGTTTGGTGCTGAACCAGTTTGTTGTGTGGTGCGACGAGGCGGACCGTGCGCGAGCCAAGCCCGGTTGGGCCTATGAGGGCACTCTTTAGGCAGCC